>NZ_CAJCKE010000040.1:0-30675 GCF_903970925.1 Serratia sp. ME47 | reverse complement strand
CTGATAAATTGTTAAAGAGCAGTGAGTTAGGCGCTTTCGCTTGCTAACTCGAGGTGGCGTATATTACGCTTTCCTCTTTCAGAGTCAACCCTAATTTTCAGGATTTTTTCTCTGCGACCCCCGGATACTCTGTGAAGTTGTTCACATGTTCCGTGTCGATGGAGGCGCATTATAGGGAGTTCCTCGCAGGCCGCAACAGGTATTTTCAGCAAAAACGATCGTTAGCTGCATTCCACAGCAAAACCCCGCTTTATACCCACTTGCACACAGTGTTATCCACAGATGCGATTTGTACGGAAAATTTACGAGCGCCACGCAAACGTTTTCGCTACAATTCCCCGCGACGAAACGATCCCCCTTTTTACGGGGGCGTTACCTGAATTTGTGCCTGTCCCTCCCTTTATAAGGCAGAAAACCGCGCTTTATAGAGAGAACGAGGTGGACATTCACGTAACGCTCTTTAATTGCGACTCAAAGCCAAGGGATAAAACCATGCAACAACCTCGTCCAATCCGCCGGGCTCTGCTCAGCGTGTCTGACAAAGCCGGTATCGTTGAATTCGCCGAAGCGCTTTCCCAGCGCGGCGTTGAACTGCTCTCAACCGGCGGCACCGCCCGCCTGCTGGCAGACGCCGGTCTGCCCGTTACCGAAGTTTCCGACTATACCGGCTTCCCGGAGATGATGGACGGACGAGTAAAGACCCTGCACCCGAAAGTTCACGGCGGTATCCTCGGCCGCCGCGGCCAGGACGACGCGGTCATGAATCAGCATGACATCCAGCCTATCGACATGGTGGTCGTCAATCTGTACCCGTTCGCCCAAACCGTGGCGCGCCCAGATTGCTCGCTGGAAGACGCGGTCGAAAATATCGATATCGGCGGCCCGACCATGGTGCGCTCCGCCGCCAAGAACCATAAAGACGTCGCCATCGTGGTGAAGAGCAGCGACTACGCCGCCATCATTACCGAGATGGACAACAACGACGGCTCGCTGCGCTATGCCACCCGCTTCGATCTCGCCATCAAGGCCTTCGAACACACCGCCGCCTACGACAGCATGATCGCCAACTACTTCGGCGCGCTGGTGCCGGCGTACCACGGCGAGACCGAACAGCCGTCTGGCCGCTTCCCTCGTACCCTGAACCTCAACTACATCAAGAAGCAGGATATGCGTTACGGTGAGAACAGCCACCAGCAAGCCGCCTTCTATATAGAAGAAGAGGTAAAGGAAGCGTCCGTCGCGACCACCGAGCAGTTGCAGGGCAAAGCACTCTCCTATAACAACATCGCCGATACCGACGCCGCGCTGGAATGCGTGAAAGAGTTCGCCGAACCGGCCTGCGTGATCGTCAAGCACGCCAACCCTTGCGGCGTGGCGATCGGCGACGACATCCTCGCCGCCTATGAGCGCGCTTACCAAACCGACCCGACTTCCGCCTTCGGCGGCATCATCGCCTTTAACCGCGAGCTGGACGCCGCCACCGCGCAGGCGATCATCAGCCGCCAGTTCGTGGAAGTGATCATCGCGCCAAACGTCACTCAGGAAGCGCGCTCCCTGCTGGCCGCCAAACAGAACGTGCGCGTGCTGGCCTGCGGCCAGTGGCAGCAACGCGTGGCGGGGCTGGACTTCAAGCGCGTCAACGGCGGGCTGCTGGTACAGGATCGCGATCTCGGCATGGTGACCGCCGCCGATCTGCGCGTGGTATCCGAGCGCCAGCCGACCGAACAGGAACTGCGTGACGCGCTGTTCTGCTGGAAAGTGGCCAAGTTCGTGAAATCCAACGCCATCGTTTATGCACGTGACAACATGACCATCGGCATAGGCGCCGGCCAGATGAGCCGCGTTTATTCCGCCAAGATCGCCGGCATCAAAGCGAGCGACGAAGGGCTGGAAGTGAAAGGATCCGCCATGGCCTCCGACGCCTTCTTCCCGTTCCGTGACGGCATCGATGCCGCAGCTGCAGTCGGCATCACCTGCGTGATCCAGCCTGGCGGCTCGATCCGCGACGACGAAGTGATCGCCGCCGCCAACGAACACGGCATCGCGATGATCTTCACCGACATGCGTCATTTCCGCCATTAATTCCTTTTGCCGCGTGCGCTTCGGCGCACGCCATTCGTGGAGCCCCTGATGAACATTTTGATTATCGGCAACGGCGGGCGCGAGCACGCGCTGGCCTGGAAAGCCGCCCAGTCTCCGCTGGCGGATAAAGTCTACGTTGCGCCGGGCAATGCCGGCACCGCGCTGGAAGCCAATCTGGAGAACGTGGCGATCGCCGCCACCGATATCCCCGCCCTGGTCGCTTTCGCCCAGAGCCATGACATCGGTCTGACCATCGTTGGGCCGGAAGCCCCGCTGGTGATTGGCGTGGTCGACGCCTTCCAGGCCGCCGGTCTGAAAATCTTCGGCCCGACGCAGGCCGCCGCGCAGCTCGAAGGCTCCAAAGCTTTCACTAAGGATTTCCTGGCGCGCCACCGCATCCCGACCGCCGAATATGAAAACTTCACCGAGGTGGAGCCGGCGCTGGCCTATGTGCGCCGCAAAGGCGCGCCGATCGTCATCAAGGCCGATGGCCTGGCGGCCGGTAAAGGCGTGATCGTCGCGATGACGCTGCAGGAAGCGGAAGAGGCGGTGCGCGACATGTTGGCCGGCAACGCCTTCGGCGACGCCGGCCATCGCATCGTGGTGGAAGAGTTCCTTGACGGTGAAGAGGCCAGCTTCATCGTGATGGTCGACGGCGAGAACGTGGTGCCGATGGCCACCAGCCAGGATCACAAGCGCGTCGGCGACGGCGACACCGGCCCGAACACCGGCGGCATGGGCGCCTATTCTCCCGCACCGGTCGTGACCGACGAAATCCACCGGCGCGCCATGGACCAGGTGATCTGGCCGACGGTGCGCGGCATGGCGGCGGAAGGCAACACCTACGTCGGCTTCCTTTACGCCGGCCTGATGATCGCCGCCGACGGCCAGCCGAAGGTGATCGAATTCAACTGTCGTTTCGGCGATCCGGAAACCCAGCCGATCATGCTGCGCCTGCGTTCCGATCTGGTGGAACTGTGCCTGGCGGGAGCCGAAGGCCGCCTGAACGAGAAAACCTCCGACTGGGACGAGCGCCCTGCGCTCGGCGTGGTGCTGGCGGCCGGCGGTTATCCGGGTGACTATCGCAACGGCGAGGTGATCCAGGGGCTGCCGCAACAGGAAAGCGCCGACGGTAAGGTCTTCCATGCCGGCACGCGCCTGCAGGGCGATGACGTCGTCACCAGCGGCGGCCGCGTTCTGTGCGTGACGGCGCTGGGCGACACCGTGGCGCAGGCGCAACAACGCGCCTATCAGCTGGCGGAAGGCATCCAGTGGCCGGGCAGCTTCTGCCGCAAAGATATCGGTTATCGCGCGATTGCGCGCGGCAAGTGATTTGACCTGATAAGGTCATGACAAGAGGCTCCGCAGCGCGGGGCCTTTTTTATAGCTGGTCTTCTTTCGGTTCCCAGCTGCAGAAGTCGTCGTTCGCCACCAGCAGCAGCTCGCTGCCTTCCGGCGCTTCCAACCAGGCGACGCTCACCGGCCGGCTGCTGCTGCGGGCGCGTTTTTCGATCCAGGCGATGGCGGAAGCATCCAACCCGGGTTTTAAGCGCTGCCCGTCGCAGGTTTGCACTTCGCCCTGCAACCAACGCCCCTGCAGCAATTTGACCTTGCCGGCGCGCAGCGCATTGCTGACTTCGAGGATACGTCGCGCCTGATATTGATACAGGGCGATTTCATCGCGGGTCAGCGGTTCGCGGCGTGTCGCAAGCTGGCGCTGCATAAAGCTCACCGTGCCGTCGTCGGCAAAGCGCAGTTGAATGGAATCTCGATCGCCGTCGGCGTCGTTGCGTTTGATTTGGCGCAGCACGTCGCCCTGATAGGTGTACAGCGTGGTGATGGTACCCGGTCCGCGGTAGGGACTGTAGACGCTGACCAGCACCTGCGGGCGATGTTGCTCATCGTCTTTACGCCACAGGCGTATCACGCCTTGATCGGCCACAAAGCCGCTGGCGGTAAAGCTGGGAATATCGGAATGGAAACTGCAGGCGCTCAGACCGAGGGCGATGCCGGCGGCCATGAGCACCCGACGAGTAAACAAAAGGGGCGCCATCGCCCCTCTGTTTAATCTTTTCACCGAGGCGCGGTCTTATTTAACAGCGTCTTTCAGTGCTTTGCCAGAAACGAACGCAGGCACGTTGGCTGCTGCGATTTTGATTTCTTTGCCAGTCTGTGGGTTGCGGCCAGTGCGCTCGCTACGATGGTTTACTTTGAAAGTACCGAAGCCAACCAATTGTACTGCATCACCTTCTTTCAGAGACTCAGTAATAGCAGCCAGGGTGGATTCCAGAGCCAGTTTAGCTTGTGCTTTGGAAAGGTCAGCCTTGTCCGCGATTACATCAATCAGTTGAGTCTTGTTCATAAGTTATCCTTACAGTGTGTTTATCGTTTGCAAAGCATCGAGTGCGACGGATATGCCGATTGACAGCACTCTCCTGCATACACGCACCGATAGCCACTTTTTTTACGCCCCCCAAATGTAGACCAGACAGGGTGCGGATGTGAAGCCTTAAGGCATGACAAATCAGGCGTTAAATCACGTTTTGTTGCCTTATTGCGCTAAATTTATCCCGATGTTGCTGACACCGGCCTCTCGCAGGTCGGATCGCAGCCCCTTGATCAGGTCTATATCGCGCTCTTCACAGGCGTCCAACAGGCGGAAAATTTCCCATTGAATGTCCCATTCTTCCTCTACCGCAGGCAAACTTCCCAACTCTTCGTCGGTCATTTCCCTGCCGGCTTGAGTCATTTCCAACATCGCCACGGTGCGAATCGATGTTTCGCTGATGGCGATGGCGTGCTCCAGCGTCTCCCCGCCGAGCCGCGAATGGATCAGTTCCCCTAATGCGATACAGGCATCAATTGCCGGGTAAACGCCGTAAAGATCGTAATCTTCCGCCGACGGAATCGCCTCTTCCAACTTCTCGAGCTGGCTGTCGAAGTTGACCTTGGCGTCCTTCACCACCAGCGTTTCCCACACCAAATCCAGAATGCGGCGATAAATCGCCGGATCGCCGAACTCGGTCTGTTTGCAGAACATCTGGTAATTCGGGTACATACGCTCGCACAAACTGGCCATAAAGGTCAAATGTTGCCAAGCCTCGTGCCGTTCCAGACGTAAATGAATCGGGTTACGTAGCATGCTTTACTCTCTTACGCGTTATCTGCGGCGCAGTGTACCCGAAATCGCTCATGGCGACACCTCCGGATGCTGCTGCAACCAACGCTGAAACGCCGGACGGCGCGAAGCGATAGCGTCGGCCCAGCGGGTGGGCTCCGGCAAACGGTAGCCCGCCATACAGCGCTGCACCCACGCCAGTGCGCTGTCGGCACCCACGCGGTGACCGGTAGAGATGAACAGCGGGTTGCAGCGTGCCTTGCTGCGCCATACCCAGCCCAGCTGTTCCCCCTTATCTTCCAACGGTGCCAGCGCGCCGACGGCGGCCTCCAGCGGCGTGAATTTGCCGCACAGGCGCTTCTTGGCCACGCCGATGGTCGGTACATCGACCAGCAGGCCGAAATGGCTGGCGACGCCGAGGCGCCGCGGATGTGAAACGCCGTGGCCATCGACGAAGATCAGCCCCGGCTTTTGCCGCAGCTGTGCCCAGGCGGCCAACAGCGCCGGGTATTCGCGAAACGACAGGAAGCCCGGGATATAAGGCATGACGGTGGCGATGCGCGCCACCTGATATTCCACCAGCTCCAGCGACGGATAGCGCAGTATGGCGATGGCGGCACGCGTCACCGCCCCCTCCTGCTCGAAGCCCACGTCAGCGCCGGCGATGAAGGCCGGCGGTTCGGCCGGCAGATCGTCGTAGCGAATGACTTCAGCAGCGCGCCGCAGCTGTTCGGCGCGCAGGGCCTGCATATCGGTCACATCGAATCCTTAACGGTGGTATTTCGCCGACTGCGCGTGCACCGCCTCGACGAAGGCGCCGGCGTGCTCAGGCGGCACATCCTGATGGATGCCGTGGCCCAGGTTGAACACATGACCGTTACCGTGGCCAAAACCGGCCAGAATGGTCTCCACCTCTTCCGCGATGCGCGCCGGAGAAGCATAGAGCATCGACGGATCCATATTGCCCTGCAGCGCCACTGTGTCGCCCACGCGCCGACGCGCGTCGGCGATATCGGTGGTCCAGTCCAGCCCCAGCGCATCGCAGCCGGTAGCGGCCATCGCCTCCAGCCACTGCCCGCCGCCTTTGGTAAACAGCGTCACCGGCACGCGGCGGCCGTCATTTTCACGCAGCAGGCCATCGACGATCTTGTGCATGTAGTGCAACGAGAACTCGCGGTAATCGCGCCCGGTCAGCACCCCGCCCCAGGTGTCGAACACCATCACCGACTGCGCGCCGGCCTTGATTTGGGCGTTGAGGTACAGGATCACGCTGTCCGCCAGCTTGTCCAGCAACAGGTGCAGCGTGGCCGGCTCGGCATACATCATCTTTTTCAGCTTGGTGAAGGCCTTGCTGCTCCCGCCTTCAACCATATAGGTAGCCAGCGTCCACGGGCTGCCGGAGAAGCCGATCAGCGGCACTTCGCCCTTCAGCTCGCGGCGGATGGTGCGCACCGCGTTCATCACATAGCCCAGCTCCACTTCCGGATCGAACGCCGGCAGTTTGTCGACGTCGGCACGGCAGGTGATAGGTGAGCTGAAACGCGGGCCTTCGCCGGCTTCAAAGTACAGGCCAAGCCCCATGGCGTCGGGAATGGTGAGAATGTCGGAGAACAGAATGGCGGCGTCCAGCGCATAGCGGCGCAGCGGCTGCAGCGTAACCTCACAGGCCAGCTCCGCGTTCTTGCACAGCGACATGAAATCACCGGCCTGGGCGCGGGTCGCCTTGTATTCCGGCAAATAACGACCGGCCTGGCGCATCATCCATACGGGGGTCACATCCACCGGCTGGCGCAACAGCGCGCGCAGGTAGCGATCGTTCTTCAACTCAGTCATTTATGGGGCTCCCTTAATAATCTGCCGGCCATTGTACATTATTCTTCCCGGCACAGCGCCACGGTGTCCTCAATCAACCGGCGCGCCACGGTGCCGGGCGGCGGCAACAGCGGCAGTTGGTCGTAGCGATACCAGCCGGCGTTGAGCAGCTCCTTGGGATCGTGACGAAGGTCGCCCTGATGGTAATCGGCCATAAAGGCCATCATCAGCGAGTGTGGGAACGGCCAGGGTTGTGAAGTGACGTAGCGCAGGTTCTTGATTTCGATATTGCTCTCTTCCATCACTTCGCGCGCCACCGCCTGCTCCAGCGTTTCGCCCACTTCGACGAAACCGGCCAGCACCGTGTGGATACCGCCGCGATGGCGCACGTGCTGTGCCAGCAGGATCTGATCGTCGCGCCGAATGGCGACGATCACGCAGGGCGCAATCTGCGGGTAGTACCGTTCTTTGCAGTGGCCGCAGAGGCAGGCGCTTTCGGTGCGGCTGAGATGCATCTCATGGCCGCAGTAGCCGCAATAGCGATGGGAGCGGTAGAAATCCGCCAGCTGCACGCCACGCCCGGCAAGCTGGAACAGACCGCGATCCTGATCCAACAGCTGACGCACCGATCCCATCTCCCGCGGCATCGCCTGGCGCACCAGCCAGACCGGCGCGCCCTCCCACTCACCGATGACGCGCGCCATGTGGCCCTGCAGCCCGAGGGCGGCGGCCGTTCCTGACGGCAATTCACCGTTCGGTAACCAAAGTTTGCTTTCATGGCTGACGATCCACCAGCCGTTTTCATTGCCCGTTAATGCAAGTTCCATATCGTTGTTGCACAACCTCAGCTTCACTGGCACTCTACAAATCGGCTTTGTTACATTTTAATAACTTACCGGTTACTTTTGTTACTTACACGGAGTCAAACATGCTCAACCGTTTGGAAAGGCTGACTCAGCGCGTTGGCGGTAGTAATGAATTAGTTGATCAATGGCTTCAGGCCCGCAAGCAGTTGCTGGTCGCCTACTGCACGCTGGTAGGCCTCAAACCGAATAAAGAAAAGCATACGCCGCTGAATGAAAAAGCGCTGGAGAACTTTTGCCATAACCTGGTGGATTACCTCTCAGCAGGGCATTTTCATATCTATGACAGAATTATCAAACAAGTGGAAGGCGCAGCCAGTCCGAAAATGTCGCTGGCGGTGAACATCTACCCCAAGCTATGGGCCAATACCGAACAGATCATGGCGTTCCACGATCGCTATACCGAAGTGGATATCGATCAGGAGGTCTGTCTGGAATTCCATCAGGCCTTGTCGGATATCGGCGAAACGCTGGCGGCGCGCTTTGCGCTGGAAGATAAGCTGATCCTGTTGGAAGCGGAGGCCGCGCAGCAACCGCTGCCAGACCAGGCGCTGGATCCGGCGCGTTAAAATTTTATAGTTTTTTTTCTTATCCCTCCTATACTGGGGGGCATCTTGTCGGAGTGCCTAGCGCCTGATTTGTTCATCGAATCAGCCAGGCTGAGACCGTTAATTCGGGATCCGCGGAACCTGATCGGGTTAATACCCGCGAAGGGAACAAGAGTAATCTATCGCCACAGGCACGGCCTTCCCCTTGCGGGCGCCCAGCCTTATCGGCCACCATCATTACTCCCTCCGAGCTCCAGACAAGCAACTTTCCCAACCCAACACACTGGTAGGAACTTGCTATGTCTAACGTTAATCCACCGCGCGCCCGTAAAGCGCAACGCGAAGCCGCCCAGCAGTTTATCGACACGCTGCAAGGCATGGCTTTCCCAAACTCACGCCGCATCTACCTGCAGGGCTCGCGCCGCGATATCCAGGTGCCGATGCGCGAAATTCAGCTCAGTCCGACCCTGGTCGGCGGCAGCAAAGATAGCCCGCAGTATGAACAGAACGAGGCGATCCCGGTATATGACACCGCGGGCCCATACGGCGATCCGCAGGCCGAGCTCGATGTGCACGCCGGCCTGGCCAAGCTGCGCGCCGGCTGGATCGACGCGCGCGGCGATACCGCGACCCTGAGCGGCGCCAGTTCCGGCTTCACCCAACAGCGTCTGGCGGACGAGGGGCTGGATCACCTGCGCTTCGAACATCTGCCGCTGCCGCGCAAGGCGTTGCCGGGCAAGTGCGTGACCCAACTGCACTATGCCCGCGCCGGCATCGTCACCCCGGAGATGGAGTTCATCGCCATCCGTGAAAACATGGGGCGCGAACGCATTCGCGGCGAGGTGCTGCGCCACCAGCATCCGGGCCAGGGCTGGGGCGCCAACCTGCCGGACAACATCACGCCGGAGTTCGTGCGCCAGGAAGTGGCCGCCGGCCGCGCCATCATCCCCGCCAACATCAATCACCCGGAGGCGGAGCCGATGATCATCGGCCGCAATTTCCTGGTGAAGGTGAACGCCAATATCGGCAACTCGGCGGTCACATCGTCGATCGAAGAAGAGGTGGAGAAGCTGGTGTGGGCCACCCGCTGGGGCGCAGACACCGTGATGGATCTCTCCACCGGCCGCTATATTCACGAAACCCGCGAGTGGATCCTGCGCAACAGCCCGGTGCCCATCGGCACCGTGCCTATCTACCAGGCGCTGGAGAAGGTCAACGGCGTGGCGGAAAACCTCACCTGGGAGATGTTCCGCGATACGCTGCTGGAACAGGCTGAACAAGGGGTCGATTACTTCACCATCCACGCCGGCGTGCTGCTGCGCTACGTGCCGATGACCGCCAAACGCCTGACCGGCATCGTGTCGCGCGGCGGCTCGATCATGGCCAAATGGTGTCTGTCGCACCATCAGGAAAACTTCCTCTATCAGCACTTCCGTGAAATCTGCGAGATCTGCGCCGCCTACGACGTTTCGCTGTCGCTCGGCGACGGCCTGCGCCCCGGCTCGATTCAGGACGCCAACGACGAGGCCCAGTTCGCCGAGCTGCATACGCTGGGCGAGCTGACCAAAATCGCCTGGGAATACGACGTACAGGTGATGATTGAAGGCCCGGGCCACGTGCCGATGCAGATGATCCGCCGCAACATGACCGAAGAGCTGGAACATTGCCACGAAGCGCCGTTCTACACCCTTGGCCCGCTGACCACCGATATCGCCCCGGGCTATGACCATTTCACCTCCGGCATCGGCGCGGCGATGATTGGCTGGTTCGGCTGCGCCATGCTGTGTTACGTCACGCCGAAAGAGCACCTCGGCCTGCCGAATAAAGAGGACGTCAAACAGGGCCTGATCACCTACAAGATCGCCGCCCACGCAGCCGATCTGGCCAAAGGCCATCCGGGCGCGCAAATTCGCGATAACGCCATGTCCAAGGCGCGTTTCGAATTCCGCTGGGAAGATCAGTTCAATCTGGCGCTCGATCCGGCCACCGCGCGTGCCTATCACGACGAAACCCTGCCGCAGGAGTCCGGCAAGGTCGCCCACTTCTGCTCGATGTGCGGACCGAAATTCTGCTCGATGAAGATTTCACAAGAGGTGCGCGACTACGCCGCCGCCCAAGAGGCCGCCAAACCGATCGAGGTGCAGCTGACCGGCATGGAGAAAATGTCCGCCGAGTTCCGCGCCCGCGGCAGCGAGCTGTATCACAGCGCCGGCAATCTGCAGGAGGAGACGAGCAATGACTGATATCACGACGCCCTTCCCGGCGACGCCCCACAAACTGGGGCTTTACCCGGTCGTCGACAGCGTGGCGTGGATCGCTCGCCTGCTGGAGGCCGGCGTTACCACGATCCAGCTGCGCATCAAGGATCTGCCGGACGAGCAGGTCGAAGAGGATATCGCCGCCGCCATCACGCTGGGTCGGCGTTATCAGGCGCGGCTGTTCATCAACGATTACTGGCGGCTGGCGATCAGGCACGGCGCCTACGGCGTGCATCTGGGCCAGGAAGATCTCGATACCACCGATCTGGCGGCTATTCACCGCGCCGGGCTGCGGCTCGGCGTTTCCACCCATGACGATGCCGAGCTGGCGCGCGCGCTGGCGGTGAAACCCTCCTACATCGCGCTGGGGCACATCTTCCCCACCCAAACCAAAGACATGCCTTCGGCGCCGCAGGGGCTGGCGGAGTTAAAACGCCACATCGCCGGTTTGGCGGATTACCCGACGGTGGCGATCGGCGGGATCAGTATCGATCGCGTACCGGCGGTGCTGGCGTGCGGCGTCGGCAGCGTGGCGGTGGTCAGCGCCATCACCCAGGCGCCGGACTGGCGCGCGGCGACGGCCGAACTGCTGCGGCTGATCGAAGGTAAGGAGCCGAACGATGCTTAACGATCGGGAGTTCCTGCGCTACAGCCGCCAGCTGCTGCTGGAGGATGTCGGCCCGGAAGGTCAGGAAAAACTCAAGCGCGCCACGGTGCTGATCGTCGGCCTGGGGGGGCTGGGGTCCCCGGCTTCGCTGTATCTGGCCGCCGCCGGGGTCGGCACGCTGCTGCTGGCCGACGACGACACGCTGCACGTCACCAACCTGCAGCGGCAAATCCTGTACCGCAGCGCCGATACCGCCACCGGCAAAGCGGCGCTGGCGCAACGCCATCTGCAGGCGTTGAACCCGTTGGTGGAGTCCATCCCGCTGGCGCAGCGGCTGCAAGGGCAAGCGCTGCGCGACGCGGTCGCCCGCGCCGATCTGGTGCTGGACTGCTGCGACAACATGGCGACCCGCCATGAGGTCAACGCCGCCTGCATCGCCGCCGCCAAGCCGCTGATCAGCGGCAGCGCAGTGGGTTTCAGCGGCCAGCTGCTGGTGCTCGAGCCGCCCTATGCGCACGGCTGCTACGCCTGCCTGTACCCGGAGCAGGAAGAACCGCAGCGCAACTGCCGCACCGCCGGGGTGCTCGGCCCGGTGGTGGGCGTGATCGGTACTCTGCAAGCGCTGGAGGCCATCAAGATGCTGGCCGGCCTGCCTTCCTCCCTCAGCGGCAAGCTGCGGCTGTTCGACGGCAAGCAGCAGAGCTGGAGCACGCTGCAGCTGAGCCGGACCCGCGCCTGCCCGGTCTGCGGAGGCGCCGCATGAAGATCCGTCTGAACGACCAACCGCTGGAGCTGGCACAGCCGCTCAGCGTCGCCGCCCTGCTGACCCAGCTGGAACGCCACCAGCCGGGCACCGCGCTGGCGATCAACCAAACCATCATCCCACGTGCCGACTGGGCCGACCATCAGGTGCAGGACGGTGACGACATTTTGCTGTTTCAAGCGATCGCCGGAGGCTGACATGCTGAAAATCGCCGATACCACTTTTACCTCGCGCCTGTTCACCGGCACCGGCAAGTTCGCCACCCCGGCGCTGATGTTGGAGGCGCTGGCGGCCTCCGGCTCACAGCTGGTGACCATGGCCATGAAGCGCGTCGATCTGCGCGGCGGCAACGACGCCATTTTGGCGCCGCTGCAACAGTTGGGCGTCAGGCTGTTGCCCAATACCTCTGGCGCCAAAACGGCCGCCGAAGCGGTGTTCGCCGCCCGACTGGCGCGCGAAGCGCTCGGCACCCACTGGGTGAAGCTGGAGATCCATCCCGATGTGAAATACCTGCTGCCGGATCCGATAGAAACGCTGAAGGCGGCGGAAACGCTGGTGAAAGACGGTTTTGTGGTGCTGCCCTACTGCGGCGCCGATCCGGTGCTGTGCAAACGGCTGGAAGAAGTGGGATGCGCAGCGGTGATGCCGCTCGGCGCCCCTATCGGCTCCAACCGCGGTCTGCGCACCCGTGACTTCCTCGAAATCATCATCGAGCAAGCCAAGGTGCCGGTGGTGGTAGACGCCGGCATCGGCGCGCCAAGCCACGCGCTGGAAGCGATGGAGCTGGGCGCCGACGCGGTGCTGGTGAATACCGCCATCGCCGTGGCGCGCGATCCGGTGCAGATGGCGCGGGCATTTCGCCTGGCGCTGGAGGCCGGCGAGCTGGCACGCAGCGCAGGATTAGGCTCCAGCCAGCGCGGCGCGGTCGCGTCCAGCCCGCTGACCGCTTTCCTCAGCCAGCCAGAGGAGGCGCAGTGATGACCGACGATTTCAGTAGCCGCTGGCAACAGCTGGACTGGGACGACATTACGCTGCGCATCAACGGCAAAACGGCGCGCGACGTGGAACGCGCATTGAACGCCGACAAGCTGACGCGCGACGACTTTATGGCGCTGATCTCCCCCGCGGCCGCGCCGTATCTGGAACCGTTGGCGCAACGCGCGCAGTTGCTGACCCGTCAGCGGTTCGGCAACGTCGTCAGCTTCTATGTGCCGCTGTACCTGTCCAACCTGTGCGCCAACGACTGCACCTACTGCGGCTTTTCGATGAGCAACCGCATCAAGCGCAAAACGCTGGATGCGGCGGAGATTGCACGCGAGTGCGAAGCCATCAAGGCGCTGGGGTTCGAACATCTGTTGCTGGTCACCGGCGAACATCAGACCAAGGTCGGCATGGACTATTTCCGCCAGCACATTCCGGCGATCCGCCGCCACTTCAGCTCGCTGATGATGGAAGTGCAGCCGCTGGCGCAGGAGGAATACGCCGAACTGAAAACGCTGGGCCTGGACGGCGTGCTGGTGTATCAGGAAACCTACCATCCGGCCACCTATCTGCAGCACCACCTGCGCGGCCAGAAGCAGGATTTCCATTGGCGCCTGGCCACGCCGGATCGCCTGGGGCGCGCCGGGATCGACAAGATCGGCCTCGGCGCGTTAATCGGCCTGTCCCACAGCTGGCGAACCGACTGCTATCTGCTGGCGGAACACCTGTTCTACCTGCAGCAAACCTATTGGCAGAGCCGCTACTCGATCTCGTTCCCACGCCTGCGCCCCTGCGCCGGCGGCATTGAGCCCGCGTCTATCATGAGTGAGCCTCAGCTGGTGCAGCTGATCTGCGCCTTCCGGCTGTTCGCGCCGGACGTTGAGCTGTCGCTGTCTACCCGAGAGTCGCCGTACTTCCGCGATCATATGATCCCGGTGGCGATCAATAGCGTCAGCGCCGGATCCAAGACGCAACCCGGCGGCTATGCCGACGACGTACCGCCTGAGCTGGAACAGTTTGAGCCGCACGACGGCCGCACGCCGCAGCAGGTCGCCGAGGCCATCAGCAACGCCGGGCTGCAGCCGGTGTGGAAAGACTGGGACGATTATCTGGGACGCAGCGCGCAATAAGCGGCAACGTTTACCGCCGTGCGAAGAAAACGCTGGAGCGGCCGCGCAATGCCGAACGGTGGCGCTGGCGCCGGCAAACGCGCCGATTATAGTGACGTTGCCGACCGCCAAACCCGGTGTCGGCCGGGGCCGTCTCCCTCTCGATGGCCCCGCCTTATCCAACCCCGGATCGCGCACGGACGCTCTTGCGCGACTCCGGTTCCTCACCAACGGCCATCCTGGAACCTGCGCCTGAGGGCACGCACGAACAGGCGGTTTTATCGGCTCAGGTGACGGGCATGATGAGGGAATAGCGGTGTTCAGCACTCACGCAGAGTGTTTTTCAATGGAGCCCGTTGCGGCAGAGAACGGCAGAACGAGGAAAAAGTCGATGCGGAGACGAAAAGTGACTCGAGGGGTAATCCCCGATACTGCCAATGGCCCTGGTGTTGGCCGTCGCGTTTTTTTGCCGCCTGCTCCCTGCTTACAGACAAGAGCAGGCGGTTTATTTTGTGAGACTGGCAACCCCCCCAGGACGCGAATCACACAGTATGTGCGCTAATTAACCATACAAACGATTAAATGTGAATGTCTTTTGAGTGTTTTTTTATTTGATATCGAGTGTATTCTGAGTTTGCCAAGGAAAATCAAACTGATATCACCGCAACCTCCGGGGCATCATCTATAATCCAGCACGGGTCCTCGCGCAGATTTGCCACGCTCGCGGTCAACATCAAAAAAGCCAAGGTTGTCATGAAGAAAACGCCAAATTACATCGATGCAATCAGCGCGTTGCTCACTCTGAAAGGGGTTGGCGACAGAAAACATGCCTCCACGATGGCCAACATACTGAACCTTCAGTACAACAGCGCCAAGCAGAAGCTGGATGGTAAAAGGGGCATCACCCTCGACGAAGTCAGAAAGGTGTTTCAGTACTTCAACGAGCCATTCGCCGGCCAAAGAACGCATAACGGCGTTTTTATCATGAACAGCATTCACAAACGCTGTAAGGTTGAAGTCGACGAACACCCGGTGACACAGCTGGACGACGACGAAACCTACGCCTACAAAAAAGATGACCTTTTCATCATCAATACCAGCCGGGATACGCAGGCCGACGTACCGCTGTACAGAGTCAACAAGATAGACTTTCTGCCGGCGCCACGCATCGCGATCCTGGACAACGACAGCGATATCCTCGAGCTGTTGAAGAAAATCGCCTGCCGCTACGGCATTGAGACCGAGACCTTTCAAACGGCGGATGCCATGCTGGCCGCACTTGAGCAACAGTCCTTTGAGGCGTTTATTCTGGACTGGCTGTTGGACTTCGGCGAAACCTCAGAACGCGTCGTGAAGAAAATAAAGGACACCCTCGATCCGCACGCGCGCATCATCATTCTGACCGGCCAGCTGAATCACTATGAGAAGAATATCGGCGATATGATCCTGCACTATGACGTGCACCTGGTGGAAAAACCGACCAAACCGCTGATTATCTCCTCACTGCTGCTGTCGAATTTATTCTTTAATTAGTTTGACCGGAATGCGGATGAAAAACGATGAGCCAACGCCTTCGGTGGATTTGACCCTGATGGCGCCTTTCAGCGTCGTCACATAATTCTTGATAATGGTCAGCCCCAGCCCCAGCCCCTGCCGCGTTTCCCTTTCTACTCCCTGATTGAACGCCTTGTACAACCGTTCCAGATTATTAACGTTAAATCCGATGCCGTTGTCTTTGACCCATAAATACAGATTGCCATGGCACACCTTCACGTTGAGGATGATCGCGCCGTGGTGAGTAAATTTGTCCGCGTTGCTGAGCAGATTGGCCAATATTCGGTAGAGCTTGTATTTGTCGGAGCAAATCAAACCAACATAGGATGAACGACGCACCACGATGCGATTACCGCGCCCGGCGCTGATACTGGTCATGGCATCGTCCACCACCTCATGCAGCCGAAAGGTGGAAATATTGACGTTAACCTCCCCCATTTCAAACCGCGAATAATCCATCACCTCACGCGTTTGTTCGGCGATCTTGTTGCCGTGGTAGGAGATCAGGCGGGCCTCCTTTTTGAGCTCTTCCTGCGCCAGCTCGTGCTCCATGATATCCGCGGCGATGACGATGGCCTGCGTCGAACCGGCGATTTCATGGTAGATGGATGAGATAAAGATGTTCTTGTTCTTGATGATCTCTTTTAACGAGAAGGCGTTTCTCACCACCAGGAACATCATCAGGAACACCAACATCAGCGATAAGACGGCGAACATCTCGGCTTTTCTCGAATTATCCTGGATGATGCCTTTAACCTCGGTGAAGTTTTTAATTTGTATCCGATAAATAATCTCCTGGATATCGACCAACGTGCCCTCGATGTCATCCATATAAGCGAGGATATCCGCCTTGCTTTTCCGCCCTGCCAGCAAACCGACGGAAAGATCGCCCAGCGTTCGGTACTGTTGCTTCAGCAGAGCGACGTTCTTGATAAATTCGTCGTCGTAATAGAAAGAGTCGCTGAAGGTGGAGCGGCTCTCCAGGATTTGGATCTTCGAGTAAAATATTTTCTTTTTGATCAGGAAAGCGTCGTAGTCGTCGTTTTCACTGAGCAGCAGCGCAGTTTTGGTTCTTTCAAACGCCAGAAACAGGATCTCGGCCACCGAGTAGTTATCCAGATTGGGTTCGATCTGCTTATAGCGCTCTTTTACGCCACCGAAGTTAATGGCAATCAGCAAAATTAATAAGGAGAAGATGGCAACCAACGCGATAAGAGTACCGATCAGTTTCTTGCTCATCTCATTTAATCTCCAGCCGTTTGACTTGCCAGACGGTTTTCGCGTTCACGTCCAGGTTATTCAGCTCGGGGTATTGATCGCGCGGATAGATAATAGCGAACGGCCCCAGCTCCCCCACGTCGATCGGCTTACCGCCGCGCAGATAGGCGACAATCACGCGATATTTAATCATCTCGTCAATCGGCATCGAATAGGAATAGTCGTCCCACGCGAAGGCGCGCACCGACTTCCCTTGCAGATGGTACGCTTTCACCAGCTCCGAAAACTCAACGCCGGTGAACGCCTCTTCCGGGGTAAAATTGGTCGAGGTTTTAATCGTGTGCGACGGCATCGCCTCCAGCATCTGTCGGGTGACATTGATCTTCTCGCCGTCCGCCGGCTTCAGGTAAAAAGAGTCAACGGCCGCGTACAGCGGTGCGCTGAACAGCGAAAGCAGCAGTAACGTCATCAATCCTTTGATTTTCATTATTCACCCTCTTTGCGTTTCACCAGCTCCGTCTGACCGAACTCATCCCGCCCGATCACATCCCAACCGTGATGTTGATAAAAACCTTCGGCTTTAGAGCCGGGATCGGTGGTTAAGTGAATGGCTTCGGCGCCGTGCTCAAACATCCAGGCAGTGACGCGCGCCAGCAAGGCAGAACCCATTCCCATTGATTGGTATTCCGGCTTCACGAACAGTCCGCCGATCAACGGTTCGGGGATGAACAACCCGAATCCAACGCCGGCATAGTCCTCGCCATACTTGCAGATCCAGCCACCGCCCTGGTTGATGTCTTCCAGCGCCTGCTTGCGCTGCAGATACTGGATCTGATGCGGATGCAGCAGATTCTCTTCGACGGAAAAGCGGATCTCATACAGGTAAGGCAGGTGTTTCGCCGTCAGTTTTTCGAAGGTAATGAGGCTGTCCATGTTTTGTGCTGTCCTTGGTTGTCAGGTAAAAAGCGCCGGTCAATTTCTGCTGTAACCATAGTAGCAAAGTTTGTCATAACCCGGCGCGAGGCGAAAAAAAACCGCCCCCTAGGGAGCGGTTTATCTGGCGATAGGCCCGGCGTAGCGGGCCCGCGGAGCGGATGACGATTACTCGTCGTCGCTGCCGCCCAGACCTGCGTTAAGCAGTTCGGCCAGGTTCGCAGTCGCTTCTTCCGCGCTGACTTGCGGAACAACCGGCGCTTCGCCCTGAGCACGACGACGCATGCGATCCTGATGATAAGCGTAACCGGTACCGGCTGGGATCAGACGGCCCACGATGACGTTCTCTTTCAGGCCACGCAGTTCGTCGCGCTTGCCGGCTACGGCAGCTTCGGTCAGAACGCGCGTCGTTTCCTGGAACGATGCGGCGGAGATGAAGGACTCGGTCGCCAAGGAAGCCTTGGTGATACCCAGCAGATCGCGCGAGAAGGTTGCCGGGATCTTACCTTCAGCTTCCAGCTGACGGTTGGCAATCTTGACGCGAGACACTTCAGCCTGCTCGCCTTCCAGGAACTCGGAGCCACCAGCGCTAACGATAGTGCCTTTACGCAGCATCTGACGAACGATAACTTCGATGTGCTTATCGTTAATCTTAACGCCTTGCAGACGGTAAACTTCCTGCACTTCGTTGGTGATGTAGCGGGTAACCGCATGCACGCCACGCAGACGCAGAATGTCGTGCGGAGACTCTGGGCCGTCGGAGACGACGTCGCCACGTTCCACCACTTCGCCTTCGAACACGTTGAGCTGACGCCATTTCGGAATCATCTCTTCGTAAGCGTCGCTGCCGTCCAGCGGAGAGATCACCAGGCGACGTTTGCCTTTGGTCTCTTTACCGAACGAGATAATCCCGCTGATTTCAGCCAGGATTGCCGGCTCTTTCGGACGACGCGCTTCGAACAGGTCGGCAACGCGCGGCAGACCACCGGTAATATCCTTGGTACCGCCGGATTCCTGAGGAATACGCGCCAGGGTATCACCCGCACCGATCTGAATGCCGTCTTCCAGCTGAACGATCGCTTTGCCCGGCAGGAAGTATTGAGCAGGCATATCAGTACCTGGGATCAATACGTCTTCGCCCTTAGCGTCAACGATTTTCAGTGCCGGACGCAGGTCTTTACCGCTACCGGTACGCTCTGCGCTGTCCAGAACAACCAGAGAAGACAAACCGGTCAGTTCGTCGGTCTGACGAGTAATCGTCTGGCCGTCGACCATGTCGGCGAAGCGAATGAAGCCGCTGACTTCACTGATGACCGGCATGGTATGCGGATCCCAGTTAGCAACGGTTTCGCCGCCGTTAACTTCTTCACCGTCGCCTTTGCCCATCACGGCGCCGTAAGGCACCTTGTAGCTTTCTTTGGTACGGCCGAATTCGTCGATCAGTTTCAGTTCGGTGTTACGCGAGGTGATCACCAGCTTGCCTGCGGCGTTCATAACGAACTTCGCGTTGCTCAGCTTGATGCTACCCTTGTTTTTCACCTGAATGCTGGATTCAGCAGCCGCACGAGATGCCGCACCACCGATGTGGAACGTACGCATCGTCAGCTGTGTACCCGGCTCACCGATGGACTGTGCCGCGATAACGCCGATGGCTTCACCTTTGTTGATGATGTGGCCACGTGCCAGGTCGCGACCGTAGCAGTTTGCACACACACCGAAGTCGGTTTCACAGCTCACCACGGAACGGACTTTAACGCTGTCGACAGAGTTCTCTTCCAACAGGTCACACGCCTTCTCGTTCAGCAGGGTGTTGCGCGGCACCAGAATGTCCGCCGTACCCGGCTTGAGGACGTCTTCTGCCGTCACACGGCCCAGAACGCGTTCACGCAGCGGCTCTTTCACGTCGCCACCTTCGATAACCGGAGTCATCAGGATGCCGTCGTGGGTGCCACAGTCGTCTTCGGTCACCACCAGGTCCTGCGCCACGTCAACCAGACGACGGGTCAGATAACCGGAGTTCGCGGTTTTCAGTGCGGTATCCGCCAGACCTTTACGAGCACCATGAGTGGAGATGAAGTACTGGAGTACGTTCAGACCTTCACGGAAGTTCGCGGTGATTGGCGTTTCGATGATGGAGCCGTCCGGCTTCGCCATCAGACCACGCATACCGGCCAGCTGACGAATCTGAGCGGCGGAACCACGCGCACCGGAGTCGGCCATCATAAAGATGCTGTTGAAGGAAACTTGCTGTTCCACTTCGCCGTCACGGTTAACCACGTCTTCTACCGACAGGTTTTCCATCATCGCTTTCGCAACGCGTTCGTTCGCGGCAGCCCAGATATCGATCACTTTGTTGTAGCGTTCGCCGGCGGTCACCAGACCAGACTGGAACTGCTCCTGGATCTCGGCAACTTCGGTTTCCGCTTCTTCGATGATCTCCGCCTTCTTGGCCGGGATAACCATGTCGTCGATACCTACGGAAGCGCCGGAACGGGCAGCGTAAGCAAAGCCGGTGTACATGATCTGGTCAGCAAAGATAACGGTCGGCTTCAGGCCCAGGATGCGGTAACAGGTGTTCAGCATCTTGGAGATCGCTTTCTTGCCCAAAGGCTGGTTAACGATCGCGTACGGCAGACCTTTCGGTACGATCATCCACAGGATGGCGCGGCCGATGGTGGTGTCGATGATGCTGGTCTGAGAGGTCCACTCGCCTTCGGCGTTCTTGACGTCTTCGGTGATACGCACTTTAACGCGCGCATGCAGCGACGCCAGGCCGGCGCGGTAAACACGCTCAGCTTCTTTGGAACCGTTCAGCACCATGCCTTCGCCTTTGGCGTTAACACAGTCGCGGGTCATGTAGTACAGACCCAGTACAACGTCCTGAGAAGGAACGATGATTGGCTCGCCGTTCGCTGGGGACAGGATGTTGTTGGTGGACATCATCAGCGCACGCGCTTCCAGCTGGGCTTCCAGCGTCAGCGGTACGTGAACGGCCATCTGGTCACCATCGAAGTCGGCGTTATATGCCGCACAAACCAGCGGGTGCAGCTGGATCGCTTTACCTTCGATCAGAACCGGTTCAAACGCCTGGATACCCAAACGGTGCAGGGTTGGTGCACGGTTCAGCAGTACCGGGTGTTCGCGAATCACTTCGTCCAGGATATCCCAAACGACGGCTTCTTCACGCTCAACCATTTTCTTGGCGGCTTTGATGGTGGTGGCCAGGCCACGCAGCTCCAATTTGCCGTAGATGAACGGTTTGAACAGCTCTAACGCCATCTTCTTAGGCAGACCGCACTGATGCAGACGCAGGTATGGACCTACGGTGATAACGGAACGGCCTGAGTAGTCAACGCGTTTACCGAGCAGGTTCTGACGGAAACGACCCTGCTTACCTTTGATCATGTCGGCCAAAGATTTCAGAGGGCGTTTGTTAGAACCGGTGATCGCACGACCGCGACGGCCGTTATCCAGCAGGGCGTCTACCGCTTCTTGCAGCATACGCTTTTCGTTGCGCACGATGATGTCCGGCGCAGCCAGATCCAGCAGGCGTTTCAGACGGTTGTTACGGTTGATCACGCGGCGATACAGATCGTTCAGATCCGACGTCGCGAAACGACCGCCATCCAGCGGAACCAGCGGGCGCAGATCCGGCGGCAGTACCGGCAGCACGGTCAGGATCATCCACTCCGGCTTGTTACCGGACTGTACGAACGCTTCCAGCAGCTTGATACGCTTGGTCAGCTTCTTGCGCTTGGTTTCGGAGTTGGTTTCGTTCAGCTCTTCACGCAGCTGCTCGCACTCGGCTTCCAGATCCATGTTTTTCAACAGGGCCTGAATGGCTTCCGCACCCATCTTGGCGTCGAATTCGTCACCGAACTCTTCCAGCGCGTCCAGATACTGCTCTTCGGTCAGGATCTGACGACGCTCGAGGTTGGTCATACCGCCTTCGACCACCACATAGGATTCGAAGTACAGTACGCGTTCGATGTCACGCAGCGGCATATCCAGCAGCAAACCGATGCGGGATGGCAGCGATTTCAGGAACCAGATGTGCGCAGTCGGGGAAGCCAGCTCGATGTGGCCCATGCGCTCACGACGCACTTTGGTCTGGGTCACTTCAACGCCGCACTTCTCACAGATCACGCCGCGGTGTTTCAAGCGCTTGTACTTACCGCACAGGCACTCGTAATCTTTTACCGGCCCGAAGATACGGGCGCAGAAAAGGCCGTCACGCTCTGGTTTGAACGTACGGTAGTTAATGGTTTCCGGCTTCTTAACTTCACCGAACGACCACGAACGGATCATGTCTGGCGAGGCCAGAGCAATCTTGATCGCATCAAACTCTTCGGTCTTAGTTTGCGCTTTCAGAAACTTCAATAAGTCTTTCACGGATTGGCTCCTGTCGGAGTTAAACCTGTTGGGCACCCACAACCGCAGTAGGTACCCGTGTGACCTGAACAACCACCCTCAGGCTCCCTTAGGCGGGGAGCCTGAGCCGGAATGACGATTACTCGTCTTCCAGTTCGATGTTGATGCCGAGCGAGCGGATTTCTTTCAACAGTACGTTGAAGGATTCCGGCATGCCTGGCTCCATCCGGTGATCGCCATCCACGATGTTTTTGTACATCTTGGTACGGCCGTTAACGTCATCCGACTTAACGGTGAGCATTTCCTGCAGGGTATAAGCCGCGCCGTATGCTTCCAGTGCCCACACTTCCATCTCACCGAAGCGTTGACCACCGAACTGCGCTTTACCACCCAGAGGCTGCTGAGTAACCAAGCTGTAAGAACCGGTTGAACGGGCGTGCATTTTATCGTCAACCAAGTGGTTCAGTTTCAGCATGTACATATAGCCGACAGTAACCTGGCGCTCGAATTGCTCACCGGTACGGCCATCGAACAGCGTGATCTGACCGGAGGTCGGGATACCGCCCATTTCCAGCAGCTTCTTGATTTCAGTCTCTTTCGCACCGTCAAACACCGGCGTTGCGATCGGCATACCTTTTTTCAGGTTCTCTGCCAGACGCAGCACTTCGTCGTCGCTGAAGGTGTTCAGGTCAACTTTCTGGCAAACGTCGTCGCCCAGATCGTAGGCCTTCTGGATGAACTCACGCAGCTTGGCCACTTCCTGCTGCTGCTTCAGCATCTGGTTGATCTTCTCACCGATGCCTTTCGCAGCCATACCCAGGTGGGTTTCCAGGATCTGACCGATGTTCATACGTGATGGTACGCCCAGCGGGTTCAGTACGATGTCTACCGGCGTGCCGTTTTCATCGTAAGGCATATCTTCGATCGGGTTGATCTTGGAGATAACACCCTTGTTACCGTGGCGGCCCGCCATCTTGTCACCCGGTTGGATCTGACGTTTAACGGCCAGATAAACCTTGACGATTTTCAGTACGCCCGGCGCCAGATCGTCGCCCTGAGTGATCTTACGACGCTTGGCTTCCAGCTTCTTCTCGAAGTCGGATTTCAGTTCGTCGTACTGCTCAGCCAGCTGCTCCAGCTGGTTTTGCTTCTCTTCGTCGGTCAGGCCCAGTTCCAGCCAGCGATCGCGCGGCAGCTTGCTCAGCTTGTCGGCTTCGATGCCACCGGCAACCAGTACCGCGTGGATACGCGCAAACAGGCCGGCTTCCAGGATCTGCAGTTCTTCAGTCAGGTCTTTCTTCGCCTGCTTCAGCTGCATCTCTTCGATTTCCAACGCGCGCTTGTCTTTTTCCACGCCATCGCGGGTGAAGACCTGCACGTCGATAACCGTACCGGAAACGCCGTTCGGCACACGCAGAGAAGAGTCTTTAACGTCAGACGCTTTCTCACCGAAGATCGCACGCAGCAGTTTCTCTTCCGGCGTCAGCTGAGTTTCACCTTTAGGCGTTACCTTACCGACCAGGATGTCGCCGCCGGTCACTTCAGCACCGATATACACGATACCGGATTCATCCAGCTTGGAGAGCGCCGCTTCACCCACGTTAGGGATGTCGGCGGTGATCTCTTCAGGCCCCAGCTTGGTGTCGCGAGACACGCACGCCAGTTCCTGGATGTGGATGGTGGTGAAGCGATCTTCCTGCACCACGCGCTCGGAGACCAAGATGGAGTCTTCGAAGTTGTAGCCGTTCCAAGGCATGAACGCTACGCGCATGTTCTGGCCCAGCGCCAGTTCGCCCAGGTCTGTCGATGGGCCATCCGCCAGCACGTCACCGCGCTCGATTGGCTCACCCAGATTCACACACGGCATCTGGTTGATGCAGGTGTTCTGGTTAGAACGGGTGTACTTGGTCAGGTTGTAAATATCGATACCTGCTTCGCCCGGGTACATCTCGTCTTCGTTAACTTTGATAACGATACGGGAAGCATCCACGTACTGGATCACACCGCCGCGTTTGGCAACGGCGGTTACGCCGGAGTCAACCGCTACAGCGCGTTCCATACCGGTACCGACCAGCGGCTTATCGGCGCGCAGGGTTGGTACGGCCTGACGTTGCATGTTCGCACCCATCAATGCACGGTTGGCGTCATCGTGTTCCAGGAATGGAATCAGTGAGGCACCAACGGAAACGACCTGTTGGGTGGATACGTCCATGTAGTCAACCTGGTCGCGGCTGAACAGGCTTGATTCGCCTTTGCTGCGGCAGGTGACCAGGTCTTCTACGAAGCGGCCTTCGTCATCCAGGTTGGAGTTCGCCTGGGCGATAACGAAGTTGCCTTCTTCAATAGCAGACAGGTAGTTGATTTCATCGGTCACCACGCCGTCACGCACGCGGCGGTACGGGGTTTCCAGGAAGCCATACTCGTTAGTCTGTGCGTACACGGACAGGGAGTTGATCAGACCGATGTTTGGACCTTCCGGCGTTTCGATTGGGCACACGCGGCCGTAGTGGGTCGGGTGTACGTCTCGAACTTCAAAGCCGGCGCGCTCACGGGTCAGACCGCCCGGGCCCAGTGCGGAGATACGACGCTTGTGCGTGATCTCGGACAACGGGTTGTTCTGGTCCATGAACTGGGACAGCTGGCTGGAGCCGAAGAACTCTTTCACCGCCGCCGAAATCGGTTTGGCGTTGATCATGTCCTGAGGCATCAGGGTATCCAGATCGCCCAGAGACAGACGCTCTTTCACCGCACGCTCAACACGCACCAGACCTACGCGGAACTGGTTCTCGGCCATTTCGCCGACGGAGCGGATACGACGGTTGCCCAAGTGGTCGATATCGTCCACTTCGCCCTTGCCGTTACGGATATCGATGAGCTTCTTCATCACTTCGATGATGTCGTCTTTGCTCAGGATGCCCGAACCTTCGATCTCGTCGCGCAGCAGAGAACGATTGAACTTCATACGGCCAACCGCGGACAGATCGTAGCGGTCTTCGGAGAAGAACAGGTTCTCGAACAGGCTTTCGGCAGCTTCGCGCGTTGGCGGCTCACCAGGGCGCATCATGCGGTAGATTTCTACCAGCGAGCTCAGACGATCGTTGGTCGGATCGACACGCAGCGTTTCAGAGATGTACGCGCCGTGGTCCAGATCGTTGGTGAACAGCGTTTCGATGCGCTTGTGGCCGGACTGGCTCAGCTTGGCCAGCAGATCCAGCGACAGCTCCATGTTGGCTGCGCAGATCAGTTCGCCGGTATTGGTATCGATATAGTCTTTCGCGACCACTTTGCCCGCGATGTACTCTACCGGTACTTCAATGCTCTGAATGTCGTCTTTTTCCAGCTGACGGATATGACGAGCGGTGATGCGACGGCCTTTCTCTACGTAGATCTTGCCGTTGGCTTCGATATCGAACGAAGCGGTCTCACCACGCAGGCGCTCTGGCACCAGCTCCATCTGCAGCTTGTTGTCGCGGATTTCGAAGACGATCTTGTCAAAGAACAGGTCGAGGATCTGTTCAGTGGTGTAGTTCAGCGCGCGCAGAATGATGGTCGCAGGCAGTTTGCGGCGACGGTCAATACGCACGAACAGGTTGTCTTTCGGATCGAACTCGAAGTCCAACCATGAACCGCGGTAAGGGATGATGCGTGCGTTGTACAGCACTTTACCCGAGGAGTGGGTTTTACCCTTATCGCTGTCAAAGAATACGCCAGGACTACGGTGCAACTGAGATACGATAACCCTCTCAGTACCGTTGATCACAAAGGTGCCGTTTTCGGTCATGAGCGGAATTTCGCCCATGTAGACTTCTTGTTCCTTGATGTCTTTGACCGTACCTTCAGGCGCTTCGCGCTCATAGATAACCAGGCGCAGTTTTACGCGCAGCGGTGCAGAGAACGTCACACCACGGATCTGGCACTCTTTGACGTCGAAGACCGGCTCACCAAGACGGTAGCTAACGTATTGCAGCTCCGAATTGCCACTGTAGCTCTGGATAGGGAAAACAGAACGGAATGCGGCTTCAAGGCCGTACTGCCCTTCTGGATCTTGCTCGATAAACTTCTGGAACGAGTCAAGCTGGATAGAAAGGAGATATGGTATGTCCAGCACTTGTGGACGTTTACCAAAATCCTTACGAATACGTTTTTTCTCGGTATAGGAGTAAACCATAGGGTTCCTCAGCTCGCTGATCAGTGACCCAATCTGTCCGTCCGATTAGGGACAGTTCATGCAACACCGTTTTGTCGACCGGAAAGCGGGAACACTTTCCGCAATATCTCTTGCTATCACGCTTAAACCATTTCATCGCGCCTTCCCCCAGAACTCCTGGTAGTGCAAAGACCGCGGTATATTAAGTCGTCGATAGAAACAAACATTGGGAGGCGAAACCAGCAGCCAAACAGTGTGAAACGCTACTGGCGCCCTACAGCGCAAAAAGGCTGGTGACTAAAAAGTCACCAGCCATCAGCCTAAAAGACTAGGCTGCAACCGGAAGGGTTGGCTTATTTAACTTCAACTTCTGCGCCAGCTTCTTCCAGAGATTTTTTCAGAGCTTCTGCGTCATCTTTGCTCACGCCTTCTTTCAGAGCGGCTGGAGCAGATTCAACCAGGTCTTTAGCTTCTTTCAGACCCAGGCCGGTAGCGCCACGTACTGCTTTGATAACAGCAACTTTGTTAGCGCCTGCAGCTTTCAGGATAACGTCGAATTCAGTTTTCTCTTCAGCAGCTTCAGCTGGGCCAGCAGCTACAGCTACAGCAGCAGCAGCAGAAACGCCGAATTTTTCTTCCATAGCGGAAACCAGTTCAACAACGTCCATTACGGACATAGCGGCAACTGCTTCCAGGATTTGGTCTTTAGTGATAGACATAACAATTGTTCCTAAAATTCAGAAATAGTTTAAATACGTTAGCAAAGGCTAAGAAAGAGTGGCTTACGCCGCTTCTTTCTGATCGCGTACTGCAGCCAGAGTGCGAACCAGTTTGCCGGCAGCGGCTTCTTTCATGGTTGCCATCAGGCGTGCGATCGCTTCTTCGTAAGTTGGCAGCGTCGCCAGGCGGTCGATTTGCGCCGCTGGGATCAGCTCACCTTCAAAGGCCGCAGCTTTAACCTCGAATTTTGCATTCGCTTTCGCGAACTCTTTGAACAGACGAGCAGCAGCGCCCGGGTGTTCGTGAGAGAATGCAATCAAGGTTGGACCGACAAACGTGTCTTTCAGGCATTCGAATGGAGTGCCTTCAACTACGCGACGCATCAGGGTGTTGCGAACAACACGCATGTAAACGCCAGCTTCACGACCTGCTTTACGCAGTTCAGTCATTTTATCTACGGTAACGCCGCGGGAATCCGCAACAACCGCAGACAGCGCGCCTTTGGCTACTTCGCTGACTTCAGCAACAATCGCTTGTTTGTCTTGAAGATTTAATGCCATTAGCTTTTTGCTCCTGGATTAGCCGGGGAAAATCCCCCGGAACTCACTTCACTCGGCGCTTTGTAAAACGCCACGCCGAGCGGCTTAACACGGTGAGCAGAATCCAGCAAAGACATTCTTTTATAAAAAAGAAAAATTTTCTTAGGCTCTGTCACCGTCTACGCAGGAAGGATTAAGTATCTTGCGATACACCTGCGGTCTTGGACGGAGGCCTGGATAGGCCAGGCTCCAACCGAAAAATCTTTGTTTTGCCTACGGCATAGCCAATAGCAAAACCTTGGGGCATAAGATTCTAGACAAATCTCGGCCCCAAGTCAAAGCGATAATCGCAAGTGCGATTAGTTCGCTGCGGCAGACAGACCGCTTTGATCGATAGCAACGCCAGCACCCATGGTGGTGGAGAGGCTAACTTTCTTGATGTACATGCCTTTCGCCTGAGAAGGTTTTGCTTTTTTCAGCGCAACCAGCAGGGCTTCCAGGTTTTCTTTCAGTTTGTCTGCGTCGAAATCAACCTTACCGATAGTGGTATGGATGATGCCGTTTTTGTCGTTACGGTAGCGAACCTGACCTGCTTTAGCGTTTTTCACTGCTTCAGCAACGTTCGGAGTAACGGTACCCACTTTCGGGTTTGGCATCAGGCCGCGTGGACCCAGGATCTGGCCCAGTTGACCTACAACGCGCATTGCATCCGGGGAAGCAATAACAACGTCGAAGTTCATTTCGCCTTTCTTGATCTGCTCAGCCAGATCGTCCATACCTACCAGCTCTGCGCCGGCAGCTTTCGCTGCTTCAGCGTTAGCGCCTTGGGTAAATACGGCAACGCGAACGGAACGACCGGTGCCGTGTGGCAGAACGGTAGCGCCACGAACGTTTTGGTCAGATTTACGAGCGTCGATACCGAGGTTAACGGCAACGTCAACGCTTTCTACGAATTTAGCGGTGGCCAGCTCTTTCAGCAGAGCAACAGCTTCAGTGATGTCATACTGTTTAGTAGCATCAACTTTGTCACGGATCACGCGCATGCGCTTGGTCAGCTTAGCCATCTCTTAATCCTCCACTACCAGGCCCATGGAACGAGCGGTACCTTCGATGGAGCGAGTCATCGCTTCAACGTCAGAACCAGTCATGTCCGCAGCTTTGGTTTCTGCGATTTCACGTACCTGAGCACGGGTCACTTTACCTACTTTGTCTTTGTTCGGCTTACCGGAACCAGACTTGATACCAGCCGCTTTTTTCAGCAGAACTGCTGCTGGCGGGGTTTTGGTAACGAAAGTGAAGGAGCGATCAGAATAAACGGTGATAACAACCGGAATCGGCAGACCTTTCTCAACGCTGTCAGTTTTAGCGTTGAATGCCTTACAGAATTCCATGATGTTAACGCCCTGCTGACCCAGAGCTGGACCCACTGGTGGGCTCGGGTTAGCCATACCAGCTGCAACTTGCAGCTTAACGTAGGCTTGTACTTTCTTAGCCATTTAAATTTCCTCGGTTTGGGTAGTATCGCCTCGTGAGAGGCTCCCCGTGTTTAACCTCGCCGGACAAACATCAGGCAAGGCATCTAAAAACAAAAGGCGCGAAATTGTAGTTCAATTTCGCGCCTTTGACAAGCGGCAACGGACCGCTTATTGCTGATTATTCGATCAACCTTTTTCAACCTGGCTGAAGTCCAGTTCCACCGGCGTTGCACGACCGAAGATGGAAACGGAAACTTTCAGGCGGCTCTTCTCGTAATCGACTTCTTCGACCACGCCGTTGAAATCGGCAAACGGGCCGTCGTTGACGCGCACCAGCTCGCCCGGTTCGAACAGCGTTTTCGGACGCGGTTTGTCACCGACCTGCTGCAGGCGGTTCATGATCGCATCAACTTCTTTATCGCTGATCGGCGCAGGACGGTCAGACGTACCGCCGATGAACCCCATGACACGCGGTACGCTGCGCACCAGGTGCCAGCTGGCGTCATTCATCACCATCTGCACCAGCACGTAGCCAGGGAAGAATTTACGCTCGCTCTTGCGACGCTGGCCACCACGGATTTCAACCACTTCTTCCGTAGGCACCATCACTTCGCCGAACAGCTCTTCCATATCGTGCAGTTTGATGTGTTCACGCAGCGATTGCGCTACGCGACCTTCAAAACCGGAAAACGCCTGAACGACGTACCAACGTTTTTTTGGAGCTTCAGACATTTTAGAACCTCAGGCCAGTAATAAACGACACCAGACGGACCAGAATACCATCCAGCCCCCACAGAATCAGTGACATCACGGCGGTTACCGCGGCAACGATCAACGTGGTGTGTAGCGTTTCCTGACGAGTTGGCCAAATCACTTTACGTACTTCGGTACGCGCTTCGCGGGCAAACGCAACGGTAGCTTTGCCTTTGGTGGTCATCAGAGCCACTGCACCTGCAACGGCGATGATCAGCACAACTGCCAGCGCGCGCAATGGCAGGCTTAAATCACGGTAGTAATAGTTACCGACAATAGCCACAACCAACAGAACGGCGACGATCAGCCACTTTGCCGCTTCCAGGCCGCGTCCGCTCCCTTGAGCCTCGGTATTCGCACTCATAAACCAACCTGTCACAATGATGATTCAGAACAAACAACTTTGCCTCGCATTGCGAGGCAAACCAAACCGATCGGATACCGCACTAGCGATATCCCGGTGTTTTACGCCATGACGTATTCAGTCAATACGGTTTAAGAGCCCATCTCACCAATGATTATGACTGCAAAATCGCTGATGAGATAGGTTCTAGTTCACAGCGTAGAAAAAGGGCATCAAATGATGCCCTTTTACCGCGTGTCGCGTCAAACTTTATCAGCGATTAAGCGATAACTTTAGCAACAACACCAGCGCCTACAGTACGGCCGCCTTCACGGATTGCGAAACGCAGACCGTCATCCATCGCGATTGGGTGAATCAGGGTTACAACCATGTTCACGTTGTCGCCTGGCATTACCATCTCTACGCCTTCTGGCAGTTCGATGGTACCGGTCACGTCAGTAGTACGGAAGTAGAACTGTGG
>NZ_CAJCKE010000039.1:0-30798 GCF_903970925.1 Serratia sp. ME47 | reverse complement strand
AGGGAAGGGATGCCGAAGCGCCGCTTCAGCAGCAACGCCCACAAATCCATGCAGAGGGTGGCGCCGGCGCCGGTTAACAGAATGCGCAATAACAAATCGGGGGTCATAGGGGTGTCCTTGGCTCAGTGACGTGATAAGGTGCGCACAGTGTGCAACTTAAAGTCGGCTTCAAGTCAATGGCAAAAGAGCTGGATATCGGCGCGGTGGCGCGCCTGAGCGGAGTCGCGCCTTCTGCGCTGCGGCATTACGAGAAAAAGGGGCTGATCGCGTCGATAGGCCGCCACGGTTTGCGCCGTCAATACGCCGCCGGGGTGCTCGATCAACTGCGGTTGATCGCCCTCGCGCGCCTGGCCGGTTTTACGTTGGATGAGATGAGCGCCTTGTTTGACGAACGGGGCAAAATCGCGCTCGATCGCGTGTTGCTGGCGGCGCGGGCGGATGAGTTGGATCGCCATATCCAGCGCCTGATGCAGGTGCGCGACGGGCTGCGGCACATGGTCGATTGCCCTGAACCCGAGCACCTGCAGTGCCCGCAGTTCAGGAAAATATTGCAGCAGGGTGAGTTCTAAACCTCGCGTTTGGGCAGCGGCGCCGTGTGGTACACCGAGATCGGCCGCAGGCCGCGCGACACGGTGGTGGCGATCACGCAGGCGAGCAGAATGCCGGGCAGCAGCGCGTATTCGCCGGTCATTTCAAACACCATCAGCGCCGCCATGATCGGCGCATGGGTGGTGGCGGCCAGCAGGGTGGCCATGCCGGTCAGCGCCAGCAGCAGCGGCACCGCCGCATCCATGCCCGGCCACAGGCCGAACAGCTGACCGATTATCGATCCGAGCGCGGCGCCGACGAACAGCGTCGGGGTGAAGACCCCGCCGGGCGCGCCCGAGCCGCTGCTGGCGAGGATCGCCAACAGTTTACACACCAGGATCGCGCCCAGCAGCAACACCCCCGGCGGCGCGATCAGCAGCGCCTGCACCACGCTGTAGCCATTGCCCCACACCTGCGGAAACAGCAGCGAAAGCAGCCCGACGATCAGGCCACCCAACGCCAGCTGCAACGGCGGCTTCAGTCGCAGCGATCGGAAGGCGCGGCCGCTGGCGGTCATCAACCACAAAAACAGCGGCCCGCCGGCGCCGGCCACCACACCGACCAGCGCCATCAGCAGGTATTGCGTCGGCAAGGGGGCAGCGAGCGGCGTCACCAGGTAGAGCGGCGCCTGGCCGCCGTTGAGCAGGTTGGTCATCAGCAGGGCGCTCACTGCGGCGATCACCACCGGGCCGAGCGAGGCCAGCATCAGGGTGCCGAACAGGATCTCGGCGATAAACAGGCTCCCCGCCAACGGCGCATGGTAGGCGCTGGCCATCCCGGCGGCGGCGGCGCAGGCCACCCACAGTTTCCATTCTTTCTCGTGCGTAAAGCGCTGGGCGAAGAGCGATCCCACCAGCGCCGCCAGCAGGATCATCGCGCCTTCGCGGCCGATGGCGCTGCCGCTCGACACCACCAGCAGCGACGCCAGACACTTCACCAGGCTGGCGCCGGTATCCAGCTTGCCGTTGCCGGTCTCAATCGCTTCCATATAGTCGGTGGGCGCCGCCGGACGCTGGTGGCGGTAGCGCTGGTGAATATACAGCAGCAGGCCCGCCGCCAGACCGCCCAGCGCGGGCGTCAGCGCGCGTCGCCAGCCGGGCAGCGCGGCGGCGGCGGCCACCAGGCTGCCGTCGGCATTGCCGAGCAGCAGCCACTCGAGGCCAATCATCGAACGGTGGAACAGCCACACCGCCAGGGCGGCGGCGACGCCGATAAACACGGCGATAAACAGGCTGCGCAGCAGGGCGCGATAGTGGTGCAGGTGGACCAATCTTTTCATGCGTGGGCGGCGTCGTGAGAAAAATCAAAGGGTCATCAGCGCATTGTGCTTGGCGCTCCGGCCGATGACCAGTGAATCTTTAGCAAACTGCGGCATGGGCGGGGCGGCGAGCGCCCCGGCGTGGGTTATTGCGGCGTCAACACCCGGCGTGTGCGGCCGGAACTGAGGTAGTCGGCGATATAATCCTGCGAGATTTCGCCGCTGTAGCGGCCGTCTTCATCGACGATCGGCATCCAGGAAGTGTTGTGTTCGTACAGCTTCGACAGCACCACGCGCAGGTTCTCTTCCGCGCGGGCGGTGACGCGGAAACGGTGCAGGCTGTCGGCGCACACCCCCGGCGCGCCGCGCGCCTCACGGCGTTTGACGTAGCCCAGCGGCTTGCCGTCGGCGTCCACCACCGTCACCGAACGGGCGTCGATATCGTCCATCAGCCCGAACGCCTCCACCAGCGGCGTTTCCCGGCGCACCGTCACCGTCTCTTGTTGGCCTGCCACGTCACCGGCCTGCACCAGCAGCAGGCGCTTCAGCGTGCGATCCTGGCCGACAAAGGAGGCGACGAACTCGTTCGCCGGCCGCGCCAGCAGCTCATCGGCGCTGGCGTTCTGCACGATTTTGCCCTGGCGGAACACCGCGATGCGATCGCCGAGCTTCAGTGCTTCATCGATGTCGTGGCTGACCAGCATCACGGTCTTTTTCAGCTGGCGCTGCATGTCGAGAAACTCGTTCTGGATGGTTTCGCGGTTGATCGGATCCACCGCGCCGAAGGGTTCATCCATCAGCAGCACCGGCGGATCGGCCGCCAGCGCGCGGATCACGCCGATGCGCTGTTGCTGCCCGCCCGACATCTCTTTCGGATAGCGGTGCAAAAAGCGCTTGGGATCCAGCGCCACCATGCTCATCAGCTCCTCGGCGCGGGCGTGGCAGCGTTTTTTGTCCCAGCCCAGCATGCGCGGCACCACGGTGATGTTCTCCTCGATGGTCATGTTGGGGAACAGACCGATCTGTTGGATGACGTAGCCGATTTTACGGCGCAGGCTGACGGTATCCAGCGCGCTGGTGTCTTCGCCGTTGATCAGAATGGTGCCGCCGGTGGGTTCGATCAGGCGGTTGATCATCTTCAGCGTGGTGGTTTTGCCGCAGCCGGAAGGGCCGAGCAGCACGCAGATTTCGCCTTCCGGCACGTCCAGATTGATGTTGTCGACGGCGTTGAACGGCGTGCCGTTCTTTTGCATGAACTGTTTGGTCAGATTTTCCAATTTAATCATGAGCGGATCCCCTTGGGCGTTAGCGCAATTTGCAAGCGGTGCAATAACCAATCGAGGACGATCGCCAGCAGGCTGATCATCACGGCGCCGGTAATCAACTGGCGAATGTCACTGCTGCTGATGCCGTTGAGCAGCAGCAGGCCGAGGCCGCCGGCGCCGATCACCGCGGCGATCGCCATCACGCCGATATTCATCACCACGGCGGTGCGGATGCCGCCGAAAATCACCGGCAGCGCCACCGGGATCTCCACCCAGCGCAGCCGTTGCCAGAAGGTCATGCCGATGCCGCGGCCGGCTTCGCGCAGCCCGCCGGGCAGGTTGTCGAGCGCGGTGTGGGTATTGCGCACGATCGGCAGCAGCGAGTAGAGGAACACCGCGGTGATCGCCGGCACGTAGCCGATGCCGTGGCCGATTAAGGAAAACAGCGGGATCATCAGCCCGAACAGGGCGATGGAGGGCACGGTCAGCACCAGCGTGGCCAGGCTCAGCACCGGCGTCGCCAGCCATTTGTGGCGGACGATCAGCACGCCAAGCGGCACGCCGATCAGGATCGCCAGACCCACGGCGACGCCGACCAGCAGCAGGTGTTCCAGCGTCAACCCGGCGATATAGGCCCAGTTTTGCCAGGCGTAGAGTAAGGTATTCATCATGCCTCCTTAAATCAGGCCGCGCTGCTTGAGAAACGCGTCGGCGACCTGTTGCGGCGTCTGATAGTCGATATCCACCTTAGCGTTCAGCTCGGTGATCACCTGGTTATTGAACTGTTTCGACAGCGTGTTCAGCGCCGCTTCCAGCCCCGGCGTGTTTTGCAATACGTCGGCGCGCACTACCGGCGTGACCGCGTAGCTCGGGAAATAGCCTTTGTCGTCTTCCAGCACCTGCAGATCGAACCCTTTCACCCGGCCATCGGTGGTGTACACCAGCCCGGCATCGACGAAGCCGTCGCGAATGGCGTTGTAGACCAGGCCGGGGTCCATCTGGCGGATTTGCGGGCGATCGAGCGGCATGTCGTACAGCGCCTGCATCGGCTTCAGGCCATCCGAGCGGCCGGCAAACTCCAGATCCAACCCCAGCAGCCAGTTGTGTTTCGGGTCGGTTTTACGCACCTGTTCCACTTTGGCCACCAGCTGCGACATCGTGCGGATCTGCTCTTTTTCCGCGCGCCGGCGCTGCATGGCGAAGGCGTAGGTGTTGTTCATGTCCGCCGGCTGCAGCCACACCAGGCCGAGTTTGGCGTCGAGCTTTTTCACCGTGTCGTAAGTTTCCTGCGGCGTCATGCGCTTATTGATGTGGTTAAAGATGATCAGCGAGGTGCCGGTGTATTCCCAGGTCATGTCGATCTGTTTGTTGATCATGGCGTTGCGGGTGATCACCGTGGCCAGGTTGGTCTTGGGTTCGACCTGAAAACCTTTGGCCCGCAGGTATTGCACGGTGATCGCCGACAGAATGCGCTGTTCGGTAAAGTTCTTGCTCGCCAGCGTCAGCGGGGCGGCCCAGGCGGCCGCGCCGGTCATCAGCAAGGAGAACAGCAGCGCGTGGCGGAGGCGTTGTAACCATCGAGTCATCGCGTTTCTCCCATCAGGATGCGGTGTGCGGGCTGAGCCGGCGGCCGAGACCGGCCAGCGCCAGATCGAGCAGCAGGGCGATCAGCGCGGTGGCGGCGGCGCCGAGGATCAGCGTCGGGAAGTCGTTCAGGTAGATGCCGGGGAAAATCAGCTCGCCGTAGCTGCTGGCGCCAATCAAAAACGCCAGCGGCGCGGTGCCGACGTTAATCGCCATCGCGATGCGTATCCCGGCGAAGATCACCGGCAGCGCGTTGGGGAGTTCGACCTGGCGCAGCCGCTGCCCGGCGGTCATGCCAATACCGTTGGCGGCCTCGACCAGCGCCGGCGGCACCGAGCGCAGGCCGGCATAGGTATTGCGCACGATGGGCAGCAGCGAGGCGAGGAACAGCGCCACCACCGCCGGCCGATCGCCGATGCCGATGATCACCATCGCCAGCGCCAGCACCGCCAGCGGCGGCAGGGTGTTGCCGACGTTGAAGATTTGCATCACGTGTTCCGCCCAGCGGCGGGCGAAAGGGCGGCTCAGCAAGATACCGCTGGGAATGCCGACCAGCAGCGACAGCAGCATGGAGCAGGCCACCAGGAACATGTGTTGTTGGCCGAGGTAGATCAAATCTTCCCGGCGCGACTTGAGGGTGTCCCAACCGATGCCGTAAACCAGCAGTGCGATGACGGCGATAAACAACAGGCTCCCGAGGAGCAGGCGCCGGTATGGCGCTGACTTGTGCATGATGTTGCGTCCTCCGTTGCGCGGAGCGGCCGACGAGACGGCGCATTCCGCTCTGATTGTTACCCACGGCCCGGCGGGCGTGGCGGTACAAAACGGGCGTTTCGCATGAGGTTAGCGACATTGAGCGAAGGGTGCGTTCGGCACAGCGTGCTGAACGTAGGCTCAATACGTGAGTTAATCAGCATAAGATACTGATATTTAAACCCGAGAAAGCACGAAGCCCAACGACTCCGGCTAGGGAAGGTATAGCACCCTGTCGTTGACCGTGCCAAGTTTTATGAACAAAATCAGGTGATTGAGTTTGCGCCGATCGGCGTCTCAGCCCGCGTCAGCGCTGGGATGGGGGGAAAGTGAAAAAAATCCGCCGCATAACGTTACGCCGTAACAACAAGTCCAAATGGTGCGATCCGCCGTCGGCGAAGACGGGATGTGAGAGCGGATAGACTCGGCGCAGGCGCTTGCTGATATACTCAGGGAAAACAAAAACGCCAGGAAACCTGCATAACGCCATGACAAATAACGTTTCACCCGCACCCATCGCTCACCGCCCGCTGATTCTGATCGCCTGCATGCTGGCGATGTTCATGTCGGCGATCGAAGCCACCATCGTCGCCACCGCCATGCCGACCATCATCGGCGATCTCGGCGGTTTCTCGCTGCTGGGCTGGGTGTTCGCGGTCTATTTGCTGTCGCAGGCGATCACCATTCCCATCTACGGGCGGCTGGCGGATCTCTACGGCCGCAAGCGGGTGTTCTTCTTCGGCGCCACGCTGTTCCTGTTGGGATCGGTACTGTGCGGTTTCGCCCCCGACATGTATTGGCTGATCGGCTTTCGTCTGCTGCAGGGGCTGGGCGCCGGCGCCATCATGCCGATCGCCTCTACCATCATCGGCGATATCTACAGCGCCACCGAACGGCCGAAGGTGATGGGATACCTGTCGAGCGTGTGGGGCGTGTCGGCGATCATCGGCCCGCTGTTGGGGGCGTTTATCGTGCAGCATTTGCCGTGGGCGTTGGTGTTCTGGGTCAACCTGCCGATCGGCCTGTTGGCGATGTTCTTCCTCTGGCGCTATCTGCCGGCGCATCAGCCATTGCGCCAGCACGCGCTGGATCTGGCCGGCACCGCCTGGCTGACGCTGTTCGTTTCGGCGCTGCTGCTAGCGCTGTTGCAGATGGAAAGCCTGGGCTGGTGGGTGGTGCCGCTGTTTGCGCTGGCGGCGGCGGCGCTGGCGCTGCTTGTCCGCCAGGAGCGGCGCGCGGTCGAACCGCTGTTCCCGTTGGCGCTGTGGCAAAGCCGGGTGATCGTCGCCGGTAACATCGGCGGGCTGGTGATCGGCGCGGCGATGATGGGCATCAGCGCCTTTCTGCCGACCTTCATTCAGGGCGTGATGGGGGGCTCGCCGCTGGAGGCGGGCACCACGCTGGCGCTGATGTCGATCGGGTGGCCGCTGGCCAGCACGCTGAGCGGCCGCTTGATGCTGATGACCTCGTACCGCGCCACGGCGCTGCTGGGCGCGCTGTTGTTGGTGGCGGGCGGCCTGATCTTGCTGCTGCTGCAGCCGGAGGGCGGCTTGCTGTGGGGCCGGGTGGCGGCGTTTATGGTCGGCGCCGGCATGGGGCTGTGCAATACCACGTTTCTGGTTTCGGTGCAGAACGCGGCGCATTACAGCATTCGCGGCATCGCCACCGCCTGTACGGTGTTTACCCGTATGGTGGGTTCGGCCATCGGCACCGCGATTTTGGGCGCGACGCTGAATCTCAACCTGCAGTGGCGGTTGCCGGAGATTGACGATCCGGTGCAGCGGCTGATGGAACCGGCGGTGCGCCAGAGCATGGGGAGCGAGGCGTTGGCGCAGCTGACCCAGCAAGTGGCGGCTTCGCTGCATTGGGTGTTTCTGGTTTCGGCGCTGGTGTCGTTGCTGGCGCTGGCGGCGGCGATGCTGATCCCGGCGCGTTGTCGACCGCAGGGCGAAGAGGAAGAGGCGGAGCAGGCTTAAGGGAAAAGGAAAGGGCGCGGCTGTTGCGCGCCCTGGGTAGCCGAAGCGGCTTACTGCGTGTTGGAGGTATCCTGGCTGGTGCCGGTCTGCGCCGCATCACCGCGATCGTCGCCGTTGTTCAGGCGGGTGTAGACGATCTTCTGGGTGTCGTTTTCGCAGTGGCCGACCACCTGGCCGCCCGCTTGATCGGCCTGATCGTTTGGCACGATCTCCAGTTTGAAGCCGGACTCCGGCACGCCGTTATTGACGATTTTTTGCGAAATGTCCGCTTTCACGCTTTCGCAGGAGGCCAGGGCCGCTATCGGCGCGCCGGCCAGCAACACAGCGGTTAATATCAGCGTTTTTTTCATCACGTCATCCTTTTAGACAATGGACTTCCTGTAACAGGATAGCAGCAACGGCGGCCGGGTTTCACGCTTGCCCGCCCGCCGCAGGCGGATTAAGGATTAATCCGACGCCCGGTCTGGCGATCCAGACATTTACGGGTGTCCGGCTCCCAGTAGGCGTTGACGTTGTTGCTGTCGTTGCAGCGATCTTCGTCATCCGCCGCGCGATCGATCTTGTCGAATTCTTTCTCGACGCGGGTGTTAACCTTGTGGCGCAGGGATTTGGTATCATTCCACTGCTCTTTGCTCTGGCGCGCTTCTTCGGTGCTCATCGCGCCGCTGCCTTTGCCATCGACGGTGACGCAGGTGCTGCCCTGAGCGCAAGAGAGGGCCAGCGCCGGCGCCTGCCAGGCGCCCATTACGGCCAGCATGGCGACCGGCAGCATCCCGCGCAGCAGTCGTTGGGTCGAAAATGTTTTCATCGTTTCATCCTTATGAGTGAGTGCGCCTGATGAAGGCGGCACTGGCGTTACCTCGCCCGCAGGCGTGGTGACAAATATACCACCGCGCTCCTGGAATTCACCAGCCAAGCGCCGATTCGTTTACTTTATCGAGAGAAAACTGCGACCGATGTTAAAAACTACGCTGTTGTTTTTCGCCACCGCCCTCGCTGAAATTATCGGCTGTTTCCTGCCTTACCTGTGGCTCAAGAAGCAGGGCAGCGCCTGGCTGCTGCTGCCGGCGGCCTTGAGCCTGATGCTGTTCGTCTGGCTGTTGACGCTGCATCCTGCGGCCAGCGGGCGGGTCTACGCGGCCTATGGCGGCGTGTATGTGGCGACGGCGCTGCTGTGGCTGCGAGTGGTGGACGGCGTGAAGCTGTCTGCGCTGGATTGGGTCGGCGCCGGGGTGGCGCTGGCGGGCATGCTGATTATCGTTTCCGGCTGGCGCGCGGCCTGAGGAAACACGGCGGGAGTCGCCTCCCGCCGTTGGAGATCAGGTGCCGCGGTGGATGTTCAGCCCGGCGAAGGACTGGCTGACCGGCATCATTTCCAGCGTGTTGATGTTGACGCGCGCCGGCAACGTGGCGACCCAGAATACCGACTCGGCGATGTCTTCCGGCGTCAGCGCATCGGCGCCTTCGTAGGTTTTATTGACCTTGCCGTCATCGCCCTTGAAGCGCACGTTGGAGAATTCGGTGCCGCCCACCAGGCCCGGCTCGATATCGGTCACGCGGATGCGCGTGCCGTGCAGATCGGCGCGTAGGCCCAGGCTGAACTGCTTGACGAACGCCTTGGTGGCGCCGTACACGTTGCCGCCGGCATAGGGCCAGTTGGCGGCGGTGGAACCGATGTTGATCACGTGGCCGACGTTGCGCTCGACCATGGCCGGCAGCAGCGCGCGGGTCATGTTCACCAGCCCTTTGGCGTTGGTGTCGATCATGGTTTCCCAGTCATCGGCGTTGGCCTTGTGCGCCGGCTCCAGCCCCAGCGCCAGCCCGGCGTTGTTCACCAGCACGTCGATCTGGCGCAGCTCGGCCGGCAGCGCTTCTATCACCTGCTGAATGGCGGCGCGGTTGCGCACGTCGAGCCGCACGATGTGCAGCGCTTCCCCCAATTCTTCCTGCAGCGCTTCAAGACGCTCAAGGCGGCGCCCGGCGGCGATCACCTGGTGGCCTTCACGGATAAAACGGCGCGCAATGGCCTCGCCGAAACCGGAGGTGGCGCCGGTAACAAAAATAATCATGTTGCTGTTCCTCAACTGTTTTTACCCTACATGCTTCTATCATTAGCACAAACCCGCAGGCAGTGGCAGCGGTTATCACGGCGGAAAGGAAAAAAGGTCACACCGGGCCAGCGGCCCGATGCTGATTAGCGCTGAGGCGGCAGGTGGTAGACCACGGCATCATACTTGATGTTTTCACGCTTGCCGGCCAGCACGCCGCCCAGCGACTCGACGAGGCGGCGGCTGGCGGTATTCTGCTCGGCCACCGGGTAGAGAAAGTGCGGCGGCTGAAAGCGCTCGCTGGCCCAGCGCGCGATGCCCTGCACGATTTCGCGGCCGTAGCCCTGGCCATGCAGGCTCTCTTTCACCCAGATGCCCAGCTCCGGGGTGGGGCTGCGCAGGTTGTGCGCGCCGCCGACGCCGACGAACTGCCGGTCTTCGTGCCGGCGGGCGACGAAGATCACTTCTTCGCCTTCGCGCATCAGCGGCAGCCAGCCTTGCCAGACGTTGGCGAAATCTTCCGGCGACGCCTCCGGCTCAAAGGTCATAAAGCGCGTCAGCGTGGGGGTGATCGCCTGGTAAACATCGTCGGCGTCTGCTGCGGTAAAGGGGGCAATCAACAAACGGTCGGTGTCAACGCGGCACTGAGAAAGGTCATTGTGATTCATTTTATTTCCTCGCTTTTCAGGCCATAACGGCAAAAAATCCGCGCACATAAATCGGGGCGGATCGTCGATATTACGCGTATTGGCGTCAGAAGCGACTTATTTTTCGCCGTTGCGGCGACGCGGAGGAACGGTTTATGTGACGTCGTCACGTTGACGGGAAAGGCGGCGGGCACGGTTAACCGCGCCCGCCGTTGAGGATCAGAACTTCACCGAACCTTGCAGATAAATCGTGCGCGGCTGGCCGATGTACAGACCTTTGTTGTTGTCGTCATAGGCGCGGGTGAAATACTCGTGGTTGAACAGGTTTTTCACGCCGACGCCCAGATTCAGGCCGGCCATTTCCGGGCCGAAATCATAGGCGGCGCGCACGCCCCACAGCATATAGCCGGGAATGCGGCCGGTGCTGCCGTCGGCGCTTTCCGCCACGGTGTTGGCGTTGTCGGCGAACTGGTTGGATTGGTACTCGCCGTTAAGGTTAAACGCCCAGTTGCCCGGCGTGTAGTCCAGCCCCAGGGTGCCTTTATGCTTCGGCGAGAACGGCACCTGGTTGCCCTTGTAGCCGCCGTCTTCGCGGATGGTGGCGTTGACGTAGGCGTAGCTGGCGTAGGCGGTCAGGTCGTCCAGTTTCGGCGTCAGCTGCGACAGATCGTAACGCAGGCTGCCTTCCAGCCCGGCGTGGCGGGTTTTGCCGCGCGCGGTCACGCTGTCGGTCACCTGGTTGGAATCGTACTGGTTGTTGAAGTTGATCAGGAACAGCCCGATCTCGCCGGTCAGCGCATCGCCGGCGTAGCGGGTGCCCAGTTCCCAGGTGCGCGCCTTCTCCGGTTCAATCTTGCCGCTGTCGACCGCTTTGCCCATCTGGCTGTATTGCACGGTGCCGAAGGAGCCTTCGGTGTTGGCGTACAGGTTCCAGTATTCGTTCAGGTGATACATCACGTTCAACGCCGGCAGCGGCGCGTTATAGCTGACGTCGAGGCGGTTATTCTTGATGTAGTTGTTCTGATACGACTTGATGTACTCGTAGCGCATGCCCGGCGTGATGGTCCAGTCGCCGATGTCGATGCGATCGTCGAGATAGAAGGCGTGCGCCTCGGTGCCGGACTGGGTGTCGCGATCGTACGGGCTGGCGGTGGACGGCAGCCTGCCGGTGCTGGCCTTGCTGGTGTAGCGCAGCTCATGGGTGGACTCACTGACGTAACGGTAGCCGACGCCGACCTCATGGGCAGAATCTCCCCAGCGGAAACTCTGGCTGTAGCGCGGTTCTACGCCGCGCACCCAGTATTCGCGCGGCGACAGCGTCAGGTTCTTGCCCTGATCCAGATAGCCGCTGCGCAGGGTGTAGGTGTAGAAGCTCTGTACGTCGAACTTATGCTGCTGATCAGGCTGATATTGGTAGCCGAAGTTCGCCAACTGGCGGCGGCCCCAGAACTTGTCGTACGGGCGCGTAGACTGGAACGGGTTGGCGTTGTAGTCCGCCCGGCTCAGGCCGCCCGGCATGTTCGCTTCGCCTTCGTAGTATTGCAGCAGGCTGTTGAAGGTGTGCGCCTCGTTCGGGGCGTAGCGGCTTTTCAGCATCACGTCGTCGATCTTGGTTGCGCTGTGCTCGCGCCAGTCGCTGCCGCGGGTGCCGGAGTAAAGCAGCGCCGCGCCGAAGCCGTTGTCGGCGGTGCCGCCGATCATCAGGTTGCCGGTGCCTTTCGGGTGATCCTGGCGCGAGGTCGGGCTGAGCTGCCCCTGCATGCCGGCCTCCAGGCCGAAGGTTTTCGGGATGGCGCGGGTAACGAAGTTGACGACGCCGCCGACGCTCTGCGGCCCATAGCGCACCGCGCCGCCGCCGCGCACCACGTCAATCGCATCCATATTGCCGAGCGAGACCGGCGCCAGCGACAGCTGCGGCTGGCCGTAAGGGGCGAAGGGCACCGGGATGCCGTCCATCAGCACGGTGGAGCGGCTGGCGAGGCGCGGGTTGAGGCCGCGTATGCCGAAGTTCAGCGCCATATCGTGGCTGCCGGTGCCGTTGTTTTCCGGGGCCACCACGCCCGGCACGCGGTTCAACGCTTCACGCACGGTGGTGGTGCCGGTTTTGACGAAGTCTTCGCGGCGCACTACGTCGCGCGCGCCGGGGTGTTCGAACACGTCTGCCTGACGGCCTTCCGCCAGCCAGTCGCCGACCACGGTGATGTCTTCTTCCTTCTGCGGCTGCGGCAGTTTGGCCAGCGTGTAACCGTGGTTGCCGAGCGCTTTAGCCTGCAGGCCGCTGCCGGCCAGCAGGGCGTTCAGGCCGTCATCGACGCCGTAGCTGCCGCTCAGGCCCGGCGAACGCTTACCGGCGGTCAGCGTGCCGTCCACCGAGAGCGCGATGCCGGCGCGCGCGGCGAACGCGTTCAGCGCGCCGTCCAGCTCACCGGCCGGAATGTGATAGGTTGCAGCGGCGCTGGCGGCGCTCGCCGTCAGCGGTGCGGCGAAGGCCAGGCCAATGGCCACGGCCAGCGGCGTGCCCCGTTTTCCCCAAAGCGAAGCCGGCGCTCCCTTTCCCCAAGCGTTGTTCATACCTTCTCCTGAATCATTTTTTATTTATTGCTGCAGTGTTTTCCTGGGAGTCGGATGAGCAAAGCAAAAGGGACAATCAAGAATGCGATTTTTTATCATTTTCATTTAAAAAGATTCAGGCGGGGACGATTTTCAGCCAATAGCGGGTAAAGCTTTGCAGGCGTACCGGCAGCGTCTGGCTGAGCAGGGCAAGGGCGCGATCGGTATCGTTGAGCGGGAAACTGCCGCTGACGCGCAGGCCGGCGACGGCCGGATCGCAGCTCAGATGGCCGCGCCGGTAGCGCGCCAGTTCGGCGATCACCCGGTCCAGCCGCCACTGGCTGACGCTCAGCACGCCGCGCAGCCAGCCGTCCTCCGCCGCAGCCGGTTGTTTGTCGCTGAAGGCCGCGGCGCTGAAGCTTATCTGTTCTCCGGCTTCCACCCGGCGAGTTTGCCGCGCGTCCTGCGCCAGCTGCGCTTCGACCGCATGCTCCAGCACCGTCAGGCGCGTCTCGCCGCCGTTCTCACGCACCAAAAAGCGGGTGCCGAGCGCGCGCATCGCTCCCTGCGGGCTTTGCACCCACAGCGGCCGGGGGTCGCGTCCGGTAACCAGGCTGATCTCCCCGGCGTGCAGGCGGATCAGCCGTTGGCGATCGTCGTAATGCACGTCCACCGCGCTGGCGGTGTTCAGCACCAGCTGGGTACCGTCGCTTAACACTATGGGTTTGATCTCGCCGGTGGCGGTGCGGTAGTCGGCGCGCAGCTCCCGGCCGAGCGGCGACTGGTAAAGGAAGCCGCCGCCGCCCACGCCGAGCAACAGCAGCAGGCTCTTCAGCAGGGTGCGGCGATCGATCGCCGATTGGCGGCCGGCGCGATCGAGCGCACGGTAGCTGAACTTGCCCGGTACGCCCTGCAGCTGGCTCTGCAACGCTTCGACGCGCTGCCAGGCCCAGCGGTGATCGTCATGCTGCTGATGCCAGGCTTGCCACTGTTGGCGCTGGCGGTCGGTGACGTGTTCATCGCACAGCAGGGCATACCAGTGTGCGGCCATCTTCAGCGCCTGGCGCTGCTCGGGGGTGATGGCGTTGCTCATGAGAAAACGTCGTTTTCCAGGCTGAACAGCAGGCAATGCTCGGTGGCCTTGGCCATGTATTTTTTAACCGAGCTGACCGACACGCCGAGGCGCACGGCGATGTCCGCATAGCCCAGGCCTTCGAGCTGCGACAGCAGGAAGGCCTGCTTTACCTTCGGCCCCAGGCCGTCGAGCATGGCGTCGATCTGCTGCAGGCTTTCCAGCAGGCTCTGGCGCTGCTCCGGCGACGGGGCGTAGCCTTCCGGGATCAGCGCCAGCATCTCAAGATAGGCGCGCTCCAGCGTTCTGCGGCGGAACAGATCGACCATCACCCGCTTGGCGACGGTGACCAGAAAATCTTTCGGCTCGCGCAGGGTCGCCGCGGCGTCGCTTTTCAGCAGGCGCATAAAGGTGTCCTGCGCCACATCGTCCGCGTCGAAAGCGCAGCCCAGCCGCCGACGCAACCATCCCTGCAACCAGGCGTGGTGGGTGGCGTAAAGGCGCGACAGCGCGGCGTGCGGGGCAGAGGCGGTGGCGGACATGGTTTTCGCATTGCTGGTCAAAAAGATGCGCGGATGATAATTGAGAATAGTTATCGTTTCAAGTTTGTCGGGTGGCCTGCGGAATGGGGCAGACCGCTTTGCATCGCGTTAAAATAACCGCAGCGGCCGCGAAATTATCCGCTTGCCCGGTAAAGGTGCAGCGGCGCGGTGTTATTTCGGCAAGCAAACGGTTGCTATTTATCCGCCGTCGAAGACTGAGCGTGGGTCTTATTCTCTTTCGGCGGCCTATGCTTTTAGGTTAATTACCAATCAATTGTTTTTATTTAAAAATGTATTTTATCGCCGCCTGTTGGCACACGGCTTGCTATGCTTAATCCGGTCTTTGCGTTTGGGTAAAAAGGGCCTTGTTTCATCATCGCAATTTATTATGCGGATGGGCTTGGCCGGTCGTCACAAGGAAGAAAATAATGGCACTGCAATTCACCACGGCTATTCGTGGCAATTTTTTTGATATCGCAGCCTGTGTGGAGGCGCCGCAACAGCTCGAAGAACGCCTGCGGCATGTTCCCGACGGTTTGCTGCTGCTGAACGACGGCGTCATCGTCTGGTTCGGCAGCTGGCGGCAGGGCGAGGCGCTGCTGCCGCCGGGCTTCGCGGTCACGGAGTATCGCGACAAGCTGATCGTGCCGGGTTTTATCGATACCCATATCCACTATCCGCAAACCGAAATGATTGGCGCCTATGGCGATCAACTGCTGGACTGGTTAAACAATTACACCTTCCCGACAGAAAGCCGTTACGACTGTGAGCAGCACACCGACGCGATGTCGGCTTTCTTTCTGCAGCAGTTGTTGAGTAACGGCACCACCACCGCGCTGGTGTTCGGCACCGTGCATCCACAGTCGGTCGATGCGCTGTTCAGCCAGGCGGCAGCGCTGAACATGCGCCTGATCGCCGGCAAGGTCATGATGGATCGCCATGCGCCGGAGGCGCTGCTGGAAACGCCGGAGCAGAGTTATCGCCAGACGCGCGAACTGATCGAGCGCTGGCACGGCAAAGGCCGCCTCGGTTACGCCATTACGCCGCGCTTTGCGCCCACCAGTACGCCGGCGCTGCTGGCGCAGGTGCAGCGGCTGCGCGAAGAATATCCCGACGTTTGGCTGCAGACGCACCTGAGCGAGAATCCGCAGGAAGTGGCCTGGGTAAAAGCGCTGTTCCCGCAACACCGCAGCTATCTGGATGTTTACCACCGCTACGGCATGACCGGCGATAAAAGCGTATTCGCCCATTGCCTGCATCTGGAAGAGCAGGAGTGGGATTGCCTGTGCGATACCCGCTCGGCGATCGCCTTTTGTCCCACCTCCAACCTGTTTCTCGGCAGCGGGTTGTTTGACCTGCAGCAGGCCTGGCGCAAGCGGGTGAAGCTCGGTATCGGCACCGACGTGGGGGCCGGCACCACCTTCAATATGCTGCGCACGTTAGGCGAGGCGTACAAGGTCGGCCAGCTGCAGCATTACCGGCTCTCCGCCGTAGAAGCGTTCTATCATGCCACCCTGGGCGGCGCGCGCGCGCTGGCGCTGGACGACAAAATCGGCAACTTCAACGTCGGCAAAGAGGCGGATTTCGTAGTGCTCGATCCGGCGGTGACGCCGCTGCAGCAGCTGCGTCACGCCAACAGCGCCACGCTGATGGAGCAAGGGTTTATGCTGATGACCCTGGGGGACGATCGCAACATTTATCGCACCTATGTGGACGGTAAGGTGGTTTATCAGGCGCCGCGCTGACGCAGCCGCGCCTGCAGCCAAACGCTGAGCGGCGCGACGGCGACGGCGCTCAGTGCGCACAGCCACAGCAGGCGTTGCAAACTGCGCGGGGTGAGGCCGCCGCTCAGCAGCGCGGAAGAGAGCAAGAAGGCCACCGTGGCGCTCAGGTGTATCAGGGCGGTTTGCAGCGTGCCGAAGGCGGCGCGTTGCCGATTGTCCGGCCAGCGCATGCTCAGGGAAGAGATCGCCACCAGCCGCGCGTAGGCCGCCGCGAGAAACGTCACCATAAACAGTTCAGCGCGATCGCCACCGCGCGCCGCCAGCCTCAGGCTGCCCAGCAGCAACAGCGTGGCGCTCACCGTCAGCGTCACGGCGCCAACGCGTTGCAACCAGCGGCCCGCCAGCACGGTCGCCAGATAGCCGGCCACGCCGCCGAGCAGAAACAACCAGGGCAAATGCGCGTCTGCCACCTGTAACCGCTGGGTGAGCAGCGGCGCCAGCACCGGGATCAGCAGCATCGGGCTGAACTGAGTCAGACCGGCGGCGGAGGCGAACAGCAACAGCCGGCGATCGAGCGTGACGGGCGCGGCAGCCTGTGGCTGCGGCGCATCCCTGGGAACGAACAGCGCCACCAACACCGCCGCCAGCAGACACAGCCCGCCGATAGTCACCAGCGCGGCGCGCCAGCTTGCCACCTCGCACAGGTACAGCATGCCCGGCATGCCGACGATGCTCACCAGCGAAAAAGACGCGATCACCGTCGCCAACATTCGGCCGTGCAGCGCGGCCGGCGCGGCGTTGAGCAGCAAGCCGATCCCCACGCCCATCGTGGTGCCGCCCAGCAGACCGGCCAGCAGCCGCAGCGCCAACAGCCAATAAAACTGCTGGGTTGCGGCGATCAGTAAGGTCGTCACCCCCAGCAGCGCGACGTTGAGCAGCAGAAAACGCCGCTTTTCAACGCCGCCGATCCAATAGAACGCGCCGATGCCGGAAATCACCGCCGCCAGCGTATAGGCCGCGCTGACATAACCGGCGTAGCTGACGGGCACGGAAAAGTCGGCGGCCATATAGAGAAATATCGGGTTGAACACCATGTATTCCAGGGCATTGGTGAATTGAATAAAGGCGATGACCAGCGCTATCGCCGTCAGCTTTCTCGTGGGTGTCATAAGCATCCATCGGTTGCAGAGTCAGGCCGGCAGTGTAGCGCGTGGCGTTGAGCGGGATTAGGTGGTAGAAATGGCATGGTTTGTTATCAAATGTGGGATAATCATGCGCGCCAAATTGGATTTAAACCTGTTACGTATTTTCGTGGCGGTGGTGGAGCAAGGCAGCTTCGTCGGGGCCGCTCGGGCGCTGGCGATGCCGACCTCCAACGTCAGCCGCGCTATCTCGCAGCTGGAGCGCCAGCTCGACCAGCGCTTAATCGAGCGCAGCACCCGCTCAATGCGGCTGACGCCGAACGGCCAACTGTTGCATGAGCGGGCTCAGCCGTTGCTGGCGTCGCTCGATCACACCGCGCAAACGCTCAGCGAACGGCAGCAACAGCTGCGTGGGCCGCTGCGCCTGTGCGTGCCGAATGAAGTGGGGCCATATCTGTTGGGCGAGCCGCTGGCGGCGTTCGCCGTGCAGCATCCGCAGATCGAAATCAGCTGCGTCACCAATCTGGCGGGAATGGCGTCCCTGCTTGACGATGTCGATCTGGCGGTGATGATCAGCCGGGGCATGCTGGACGACAGCGACTATGTCGCGCAGCCGCTGGCGTCTTTCCCCTGTATCGTGGTGGCCGCGCCGGCGCTGCTGGCGCAGTGGCCGCCGACGGCGGAGATTGAGCAATTCACGCAATTGCCCTGTATCAGTACGGTGGATGCGCTGAAGGGCATGCCGTGGCAGTTCGTGCGCCCGGACGGCAAGTTCGTTACCGTCCCGGTCAATGCGCGCTATCGCGTCAATAGCGGGGAGATGGCGCTGAAGGCGGCCCTGGCCGGCGTGGGGTTCGCCATGCTCTCCGAGCTCGGTTGCCGGCCGTTTCTGGCCGACGGACGTTTGGTTGAGATACCGCTGCCCTTGCCGCCGGCGCCGCTGCAGCTGTATGCCGTGTATCCCGGCCGCCGCTATCTGCCGGCCAAAACACGCGCGCTGCTGACCTTTCTGATACAGCAGGTTGGCGAGGCGGCTCACTTCTAATCACTTGTTTTTGCTCAAACTGCCAACTGCGCCTAAGCTAGGTGGTGACTCAGAGGGAGCCATTCCCCGAGACCTTATTCCGTGAACATGGAGGAGTTTCGATTTGATGCGTTTATCCACATTGGTGCTGGCGATCGGCATGGCGCTGGGCTCGCAGGCACAGGCAGCAGAAACCCAACCTCACGCCGACCATAGCGCGCTGCCCAGCGGCCAGGCGAAGGAGGCTACCGTGACCGGTGAAGCCAATCAGCACGACAAGCAAAAGACCCAAAACCCGTTCTTCTATCAAAGCCGTCTGCCGTTCCAGGCGCCGCCGTTCAACCTGATCAAGGAGAGCGACTACGCGCCGGCGATCGCAGCGGGCATCAAGCAAAAGCGGGAAGAGGTGGAGAAGATCGCCAACAACCCGGCCAAGCCCAACTTTAAAAATACCTTCGTGGCGCTGGAGCAGGCCGGTTCGCTGCTGACGCGGGTGATGAACGTGTTCGGCGCCATGACCTCGGCCAATACCAGCGATGCGCTGCAGAAGCTGGATGAAGAAACCTCGCCGAAGCTGGCGGCGCTGAACGACGACATCATGCTCAACGGCAAGCTGTTCGCGCGCATCAAGGCCATCTATCAAGATCGCGATGCGCTGAAGCTGGATCCGGAGTCGCGTCGGCTGGTGGAAGTCACCTATAAGAACTTCGAGCTGGCGGGCGCCAACCTGTCGGACGCCGACAAGGCCAAGCTGAAAGCGCTGAACCAGGAAGCGGCGACGCTGAGCACCCAGTTCACCAACAAACTGCTGGCGGCGAGCAAAAATGGCGCGCTGGCGATAACCGACCAGGCGAAGCTGGACGGTCTGTCCGAAGGTGAGCTGGCCGCGGCAGCGCAGGCGGCCGCCGAGCGCAAGCTGGAGAAACAGTGGCTGTTGGTGCTGCAGAACACCACCCAGCAGCCGCTGCTGCAGAGCCTGAAAGATCGCGATACCCGTAAAGCGCTGTTCGACGCCTCCTGGACGCGGGCGGAGAAAGGCGACGGCAACGATACCCGCCAGACCATTTCCCGACTGGCCAAGGTGCGCGCCGAGCAGGCCAGGCTGCTGGGCTACCCGAACTACGCCGCCTGGAAACTGCAAAACCAGATGGCCAAGACACCGGATGCCGCGCTGAGCTTTATGCGCAACATCGTGCCGGCGGCCACCGCGCGCGCCGAACGTGAAGCCAAAGACATTCAGGCGGTGATCGACCAGCAGAAAGGCGATTTCAAGGTGCAGGCCTGGGACTGGCAGTTCTACGCCGAACAGGTGCGCAAGGCCAAGTACGATCTGGACGAGTCGCAGATCAAACCTTACTTCGAGCTGAACAACGTGCTGAACAACGGCGTGTTCTACGCCGCCAACCTGCTGTACGGCATCAGCTTCAAAGAGCGCAAGGACATTCCGGTCTACCAGCCGGACGTCAAGGTGTATGAAGTGTTCGACAAGGACGGCAAATCGCTGGCGCTGTTCTATACCGACTACTTCAAGCGCGACAACAAGGGCGGCGGCGCCTGGATGAGCAACTTCGTCGATCAGTCGAAGCTCAATGGCACCAAGCCGGTGATCTACAACGTCGCCAACTTCACCAAACCGGCGCCGGGGCAGCCGGCGCTGCTGTCGTATGACGACGTGATCACCATGTTCCACGAGTTCGGCCACGCGCTGCACGGCATGTTCGCCGATCAGGAATACCCGAGCCTGTCGGGCACCAACACCGCGCGCGACTTCGTCGAGTTCCCGTCGCAGTTCAACGAGCACTGGGTCAGCGATCCGAAAGTGTTCAGCCACTTCGCCAAGCACTACCAGACCGGTGAGGCGATGCCGCAGGAACTGGTCGACAAGATCAAGAAGGCCGACAAGTTCAACAAGGGCTACAGCATGACCGAGCTGCTGTCCGCCGCGCTGCTGGATATGCACTGGCACATGCTGACCGCCGATCAGCCGCAGCAGGACGTGGACAAGTTCGAGGCCGAGTCGCTGCAAAAAGACAAGGTGGATCTCAGCTACGTGCCGCCGCGTTACCGTTCCAGCTACTTCCAGCACATCTGGGGTAACGGCTACGCCGCGGGCTACTATGCCTATCTGTGGACGGAAATGCTGGCGGACGACGCCTTCCAGTGGTTCACCGAACACGGCGGCCTGACCGCCGAAAACGGCCAGCGCTTCCGCGACATGATCCTGTCGCGCGGCAACAGCCAGGATCTGGAGAAGCTGTACATCGACTGGCGCGGCAAAGAGCCGAGCATCGAGCCGATGCTGATCAACCGCGGGCTGAAGGACGAGTAAGTTCGGCCATTCCCGGTAAGCAAACAGAAGGGCGCATTATGCGCCCTTCGTCTTTTGAGGCTTGGCCGACGCTCAGCGGTTCACCACCAGCTCGGAGAAGTTGGGCAGCGATGTGATGTCGCTGAGCGTCACGACAACGCTGAATGTGAAACCGCAGGCACAAGATGGCGCGGCTGCGCATTGAGCCGCCTCAGGCATGGCGCAGGAACGCTACCAGCCGCTGCGCCGGCAGCGGCAGCTGCGCCAGGTCACGCACCGCGATCGACAGGCGCCGGGTCGCCCACTCGTCTGTCAACGTCAGTGCGCTGTGCCGAATTTGCGGATGGCGTTGGGCGCTCTCTTCCGGCACCACCGCCAATCCGGCACCACGCAGCACCATGCGGCAGATGGCGTCGAAATGAGCCGCGCGCGCCCGCAGCCGCATCGGGCCGCCGCTGCGTATCGCCAGCTGTTCCAGATGCTGTTGCAGCGCACTCTCTTCCGGCAAGCCGATGAAATCAAAAGGCAGGGCGTCCGCAAAGCTGAGCGTGCGGCGGCCGCTGAGCGCATGCCCCGGCGGCAACGCCAGCACCAGACGATCCTGGCGAAAAGGGTAGCTTGCCAGCCCGCGCAGATCGGCGTGATCCGCCGCGATGCCGATATCCGCCGCCTGTTCAGCGATCGCCTGCGCGATGGCCGGGCTGGGCAGCTCCTCCAGTACGATATCGGTATGCGGGTGCAGCACCAGAAAATCCGCCAGCAGCTCCGGCAGAAAAGCGTCGGCGGCGACGGTATTGGCGACGATGCGCAGCCGGCTGCGCTGGCCCGGCGCGAACTCGGCCAGGTCGCCGCGCAACCGCTCACGCTGCTGCAATAGCACTCGCGCGTGATGCAACAGGCGCTCACCGGCGGGAGTCGCCTGGACGCCGCGCGGATTGCGCGTCAGCAGCGCTACGTCGGCCTGTTGCTCCAGCCCGCGCATGCGAGCGCTGGCGGCGGCCAGCGATAGCCCGACGCGCTCGGCGCCGGCGGTGATGCTGCCGGTCTCGAGCACTGCCGCCAACAGTCGCAGATCGATAAAGTCAAAATGCATGCGTTTTCCCTCTGTCTTTGCCGCAGGCAGGCTCTGCCATTGCCGCATTGTGCCGCGCTATACCGCCGGCCACAATCGAGCCGTTGATTCGCCATAAGGATAGACGCATGTCGCTGACGCTACTTGAGATTATCGCCCTGACGGGCATTTTTACGCTGGCCGGCACGGTCAAAGGAGCGATCGGTCTGGGGCTGCCGACCGTGTCGATGGGGCTGCTCAGCCTGATGATGCCGCCGGGTCAGGCCGCCGCGTTGCTGTTGCTGCCTTCGCTGATCACCAACCTGTGGCAGTTGCTGCGCGGGGCGCGGCTGGGGGCGCTGTGCCGCCGGCTCTGGCCGATGATGCTGTGCGTCACGCTGGGCACGTTGTTGAGCGCGGGGGCGCTCACTGCCGGCGACGGCCACCTGGCGCCGCTGGCGCTGGGCGTGTGTCTGATCGGTTATGCGCTGCTGGGTTTTACCCGTTTCGACTGGCGCGTTTCCGCTGCGGCGGAACCCTGGTTGGGGCCGCTGTGCGGCCTGGTGACCGGTGCGCTGACCGGCGCCACCGGAGTGTTCGTCATTCCGGCGGTGCCTTACCTGAATGCGTTGGGCCTGGCGCGCGACGATCTGGTGCAGACGCTGGGGCTGTCGTTCACCGTCTCGACGCTGGCGCTGGCCGCCGGTTTAGCCTGGCATCAGGCGCTGCCAGCCACGCTGCTCGGCGGTTCGCTGTTGGCGCTGTTGCCGGCGTTGGGCGGCATGTGGCTGGGGGAGAGGGTGCGTCGTCATTGTCGCCCGCAGCTGTTCCGCCGCCTCTTCTTTATTGGGTTATTAATTTTGGGCGTTGAGATTATTTGGCGATTCAATTAATTGAATCGATAGTACCTACGTGTAATCAGGTTCGGTATATTATTCTTGGTTTTATTCTAATATGATTGTTTTCAATGTTTAAAATGGACTTTCTTATTGGATTTTTTATGAAATACAGAGTGGTTATGTATTGTTATTAGTGTGTTTTACTTTTTCAACTATAACCCTTTTAAAATGGGATAACCCCAGTGAATGCATAGGGGAACATTGATGAAGGAAATTTTAAGCAGCCAATTCGATGCGATGTCGGGTGGATGGCAGGATCGAGATGGGAGTGGAAAAAGAGCGTCTGATAACGGAGATGGGGTATATGATGAATAGATATGTTGTTTTTATAAAGAGTGATGAATCAAAAGTGCTAAGAAAGGAAGTGGTTACGCGAGAAATAATTAAAGACATGAAGCAGAAGGGGTTCAGAAAGCATTATGTTGAAGTAGAGGCTGAGAACGAAAGCGATGCCATTAAAAAATTAAATAAGAGCAGCAATGATTATTTGGATTCATTGAGAAATTTTTCAGGTGATTTATTGTTCTGTTCTATTTTTGTTATTATTATGACGATAGTCTATTTTGCCACGATGAAAATGAGTTAGAAGTAGATGCTGTAGGATTTAAAAAATAAAAAAGGCTTGTCGAACGGGATCTCTCTGATTTTTCTCTGGATATGATACCGCCATTGGGTGAAACATACGTTCATAAAAATTTATTGGCGCCAGGATCACTCAGAAGATTTAAAGGTGTTTATTTTAATAGTTTCATATCCTCTCACCAAAATTAACTGACCTTCAGATTATTTTATTGTCAATACAGTAGTCTGTGAATTTGAATGTTAGCTATCACTAAGGGACGCTGTTCATGTTTCGCCAGGAAGCGATCGAGAATCAGAAAATGAAATGGCGTGGCAGGGCGCTTCTGCTACCCGGTATTCCCGTTTGGGGCACGACAGGGCTCTGCCTGTTTTTCTTCATCGCCTTTCTCACCTTCGCGATCGCCGGTACCTATACCCGGCGGGTCAACGTGACCGGCGAGATCAGCACTTATCCGCGCGCCGCCAACGTTTATTCCGCCGTCCAGGGGATAGTGGTCAAGCAATTCGTCACCGAAGGGCAGGTGATTGCCGCTGGTGCCCCCATTTACCAGATCGACGTCAGCAAGAGTACCCGTAGCGGTGTGATCAGCGACAACCAGCGGCGGGATATCGATGGCCAGCTGGCACGCATTGCGCAAATCATCAACCGACTGGAAAGCAGCAAGCAGGCCACGCTTATCATGCTGGAACAACAGAAGGCGCAATACACCGCCGCATTCACCCGTTCCACCGATATCCTCAAACGCGCCCAGGAAGGGATTCGTATCATGAAGGAAAACATGGAGAACTACCGGCACTATCAGACCAAGGGGCTGATCAATAAGGATCAGCTCACCAACCAGGTGGCGCTGTATTACCAGCAGCAGAACAACCTGCTGGGCCTGTCCGGCCAGAACGAACAGAATGCGCTGCAGATCACCGCGCTGGAAAGCCAGATCCATATCCAGGCTGCCGAATTCGACAACCAGATTTACCAGATGGAGCTGCAGCGCTACGAGCTGCAAAAGGAGCGGCAAAACATAGATGCCACTGGCGATATTATCGTTCGCGCGCTGGCCGGCGGCCGTATCGATTCGCTGAGCGTCACGGTTGGCCAAATGGTCAACGTCGGCGACAGTCTGCTGCAGATTATCCCGCAAAACATCGATCGCTATGCCCTGGTACTGTGGGTGCCCAACGACGCTATCCCCTACATCGTCGCCGGCGATAAGGTCAATGTGCGCTATGACGCTTTTCCGGCGGAGAAATTTGGCCAGTTTGCCGGTACGGTGGCCGTCATCTCCAAAGCCCCGGCCTCGCCGCAGGAAATGCTGACCTATCAGGGAGCGCCCAAAGCGGCGCTGACCGCCGCCGTGCCGTACTACAAAGTGATCGTCATGCCGGAGAAACAGGCCATTGCCTATGACGGTAAACGTCTGAGCCTGGAAAACGGCATGAAAGCGCAAAGCACCCTGTTTCTGGAAAAAAGGAAGATTTATCAATGGATGCTGTCGCCGTTCTACGACATGAAACACAGCGCGACGGGGCCAGTCAATGAGTAGGACCCCATTCAAACAACGGGTCAGCCAACTGGATCTGCGGTTGCGCCACCGGGTTTCGATGGTGCACCAGACCGAGTCGTCGGAATGCGGGCTGGCCTGTCTGGCGATGATCTGCGGTTATTACGGCAAAAACATCGATCTGATCGCGCTGCGCCGGCAGTTCAATCTGTCGGCCCGCGGTGCAACGCTGGTTGGGCTGACCGGTATCGCCGAACAGCTGGGGGTGAGCACCCGTCCCCTGTCTCTGGATCTGGACGAACTCGGCGCGCTAAAACTGCCCTGCATTCTGCACTGGGAATTCAACCATTTTGTGGTGCTGGTCAGCGTCAAAGGCCACCGCGCAGTGCTGCATGATCCGGCGCGCGGGCGCCGGGCCGTCAGCCTGACGGAACTGTCGCACAGTTTCACCGGCGTAGCGCTTGAGGCCTGGCCCGGCAGCGAATTCACCGCCGACAGCGTCCGCCATCGCATTCATCTTCGCACGCTGATCGGCAGCGTGCATGGCCTCAAGGGGGCGCTCGGCAAAATCTTTTGCCTGTCTCTGGTATTCGAAACCATCAACCTGGTGATGCCCATCGGCACGCAGCTGGTGATGGATCATGCTATTCCTGCCGGAGATCGCGGGTTACTGTCGCTCATCTGCGCCGGATTGATGCTGTTTATCTTGTTGCGGGCCGCCATCGGCATGGTGCGGGCATGGTCAGGATTGGTCATGGCGACGCTTATCAACGTTCAGTGGCAGTCCGGGTTGTTCACCCATCTGCTGCGCCTGCCGCTCGGTTACTTTGAACGTCGTAAGCTGGGGGACATTCAGTCACGCTTCGGTTCACTGGATACGCTGCGCAGCACTTTCACCACCAGCATCGTCGGCGCCATCATGGACGGCATCATGGTGATCGGTGTGCTGGTGATGATGGCGCTGTATGGCGGCTGGCTGACCTGGGTAGTGCTCACTTTCACCGCGCTTTATGTGTTGATGCGACTGCTGACCTACGGCTATTACCGTCAGCTGTCCGAGGAGGCGCTGGTGAGAGAAGCTCGGGCCGGCTCGTATTTTATGGAAACGCTGTACGGTATCGCTACCGTCAAGATGCAGGGCATGGCAGAACGCCGCATCGCTCACTGGCTAAACCTTGAAATCGACACCATCAACACGGGGATCCGCGTCACCCGAATGGACATGCTGTTTGGCGGGATCAACACCTTTATAGCGGCGTGTGACCAGATCGTCATTCTGTGGTTGGGAACCAGCCTGGTGATCGATAACCAGATGACCCTCGGCATGTTCGTGGCGTTCGGCGCCTTTCGGGGGCAGTTCTCCGACCGCATCGGGTCGCTGACGGAATTTTTGCTGCAGCTGCGCATGATGAGCCTGCATAACGAGCGCATTGCCGATATCGCCCTGCATCCGCGGGAGGAGCGTAAACCCGATCACCCTTACACGGCGGGCCTGCAACCTTTGGGATTGACGACCCATGCCCTGAGCTATCGTTACGACAGCCAGTCACCGGCTATCTTTGATGGCCTGGACATCAGCGTTGCGCCGGGCGAAAGCGTGGCCATCGTGGGCCCGTCCGGCGCCGGCAAAACCACATTGATGAAGGTGTTGTGCGGACTGTTTACCCCGCATGCAGGGCGGGTTGAGGTGAACGGCGTCGATATCCGGCAGCTCGGCATCAACAACTACCACAAAATGATTGCCTGCGTGATGCAGGACGACAAACTGTTCTCCGGCTCAATCCGCGAAAATATTTGCGGGTTCGCGGACAAGATGGATGATGCCTGGATGGAAGCCTGTGCCCGTGCCAGCTATCTGCATGAGGTGATCATGCGCATGCCGATGGGGTATGAAACCCCGATCGGCGAGTTGGGGGAAGGATTGTCCGGCGGGCAAAAACAACGGCTATTCATAGCCCGGGCAATCTACAAGAAACCGGCTATTTTGTTCCTGGATGAGGCCACCAGTGCACTGGATAAGGAGAGCGAAGCTGCCGTGAATCAGGCAATTAAGAGACTCAATATCACTAAGCTGATCATTGCCCACCGTGAAACGACCATTGCGTCGGCAGATCGGGTTATCCATATTGGATAAGGGGGGATATCACCTGCGCCACAAGCCACTTACATTGCTTTTCTCCCTAAAACCCAATAAGTGGCGATGGGGCAAGGCTATTTTTGCAGCTCGCTTCCGCTTTCAATTTACGGCGCGGCGCATTGCGCGATATTCTGGTTTTCTGATGGGCTAACGGCGGATGAGGGAACCATGACAGACAGCCAGGCATTTGAACAACAAAGCCTCGATAATCTGCTGAGCTATTGGCGGCGCCACCGCCGCCTGCCGGGCGCGCGTTATCCGGCCGGCCCGACCGACACCCTGTGCGACGTGCCGGGCGTCAGCGTCGGGCATCACACGCTGGCCGACGGCGAATGTCAGACCGGCGTCACCGCCATCGTGCCGCCGGGCGATCTGTTCAACCAGCCGCTGCCGTGCGGCAGCGCGGTGCTCAACGGCTTCGCCAAGCCGCTGGGGCTGGTGCAGCTGAACGAACTGGGGGTGCTGCAAACGCCGATCCTGCTGAGCAATACCTTCGCGGTCGGCACGCTGTTCAACGCCATGGTGCGGCGCAGCTGCCGGCGCTATCCGCAGATCGGCCGCGGCAGCGCCACCATCAACCCGCTGGTGCTGGAGTGCAACGACGGCTACCTCAACGATATTCAGGCGATGGCGGTGCGTGAGGAGCACGTCTTCAGCGCGCTGGATAACCATTCCACCCGCTTTGCGCGCGGCAGCGTCGGCGCCGGGCGCGGCATGAGCAGTTTCGGCTTGAAAGGGGGCATCGGCACCGCCTCGCGCTATTGCCCGGGGCTCGGCACCACGCTCGGCGTGCTGGTGCTGGCCAATTTCGGCACCCTCGACTCGCTGACGCTGAGTGGCGTGCGCGTCGGCCAGGCGCTGGGCAAGCTGTTGGCGGATCCGCCGCCGCAGGTGGATGCCGGTTCGGTCATCATCATCATCGCCTGCGATCGGGCGCTGGACAGCCGCCAGCTGAACCGCATCGCCCGCCGCGCGGGCGCGGGCCTGGGGCGGGTGGGCAGCCATTGGGGGCACGGCTCCGGCGACATCGCGCTGGCGTTTTCCACTCGGTTGCTGGGGGCGACGCTGCCGGACGAACGGCTGGAGCCGCTGTTCGCGGCGGCGGCGGACGCCACCGAATACGCGGTGCTGGATGCGTTGCTCAGCGCCGAAGGCGTCAGCGGCTTCGAGCAGCATGCGCGCGTGGCGCTGGGCCCGCTGCTCGATCGGCTGGCGGCAAATTAAATAACGGGAGCTTGATGTGAAAGTCTTTATCTCTGCGGATATCGAGGGGATCGCCGGCGTGATGCGGCCGGAGCAGTGCAACCCGGCCCACGCCGACTATGCGGCGGCGCGCGAGCTGATGGAGCAGGAGGTCAACGCCGCCATCGACGGCGCTTTTGCCGGCGGCGCCACCGAGGTGACGGTGGCCGACAGCCACGCGATGATGCAGAACCTGCGCGCCGAACGCATCGATGCGCGGGCGCGCCTGGTGCAGGGCAAACCGCGCGGGCTGTCGATGGTGGAAGGGCTGCAGCATCAACGTTACGACGGCCTGATGTTTATCGGTTATCACAGCGCCGCCGGCGAGCGCGGCGTGCTGGCGCATACCATCAACGGCCGGGCCTTTTATCGCGTCAGCCTGAACGGCGAGGCGGTAGGCGAAAGCGATCTGTATGCGGCGGCGGCGGCCGAGTTAAACGTGCCGCTGTGGCTGGTGAGCGGTGACGACGAGCTGCAACGCTGGATCGCTGAACGTTATCCGCAATCCGGCTATGTTTGCGTGAAACGCGCCCTCTCGCAAACCGCCGCCGAATCGCTCAGCCCACAGCGGGCGCGCGCCGAGATCCGCGAGCGCGCGATGCAACAGGTGCGCCAGGGCGCCAGACTGCCGGTGGAGCGCCGTTTTATGCCGCCTTACCGGCTGACGCTGATGGCGGCCAAACCGGTGCTGGCGGATCTGTTCAGCCTGGTGCCCGGCGTGGAGCGCCAGGATGCGCTCACCGTGGCCTTCGACAGCGACAACATGGCGGCACAAATCCGCCTGCTCAGCGTCTTCTCCTATCTGGCGACGACGCAGAGCTGACCCCCGGTGCGGGTTCCTGCCCGCACCGCACGATTCTCCAATAGAAAATCCCTCTTCAACATTAAGCCTACTGGATAATAGGCTACGCTAATTATTGCTCTGTTGTGCTATGTCACCTGACCGGCGCGGCAAGCCATTCCCATAATTAGCGCTGTTTCGCCGAAGGCAGTGACGCCTTCGGTTTTTTTGGAGTCATGAGCAATGAGCATATCCCAAGTTCCGCTTTCGCGGCGGCGGTTTATCGTCGGCGCCGGGGCGTTGGTGATCGGCGCCTATCTGCCGTCCACCGGTGCGCTGGCGCGCTCGAACGCCCCGGCCGCCGCCGGCGCGACGGCGTTTGACGCTAACGCCTTCGTTCAGATCGGCGCCGACGGCATCGTCACCGTCATCAGTAAACACACCGAAGTGGGCCAGGGGGTCTATACCGGCATGGCGACGTTGGTCGCCGAAGAGCTCGACGCCGACTGGGCGCAGGTGCGGGTCGTGGCCGCGCCGGTGGATACCGCCGTCTACAAGAACCTGGCGTTCGGATTCCAGGGTACCGGCGGATCCAGTTCGGTGGCCAACGCCTATGAACAGATGCGGCGCATGGGCGCCATGGCGCGCGCGCTGCTGGTGCAGGCTGCGGCACAGAGTTGGAAAACCTCCGCGCAGGAAATCACCGTGCAGGCGGGCAAGATCCGCCATGCCGCCAGCGGGCGCGAAGCGGGTTTCGGCGAGTTCGCCGAGTTGGCCGCCACGCTGCCGCCGCCCGATCCCGCCAGCCTGGCGCTGAAGGATCCGGCCAATTTCACCCTGATCGGCAAAACGCGCGGTCTGCACCGCGTCGATTCACTGGCGAAAACCAACGGCAGCGCGCAGTTCTCGCAGGATATCCACGAGCCGGACATGCTGACCGTCACCATCAAGAAACCGCCGCGCTTCGGCGGCAAGGTGGCGACGTTTGACGCCGACCGTGCGTTGGCGGTGCCGGGCGTGGTGGCGGTGAAACAGGTTGCCACCGGCGTGGCGGTTTACGCCAAAAACACCTGGGCGGCGATCCAGGGGCGGGATCGGCTTAGGGTCACCTGGGACGATGCGCAGGCGGAGCGACGCAACACCGAGGAGATTTACGCCGAATTCCGCCAGGTGGCGCAGAAAACCGGCGTAGTGGCGAAGAGTCTCGGTAAGCCGGACGAGGTGTTCGACAAGGCCGACAAGGTGATCGAGGCCGAATACACCTTCCCCTACGTCGCTCACGCGCCGATGGAGCCGCTGGACGGCTATCTGTTCTGGGACGGCGAAAGCGTCAAGGCGCGCTACGGCTGCCAAATCCAGACGCTCGACCACAAGCAGCTGTGCGATCTGTTCGAGCTGCCGCCGGAGAAGGTGCAGATTGAAACCATTCTGGCGGGCGGCAGCTTCGGCCGGCGTATCGATCTGGGCAACCCGACGCTGGGGCCGGATCTGGCGGCCGACATGGCGGCGGCGGCCAAGGGCATCGGCCCCGGCCACGGCGTGAAGGTGGTATGGACGCGCGAGGACGACATCCGCAACGGTTGGTATCGCCCGATGATCCTGCATCGCCTGCGCGGCGCCATTCGCGGCGGCAAGGTGGTGGGCTGGACCGATACCGTAGTCGGCCACTCCTGGACGCGCCACAGCGCGATGGATGCGCTGGTGGTCAACGGCCTCGATCAGATGATGGTCGAGGGCGCCAGCGAGGTGCCTTATACCTTTGAGGCCTTCCGCTGCGATGCGCATATCGTGCCCGGCAAGGTGCCGACCACCTCGCTGCGGTCGGTCGCCAGCACCCACACCGGCCACGCGGTGGAGAGCTTTATCGATCAACTGCTGCAGGAAACCGGGCAGGATCCGGTGGAAGGGCGGCTGGCGCTGATGGGCGACGCGCCGCGCGCGGCGGGCGTGTTGCGGGCGGTGGCCAAAGCCGCTGATTGGCAGGGCGCCAAGGTGGTGGACGGACGCGCGCGCGGCGTGGGCGTCGCCAAGGCGTTCGATACCTATGTGGCGCAGGTGGCCGAGGTATCGATCGGCGAAGGCGGCATCCCGAAAGTGCACAAGGTGTGGTGCGCGGTGGACTGCGG
>NZ_CAJCKE010000038.1:0-32011 GCF_903970925.1 Serratia sp. ME47 | reverse complement strand
GATCGCTCTGGCCGTTCGGCCCCACTTCCACCGCGTAGCGCGAACCCGGCTCGAAGCTGACGTTGCCCGCCACGTTCAGGGTGCCGATCGAGTTGCCCGGCGCCACGGTGCCGCCGCGGCGGGCGGTCAGCGAACCGACCGTGCCGCTGCCGCCGACGATGCCGCCACTCTGCACGCTGACGTCCGAGGTGACCGAGCCGTTGATCGCCAGCCGCCCCTGATTGACCAGCGTCGGGCCGGAATAGGTATTGTTACCGGTCAGCACCAGGGTGCCGATACCCTGCTTGGTCAGGCCGCCGTGGCCGGAGATATCGTTGCTCCAGACGTCCAGCCCGCACAGCACATCGCTGCAGACGCGCTCGGTCGGTTTGCCCTTGTCCAGCACCGCGCCGACGCCCGGCAGATCCACCACGAATTGGGTCGGGCCGTAGGCCACGCCCGTCGGATCCGGAATACGGAACTCCGCCGGAATATCCTCGGCGGTCACCAACATGCCTGGCCCGTTGATGGCCTTGCCCAGGTTGATCATCCCCCAGCCGTAGAGCGCGTCGATGCCCGGCGCGCCCATGTCGGTGGCGGTGGTTTTCAGCACTTCCGCCACCTGTGCGCCGCTCAGATACGGGAAACGCTCCATCAGCACCGCAACGCTGCCGGCCACGTGCGGCGCCGCCATCGAGGTGCCGCTGTATTTGGCGTAGCCGGTCGTCAGATTCTCCACGCTGGTGCCTTCAATCACCGAGCTGTATACCCGGGTGCCCGGCGCCGAAACGCAGAAGCTGGCGGTGTAGCCGCAGCGGGAAGAGAAGGTGCTGATGCTGTAGTCGCCGCTATTAGAGGGGTCCTGCAAGCTGGCGACCGACAGCCAGTTCGGTGCAATCTCCGGCACGAAGTAGGCCAGGCCGGCCATCGCGTCCGGGTTGTTCAGGTTGTAATCGTTACCGGCGGCGAAGATGGTGACCACGCCGCTGCGCGCCGCGTCGATCGCGCCCTGATAGGCGCCGCCGGGCTTGGTGCCCAGGATCTGTTTGATCTGATCGAACTGCTTTTGCGCATCGTCGACGGTGAAATGAGGGTAAGCGGGATTCTTGCCCCCCTTGGCGAATTTATCGGTAATGCCGATACCCCAGCTGTTGTTGATGATGCGCGCGCCGCTGGCCACCAGCGCATCCCAACCGGCCTGGTACACCGCGCCGTCGTTGCCGAGGATGATGCCGTCCTCCGGGCCGGGATCGCCGTTTTCGGCGCTGATGATCTGCGCGTTAAACGCCACGCCGTGCATGGCGCCGCCGTCGCGGCTGCCGGCGGCGATGCCGCCCACGTGGGTACCGTGCGAACCGAGCGTGCCATCGGAATCCACGCTCGGCGTACCGTCATAGCGGAAAGTGTCGCCTTTTTTCACCGGAATATAGGGATCGGTGTATTCGCGGATGCCTTCGGTAACCAGATTGATCACCTTATTCTCACCGGCAAACTCCGGGTGCTTGGCGTAGACCGGCTGATCGAAAATGCCAAGTTTGATGCCTTTTCCGGTATAACCGGCGGCGTAGGCCTGGTCGGCGTGGATCGCCCCCAGCCCCCATTCCGCGTTGAACTCACTGCTGCGCCAGCTGGCCGGATCGCCCGCTTTGCCGTTCTCTATATAGCTGGAGGCCTGCGCGCCGCCGATCGCCGTCAGGCAGATCAGCATCGCGCTCCATTGTGCGCGATGAACTCCGATTTCAGGCCAGCCGAAGGCCGCCCGAGCGGATTTGACTCCTCTAAGTTTCTTCTCCATCCCAGATACCGTCCGTTGTTGTTTGCAAATGTTTTATAAGATTTTTTGTGTAACAGTTTGGTAACACCAAATAAATAAAGCACAACAATCTCAAGTGCGCTTAATGAGTCACTCGGCAGTTCGGTGGGCGGAGAGAACGTTTCAGGGATGAATCAGACGGGGGACGATAAGGAAAGAGAATGATCTCGCTCAGCGCTGAGGCGGTATTTATTCGCGGAGGATAATTAAATTAATACAATGATAAATAATGACATTTAATTAAAAGACAACCAAGGAAAGCGTCGCCTGAAAAGTGCTTAACAGGCACTTTTTATCACTTTTAATTATAACTTTTTCCAATATTTACTCAGTGAATTATGCTGGTTTTTCACTCAGGCAGCGGCAAAAATTGGATTATCCTGCTGATGTTTTTTTGCTGTTCATCGCATCCTCTTCCGCCTGACGCAGGATGGCTTTGGCCATCCATTGCGTGACATCCTGGATACCCTCAAGCTCCAGCCCCCAGATATCTTTCAGCACCAGGAACACCTCAGAACCGTAAATCAGCGAGAAAGCATGAATCACTCTCTGTAAAGAATCTGGCGGCAGTTTACCCTGCAACGGCTCTACCGCCAGCGCCAGCAGCCGCTTGCGGTTGCCGCGCACGAACTTTTCGCCCGGCGTGGCGTGCGCCCACTGCTGCAAAGAGAGCTGCAATGCGGCGCGCAGCGCCCCTTCGTGTCGCTCCATCTGAGGATAGGCCAACGTCAGCAACTGCTGGATGCGCTTCAGGGCATCGTCGTCCTGCGGGCGCCACGCCAGAATAGGCCCCAGACTTTCCGCCACCACCGCAGTAATTAATGCGCTTTGGGTCGGGAAATAGCGGTAGGCGGTCGCGCGCGATACCTGCGCATGCGCCGCCAGATCGGTGATCGATGGAAACGCGCCCTCGCCATACAGCGTCATTGCGCTGGCCAGCAACAAACGATGTGTTTTCGCCCGGGCGGAGGTCAGAGAAAGGTCGGACGGGGTGGGAAAAGCATTTATCGGCACTTAAACCTCATACATCTGTACACGCTTGCGCGACAGGCGAGACGCCACTGCCGACAGGTTGACGACAAAGGGTTGGCCGCGCAAAAAGCTCAAAAATGAGACAGGAGTCCCATTTTGCACTGAGCTGCCCTTGCAAAAATGATACTGCCGTCTCATTATATAAATACATTAATCAATTTAATTTAAATGCCAACACCAGGGCACCCAAAAAAACATAATACATTAATTTTTAAATAAAAATCAGAAACACCCCGGAAAAATCCATGAAAGATACTTCAAATTTTGTCTATATTGCTACCACAGCAGATACGAAAGGACAAGAGTTGGAGTATGTGCGGCGGCTGATTGCCAGCCTGAATTTACCCACGCGAACCGTCGATCTCTCCACCCGAAGCTTGCCGTTTGACTCCCCGGCCGATATCGGCCCAGAAGAGGTCGCTCGCCACCATCCGGCGGGCGCAGGCGCGGTCTTTCTAGCCAGCCGCGGCCAGGCAATCGCCGCCATGGCGACCGCTTTCGAACGTTTTATCCTGACGCGCCGCGATATCGCCGGCCTGCTTGGCCTGGGCGGCTCCGGCGGCACCGCCATCATCACGCCGGCAATGCAGCAGTTGCCGATTGGCCTGCCGAAATTGATGGTCTCGAGCATGGCGGCGGGAGACGTTTCCGCCTATGTCGGCGCCAGTGATATCAGCATGTTGTATTCGGTCACCGATCTCGCCGGCCTGAACCGTATCTCGCGCCGGGTGCTGGGCAATGCGGCGCGCCAGATAGCCGGCGCAGTCCGCTTCGCCGCCGTCGATCATCACGACGACAAGCCCGCAATCGGCCTGACGATGTTTGGCGTCACCACCCCCTGCATTCAAGCGCTGGTTGCCGATCTTGAGCCGCAATGGGACTGCCTGACGTTTCACGCGACCGGCAGCGGTGGCAGAGCGCTGGAAAAACTGATCGATAGCCGGCAACTGCACGGCGCCATCGATTTGACCACCACCGAAGTGACCGATTACCTGTTTGGCGGTGTGCTGCCCTGCAATGCAGATCGTTTCGGTGCTATCGCGCGTACCGGCATCCCGTGCGTACTCTCCTGCGGCGCGATCGACATGATCAACTTCGGCGCGCTGAATACGGTGCCGGCTCGCTACGCGAACCGCCTGCGCCATCATCACAATCCGCAAGTGACGCTGGTGCGCACCAGCCCACGGGAAAATGCGCTAATCGGTCATTGGATTGGCGAGAAAATCAACGCCTGCGCGGGCGAAGTGCGCTTCGTGATACCGGCGGGCGGCGTGTCGGCGCTGGATGCCCCTGGGCAACCGTTCTGGGATCCCGCAGCGCTGGCCGCCTTTACGCAAACGCTGGAGGAGACGGTGCACGCCACCCATAAGCGCCGGTTAATAAAAACGCCTTACCATATTAACGATCCGCGCTTTGCGCAGGCCGTTGCCGAACAGTTCCGACATATTGCCGCTGGGGAATGATAATCACTCGCTGCCGGGCCTGCCGGAGATAACGCCGAAAAAAAAGGCCAGACAAATAGTCTGGCCCTTTTTTATTTACCGCGAGCGTATATTACTGACCGGAGGACATCTGCTCCTTCATTTTATTCATATGGTCCATCATCTTTTGCTCACGTTTCTGATAATTCTCATTGTATTGTTTTTTCTGCTCAGGGGTCAGCAGGTTATACATTTTATTTTCCGCCTTGGCGCGTTCCAGCATGCGTTCGGATTGCGCTTTGCCGATCGCGTCAATTTGCGCCTTCGCCTTCGCTTCATCGAAGCTGTCGGAAGCGACCAGATTATGCAGCGCCTGGCGTTCCTCTTTCATGCCCGGACCGCGTTTCGAGTGCGACTCTTTCATGATATCGCGCATTTGCTGGCGCTGCTGCTCGGTCAGGTTCAGCCCGGCGAACGGGCCGCCTTTACCTTCACCCTTGTGATGCATCATTTTCATCGGCGCCGCATCCGCAGCCGGGGCCGCCGTCGTATCAGCGGCGAACGCCGCAGAAGCAGAACCCAGAGCCAGCGTGGAAGCAATAAATAAAGCCGTCAATTTACGCATAATCATTTCCTTAAAAATTTTTCTTCATCAGGAGCGCTGTACGTTAACAGGCTCATTCGTTCGTCGAAGATAATAATAGGCTGATAAAATTCAAGTAATGCGAGGGTGTGTAAACTTTTTAAAACCCGTCACGGGTTTATTCACCAATTATGAGAAAACTATGAAGAAGGCGTTTATTTGATGGAAATTTTAATTTCCCGGCAAAAATCTCCCCGACAGGGTTATTTTTCAGCCGCCCTCTCACCGCTATAATTTACTCGCCCACAAGACAACCTTGCATCAACCGTTTTTCGTTAGCGGGGAGGCCGGTACAAACTTCGCACGACCCGATGTTCTCCTCCTACACTTTAAGGCAACCGGTCGCCGGGTGGCGCGTACACCGCAAAACTAATCATTGCTTATAGAATAGTTTCCATTACCCGCCCCGCCTGTGAAAACCTGTTATATGATGCACAGACGCGCACGGCGACCACTTTCGGGCCCACAGGCCGCCAGCGGTTCTTCGTGCTGACCGGCCGCCCGTGCTCTTTTGAGGAATCATCATGTCCGCAGACCAAGGCCCTGAGCTTCTTAACGCCCACTTCGGCACCCAGAGCCCCCACTGGCGGCTGGCGTTTGACAGCAATGCCCTGGAGCTGTCCGCCGTTAAGGGCAAAGCCCACGTCGCGGTGGCGCTGAGCGCCATGGACGCGGCGAAAATTCGCCGTTTGACCGGCGTGACCGCCAGCCTTGAACTCACCATCACGCTGGCCGGCGAACCGCTGCATCTGCATCTGGTCGGGCGCCGCGTCAATAACCTCGAATGGGCGGGCACCGCGTCCGCGTTCAGCGATACCCAATCCGTGGCGCGCGATCTGGTGCATGGGCTCTCCTTCGCCGAGCAGGTGGTGTCCGAAGCCAACTCGGTGATCGTGATCGTCGACCAGCACGGCCGCATCCAGCGCTTCAATCGGCTGAGCGAGGAGTACACCGGGCTGCACGAACACGAGGTGATCGGCAAGAACGTTTTCCAGCTGTTTATGAGCCCGGAAGAAGCCGCCGCCTCGCGGCGCAACATCGCCGGCTTCTTCCGCAACGGCTCTTCGTATGAGGTGGAACGCTGGGTAAAGACGGTCAAGGGCGAGCGGCTGTTCCTGTTTCGCAATAAGTTCGTGCACAGCGGCAGCGGCAAGAACGAGGTGTTTCTGATCTGCTCCGGAACCGACATCACCGAAGAGCGTCGCGCTCAGGAACGGCTGCGGGTGCTGGCCAACACCGATATTATCACCGGCCTGCCGAACCGTAACGCCATCCAGGACAAGATTAACCACGCCATCGCCACGCGCGGCGAAGAGAGTTTCGGCCTGGTGTACCTCGATCTCGACAACTTCAAAAAGGTCAACGACGCCTACGGCCATATGTTCGGCGATCGGCTGCTGGTTGAGGTCTCGCTGGCGATCCTCGGCTGCCTGAGCCCGGATCAGGTGCTCGCCCGCCTCGGCGGCGACGAATTTTTGGTGCTGGCGCCTCAGACCGATCGCGAACGTTCGCAAACGCTGGCGCAGCGCATCATCGATCGGCTGAAGACCCCTTTCCGCATCGGCCTGATCGAAGTGTATACCGGCTGTTCGATCGGCATCGCGCTGTGCCCGGAGCACGGCAACGATCTCGACAGCCTGATCCGCAGCGCCGATACCGCCATGTACGTCGCCAAGGAGCACGGCAAGCGCACCTATACCGTCTTCTCGCCGGAGATGAACAAGCGCGTCGCCGAATACATGTGGCTGGACACCAACCTGCGTAAAGGGCTGGAGCAAAATCAGCTGGTATTGTATTACCAGCCTAAAATCGACGCGCGCAGCGGTGAAGTGCACAGCGTGGAAGCGCTGGTGCGCTGGGATTCGCCGGAGCGCGGCCTGATCCCGCCGCTGCAGTTCATCTCCTACGCCGAGGAGTCCGGCCTGATCGGCCCGCTGGGCCAATGGGTGTTGCAGACCGCCGCCTGCCAGGCGGCGCAGTGGCGAGAGCGGGGATTGAATCTGCGGGTGGCGGTCAACCTCTCCGCCCGGCAGCTGGCCGACGACAGCATCGTCAACGATCTGCTCGGGGTGCTGCGCCGTCACCGCATGGCCCCTTGCCTGCTGGACTTCGAGTTGACTGAAAGCAGCCTGATTGAAGACGAAAACCGCGCGCGCGTGCTGATCACCCGGCTACGCGAGCTGGGCGCGCAGGTGCATCTCGACGACTTCGGCACCGGCTATTCGTCGCTGGCGCAGCTGGCGCGTATTCCGCTGGACGCCATCAAGCTGGATAAAAGCTTCGTGCGCGGGGTGAATTTCAACCCGGTTTCGCAATCGCTGGTGCGCGCGATCGTCGCGGCGGCGGAGGCGCTGGCCTTCCGCGTGATCGCCGAAGGGGTGGAGACCGAGAGCGAAAATCAGTTCCTCGACGAGGTCGGCGTGGACGAAAAGCAGGGCTTTCTGTTTGCGCGGCCAATGCTCCCGGAACAGCTGGAGCATTGGCTGCAGTCCTATCGCCCGCGCTCACCTTCCGCGTGAGGCGGGCGCGTTAACGTTAGCCGGCACGACGCAGGTTCAGGGTGTGGCGATCCTGCAACATCACCAGCCGCTCGATGTAGGCGCGATCTTTTTCCTCAATGGTGAAGGCCGAGTGCACCCAATCCTCGGTAATGTCCATCAGCTCGGAACGCGTCAGCTGCAGCACGCGCTGACGCGCCCGCAACATGGCGCGCATGCCGTTGAGCTTCGGCCGGATGGTATCGATGAAAGTGCGCGTCGCCATGTAGGCGTCGCCGGGCTGGAACAGCTGATCCACCAGCCCACGGCTCTCGAACCACTCTGCGGTGTGCGACTCGCCGCCCCAAATCAGTTCTTCGGCCAAGCGCATGCCCGCCTTGCGCGCCACCAGCGAGTAACCGCCCATGCCGGGAAACAGGTTGAACGCAATCTCCGGGAACCCCATGCGCGCATTGTTCTGCGCCAACACGAAATGGTGCGCCAGCGCCGCTTCAAAACCGCCGCCCAGCGCGCTGCCTTCGACCATCGCAATGCTGACCGCGCCGGTATCGAAACCGCGCGCCGCCGCATGCACGCAGTCGATGCAGGCACGCGCGTAGGCCATCATCGCCTCGCGTTTGCGGTTCTTGATGGCTTCGGCGAAGAACTGCAGATCGCCGCCGACGTTAAACATGTTCGGCACCAGCGAGCCGGTGACCCAGAAATCGAACCGCAGCGAAGACTCTTTCGCCGCCTGCGCCAGCGTCATGATGTCTTCGATCAGCGCCTGATTAAAGCAAGGACGCGGCGCAGCGCGCAGCAGCATCCACATGATATGCCTCTCCTCTTCATAGTAGGCGGAAAGCTGCGACAGATTGCCCGCTTCGGTAAACGGACGGCAGGTGGGGTGATTAAGCAATTTCATAAGACCTTCCAGTTTTTCTGTTGATGACGGGTGAGACCGTTCCAGCCCCTACGGCTGCAGCGGAGCGGCGCTCGGCAACGCGTGGCGCCACATCATGAGTAAACGCTTTCTCGCCGACGAAACAGATAAAAATTGGAGGTAGGGAAGTGAAAAAAACCGAGGCGCGGCGGGGTTTTCATAGGAATTTTACCTATCGGCCGCCTCCTGGCATTTCATGCCGGGCGCTAACGCGTTAAGCTCGGAAAATGACCGTTTGCCGCCCCGGCGCTCAAAACGCCGCGGGGCTTTGGCTATAATCAACGCGGATACATGCCGTTTAACGTTAAGGAAATCGTGAAGTAATGCCTACAGGACCAGACCAGGAACGCCGCCAGCCCACACAAGACACGCCGCCGAAGCCGCTTATCGCCATCAAGACCGGCCATGAAACGCTCGACCGCCGCATCAGCGGTTTTTCACGTCTGATTGAACGCATCAAAGCCTGGCCGAGCGTTGCGCACCTGCTGCGCGCCGCCGAACGCTTTAACGATCGGCTGGGCAGCCAGTTCGGCGCCGCCATCACCTATTTTTCATTCCTCTCGCTGATCCCGATCCTGATGGTGTCGTTCGCCGCCGCCGGTTTCGTGCTGGCTTCCAACCCGGATCTGCTGGCCCGTTTGATCAACCGGATCGTCGGCAGCATCAGCGATCCGACGCTGGCCAGCACGCTGAAGAACACCGTCAACACCGCCATTCAGCAGCGCACCACCGTGGGATTGACCGGCCTGGCGCTGGCGCTCTATTCCGGCATCAGTTGGATGGGCAACCTGCGCGAAGCGATCCGCGCGCAATCGCGTGACGTCTGGGAGCGCAATCCGCAGGATCAGGAGAAAATCTATTTCAAGTACACCCGCGACTTCATCTCGCTGACCGGCCTGGTGGTCGCGCTGATTATCACGCTGTCGCTGACCTCGGTCGCCGGCTCGGCGCAGGCGGCGATCGTCAACGCGCTGGGGCTGGACGGCATCGAATGGCTGCGGCCGGCGCTGACGACGATCGCGCTGTCGATCTCGATTTTCGCCAACTATCTGCTGTTCCTGTGGATTTTCTGGATGCTGCCGCGCCACAAACCGAAGAAAAAAGCGCTGCTGCGCGGCACCTTGCTTGCGGCTATCGGCTTTGAGGTGATCAAGTTCGTGATGACGATGACGCTGCCGCAGGTGGCGAAATCGCCCTCCGGCGCGGCCTTCGGCTCGGTGATCGGGCTGATGGCGTTCTTCTACTTCTTCGCCCGCCTGACGCTGTTTTGCGCCGCCTGGATCGCAACGGCCGACTACAAAGGCGACAAAGCCTTGCCGGAACGCGAGCCGCCGGCACGCTGAAGCCATGCAATCGTGCCGGTGTTATCGCACGCGCCGGCACTTTCCTCTGGTTAACAAGCAAAAAACCAGTCAATCTCTCTAAATCATGCGGCATGGCATTCGAAAAACCAGCATAACAAACTACCCAGTCACTTTTCTTTCCCGTTTTTACAGCCATTCACACTGTATGAACCCCATTTCTCAACGTTTAACGCTACAGAAAAGAAGTCAGGTAAAACATTAGTCTTTTTAACCGGTTAGCGGCGGCGCTGCCCAGAGTTCCAGCGTTGAAAAGGCGGAATGCTGTCACTAAGATGGATTTTTACCCCCTCCAACAATAAGAAATAGATATGCAAGCCACCATCGCACCCCCACTCGACGCCGACGACGCGTCTACACCGGTGAATTCCCGCGGGAAAGTCATCGTCGCCTCGCTGGTCGGCACCGCCATCGAGTTCTTCGACTTTTACATCTACGCCACCGCCGCGGTGATCGTGTTCCCGCACATCTTCTTCCCGCAGGGCGACCCGACCACCGCGACGCTGCAGTCGCTGGCCACCTTCGCCGTCGCCTTTGTCGCGCGCCCTATCGGCTCTGCGCTGTTCGGCCACTTCGGCGATCGCGTGGGACGCAAGGTGACGCTGGTCGCCTCGCTGCTGACCATGGGGATTTCCACCGTGCTGATCGGCCTGCTGCCGAGCTATGAAACCATCGGCATCTTCGCCCCTATCCTGCTGGCGCTGGCGCGCTTTGGCCAGGGGCTGGGGCTGGGTGGCGAATGGGGCGGCGCCGCCTTGCTGGCGACGGAGAACGCGCCGGCCAAAAAACGTGCGCTGTACGGCTCCTTCCCCCAGTTGGGCGCCCCGATCGGCTTCTTCTTCGCCAACGGCACCTTCCTGCTGCTCTCGTGGCTGCTGAGCGACCAGCAATTTATGGAATGGGGCTGGCGCGTGCCGTTCATCCTCTCCGCCGCATTGGTGCTGATTGGCCTGTACGTCCGGGTGTCATTGCATGAAACGCCGGTGTTCGCCAAAGCGGCCAAGGCCGGCAAACAGGTGAAAGTGCCGCTCGGCACGCTGCTGAGCAAGCATCTGAAAGCCACCATCCTCGGCACCTTCATCATGCTGGCGACCTACACGCTGTTTTATCTGATGACGGTCTATTCGATGACCTACGGCACTGCGCCGCAGCCGCTGGGGCTCGGTTACTCCCGTAACAGCTTCCTGTGGATGCTGATGGTGGCGGTGATCGGTTTCGGCGTGATGGTGCCCATCGCCGGCCTGCTGGCGGACGCGTTCGGCCGTCGCAAGACCATGATCGCCATTACCCTGCTGATGATCGGCTTCGCGTTCCTGTTCCCGACCCTGCTGGGTTCCGGCAACCAGGCGCTGGTGATGGGCTTCCTGCTGTGCGGCCTGAGCATCATGGGGCTGACCTTTGGCCCGATGGGCGCGCTGCTGCCGGAGCTGTTCCCCACCGAAGTGCGCTACACCGGCGCATCGTTCTCCTACAACGTCGCGTCGATTCTCGGCGCGTCCGTGGCGCCTTACATCGCCACCTGGCTGGCGGCCCACTACGGGCTGTTTTACGTCGGCATGTACCTGGCGGCGATGGCCGGGCTGACGCTGCTGGCCCTCCTGCTGATGAAAGAAACCCGCCACCAGTCGCTGTGATCCTCTGCGGCCCCCTCACTGCGGGGGGCCGCACGCGTTGTTCGTTTCCTGTCATAAAACCGGGCTATGCTGGACGTTTCTCTCGGTAACAGGATCGGCCGATGTCTCTGCGTCGTGGGGTATTTGTCTGCGTAGCGCTGCTGGCGGCTCTCGCCATCGCGCTCTATTACGGGTTGAAACCCGACCATCCCGATGCGCTGTGGCGCATCGTCAGCCAGCAATGTCTGCCCAATCAGCAGGCGCATGACAACCCGGCACCCTGCGCGCAGGTGGATGTGCAGGCCGGTTTCGTGGTGTTTAAAGATCGCAACGGGCCGCTGCAATACCTGCTGATGCCCAGCGCCAAAATCACCGGTATCGAAAGCCCGGCGGTGCTGGACGCCGCCACGCCGAATTTCTTCGCCCAGGCCTGGCGCGCGCGCCACGTGATGGCGGAACGCTATGGCAAACCGATCGACGACGGCGATATTTCATTGGCGATCAATTCGGAATATGGCCGCACGCAAAACCAGCTGCACATTCATATCTCCTGCCTACTGCCGGCGGTAAAACAGCGGCTGGCGCAGATCGGCCCCCATTTCATCGAGCAATGGCAACCGCTGCCCGGCGGCCTGTTGGGGCATGACTATCTAGGGCGGCGGGTGACCCCTGCCGAACTGGAACAACAGGGCGCCTTCCGCCTGCTGGCCTCCGGCCTGCCGCGCGCCGACGGGCGCATGGGCAGCTTCGGCCTGGCGATGACCGCGCTGCCGGACGGGGATTTCCTGCTGCTGGCAACCGAGCGCAGCCTGCTGCCGTTCACCCTGGCCTCGGCGGAAGAGATCCAGGATCACGACTGCCGGCTGCTCACGCCGCCGCCGCGCGCCTGATTATTTTTTGCCTTTCATCTCCCGCAGGATCTGCCCGCACTGGTTCTCCTCGCCGCCTTCACTGGGCGAGACCAGCGCCAGCAGCGCCGCCGCCGGCGTCAGCACCGCCCCCAACGCCACCGCCGCCGCGCCGCGCGCGATCAGCGGCCCGGCTTTGACCCCGGCGTCCGGATGCTTGAAGGTGCCTTTCACGTACAGCGGCGATCGCAGGGTCAGCACGCGCATGCCCTTGCTTTCCGGATCGATGGATAAATCCAGCCGTTCGGTGGCGAGGTTGGTGTTGCCGGTGATGTTGATCACCGCGTTTTCGGTGTCGAACACGAACAGTCGCGGCGCGGCGACGCCGCTGCGGATGCCGACGTCCGCCGCCGCGCAGTTGATGCCCACCACGTCGTCACCGAACAGCTGCGCCACCAGATAGTTACCGACGTTCAGACCGAGGATCTCCATCAGGCTACGGCTGATCACCCCGTTATTGATCAGCAGGCGCAGGTCACCGTTGCTGGTCGCCAGCAGCTCGGCCACCGAATTGCCGCTGCCCGTCAGCCTGGCGTCGCCGTTCATCTGCCCGAGGCTGCGCTTCATCGCCTCCACATTCGGCAACAGCTGTTTAAGCTGAAGTTTGCGTGCATGCATATCCACCTGCCCGCGCATCGGCTTTTTGCCGCCGTCGAGGCGCACGACGGCGTTCAGGCTGCCGCCCGCCATGCCGAAGCGCAGCGGATCCAGGCGCAGTTCGCCATTGTTCAGCTTCAGGTGCGTGGCCAGATCGCTCAGCGGCAAATCGCTGCCGCGTTCAATGCGCGCGGCGGCAAACTTCACGTCCGCATCCATCTTGCTCCAGCTTTGCGTATCGAACTGTTCGACCGGCAGCACCTTATCCGCAGGCTGACGGCTTTTCTCGCCGCGCCCGGCTTTGGCGGCGTTGGAGTCGGCGCCGATCAGCGGCGCCAGATCCGCCAACCTCAGCTGCCGGGAGTTCACCGCGCCGCTCAGCGTGGGCCGCGGTTTACCGGCAACGTACTTCAAGCTGCCGTGAATGTCGCTGTCGCCGATTTTTCCGTCGAATTTCTGGTACTCAAACACCGCGCCGCCCGGCTGATGCAGACGGGCGGTCAGATGGCCATCGGTCGCATACGGCGGGGTATTCGGCAACAACACGCCGGTCAGGCCATAGAGGTTGCTCAGGCTTTCACCGGAAAATTTCAGCTGTACATCCAGGCCGCCGAGGTTCAGCGGATCGGACAAGGTGCCCGCGACCACCACCCGGGTGCTGCCGGAGCGCACATCGGCCTGCAGCGGGAACGGCAAATCGGCGCTCTGCAGCGACAGCATGCCGCCAATCTTGCCGCTGCCGCTCAACGGTTCGCCGTTATATTTGCCCTTCACCTGCCAGCCGAAAACGTAATCGGGGGTCGCGGTCTTGTCGCCGCCCTGTTTGCCGGTCACTTCACTGAACGGCAACGGCTTGCCGAGCGGATCGATGACGGCGCGGAAATCCGCTTTCAGCGTGGCGTCTTTAAAGGCGATCTGCCCCTTGTCGAATACGATGTCGTGAACGGTGAACGACCAGTCGGAAGGCGGCTGCTTGGGATCCTGGCCGGCGGCCAGGTCAAACGTCCAGTTGTTGTCGCCGTTGGCCAGACGTTGCAACGAAGCATTCGGCTGCTTCAGCCAGATGCGCGGGATCAGCAGCTCTTTACCCAGCAACGCCAGCGGCGCAATGCTGGCGTCGACGCGCTGCAGCGTTACCATGCTGTCGCCGGGCATGTTTTTCGGGTTACCCAGCCACACGTCTTCGGCGTGAATATGCGGCCAGGGCACCCAGGCGCGCCAGCCGCCCTCATCCGGATTGCGCGACCAGTCGACGCCCAGATCGCCGCGAATGGCGAACGGTCGCCGCAGTTCGGCCGACACTTTGTCGTTGATGGTGGGCTTGAGTCGATTCCAGTCGAAGGTAGCAATGAAGATCGCCAGCGCGACGATCAGCAGCAGCACAATGCCGCCCAGCCAGCTGAAAACCTTTCCTGTTCTTGTCATAGCGGCTCCCTCAGCGCATAAATCGGGCTGCCGAATGAAAGGAAAAGGAGTTAGCAGCCCCGTTTAAGCCTAGCTGAGGATAGGCCGGAGTTCACGCCGGCGCGCCGGGCGCGGCGAACAGCGTCGGCACGCTGTGCAGAGTTTCAAAGCACGCCGGGCGGGAAAGGTAGTAGCCCTGAGCGGCCAACGCGCCGGAACGCTGCACCAGCCGCCACTCTTGTTCGGTTTCCACACCCTCGACGATCACCCCGTCGCTGTGCTGGTTCATCATCTTGATCAGGGTGCCGAGCAGCTGGACGCCCTCTTCCGACTGTTTGAGCAAGGTAAACAATTCGCGCGCCACCTTGATGTATTGATAACGCCAGGCGCCGACGGCGGAGAAGTTGGCCAGCCCGCTGCCGAAATCGTCCAGCCACAGCCGCTCGCCGCCGACGATCTGCTGCAGCGGGCGGTTTGACGCCGTTTCGGCGTGCTCCACCAGCTCGAAGCGCAGATAGGGCATCTCGGCGATCTGCCGTTGCAACGCGCTATGGCGCTGCAACGCTTGCAGCGCGATGCCGTCGATATTGACCGACACCATCACCGCGTGACGAATGAACAACGCCTGCCAGCGCTGCAACAGCGCCAGCTGTTCCTGGATCACCTGCAAACGCTGGGCGACGCCGAGCGAGGAAAAATAATGCTCCGGGGATTGCCGCTTGTCCGGCTCATTCGGGTGATACACCGCCGTCAGCAGTTCCACCGCCAGCAGCGCGCCGCTGGTGCGATAAATCGGCTGGAAGGTATACAAGCGCCGGCATTGCCGCCAGTAGCGCCGCGATTTGGCGCAGGCATAGAGGGCAAAACAAGGCGCCAGCAGACCAGAGATCAGATTGGTTATCATCGGTACTATCGCCGTGGCGGGGAAATGAGAGCGCTGCCGCTGTTTCTTTACCCAGCTTATCGGCAACGCGGCGTAAAACTTTAAGCCGAATTGCCGCCCGTTTCTCCTCCGTCCTGCCCGCGTTCGCCGATCGCGATCATAAAAAATTAAAACGCCGTTTTAATTTATTGACTCACTGACCCCCTTGCGTGGAGACTGGCGGCTATTGCTTCTTCTTTAGCCAGGGCTTATTGACGATGACTATCCGAAATCTCGCCGTGATCGGCGAATGCATGATCGAGCTGTCGCAGCAGGGCGCACAGCTGACGCGCGGCTTTGGCGGCGATACCCTCAACACCGCCGTCTACCTCGCCCGCCAAATGCCGGAACAGACGCTACGGGTGCATTATGTCACCGCACTCGGCACCGACAGTTTCAGCGGCGACATGCTGCAGGCCTGGCGGCAGGAGAAGATCGAGACCGGGTTGATTCAGCAATTCGACAACAAGCTGCCGGGCCTGTACCTCATCGAAACCGACGCCGCCGGCGAACGTACTTTCTACTACTGGCGCAATGACGCCGCCGCCCGGTATTGGCTTGCGGGACCGCAGGCCGACGCACTGTGCGAACGGCTGGCGCAGTTCGATTACTTGTACCTCAGCGGCATTAGCCTGGCGATCCTCGCGCCTGCCGATCGCATGAAACTGCTGGCGCTGCTGCGCCGCTGTCGCGCCAACGGCGGCAAGGTGATCTTCGACAACAATTACCGTCCGCGCCTGTGGCAAAGCCGTGAGGAAACGCAGCAGGCCTACCGCGAGGTGCTGGCCTGTACCGACATCGCTTTTCTGACGCTGGATGACGAAGAGTTGCTGTGGGGAGCGCAGCCTATCGAACAGGCGGTAGCTCGCACGCAGGCGCTCGGCGTCGGCGAGATCGTCATCAAACGCGGCGCGCACGCCTGCCTGGTGTTCAGTATGGCAGGGGAGAAACTTGAGGTGCCGGCGATCGCGCTGCCGCCAGAGCGTGTCGTCGACACCACCGCAGCGGGCGATTCTTTCAGCGCCGGTTACCTGGCGGCCCGCCTGAACGGCGGCAGCGCCCAACGGGCGGCGCAGCGCGGCCATCTGCTGGCCGCTACGGTGATCCAGCATCGCGGCGCCATCATTCCCGCCGCAATGATGCCGGAGGCATAAAAAAAGCCGGCATCGCTGCCGGCTCTTTCTCTTTGTGCTTTGCCTTGCGGAAAATCAGCCCGCGACGGCGATGCGTTTCATATCGGTCATGTAGCCGCGCAGTTTACGGCCGACGGTTTCGATAGGGTGGCTGCGCACCGCTTCGTTCACGTCGCGCAGCTGCGCATTGTCCACCGCCGTACCCGCCACAGCTTTGCCCAAATCGCCCGCCTGCAGGGTGGTCATAAAGTCCTTCAGCAGCGGCACCGCCGCGTTGGCGAACAGGTAGTTGCCGTACTCTGCGGTATCGGAGATGACCACGTTCATTTCATACAGACGCTTACGCGCAATGGTGTTGGCGATCAGCGGCAGCTCGTGCAGCGACTCGTAGTAAGCCGACTCTTCGATGATGCCGGCATCGACCATGGTTTCGAACGCCAGCTCTACGCCCGCTTTCACCATCGCCACCATCAGCACGCCGTGATCGAAGTACTCTTGCTCGCTGATTTTGCCTTCAAACTGCGGTGCATTCTCGAATGCGGTTTTGCCGGTCTCTTCGCGCCAGGTCAGCAGTTTCACGTCGTCTTCCGCCCAGTCGGCCATCATGCCGCTGGAGAACGCGCCGGAGATGATGTCGTCCATGTGCTTCTGGAACAGCGGCGCCATGATGGTTTTCAGCTGTTCGGACAGCGCATAGGCGCGCAGCTTGGCCGGGTTGGACAGGCGATCCATCATCAGGGTGATGCCGCCCTGCTTCAGCGCTTCGGTGATGGTTTCCCAGCCGAACTGAATCAGTTTCTCGGCGTAAGCCGGATCGGTGCCCTCAGCAACCAGCTTGTCGAAGCACAGCAGCGAACCCGCCTGCAGCATGCCGCACAGAATGGTCTGCTCGCCCATCAAATCGGATTTCACTTCGGCGACGAAGGAAGACTCCAGCACGCCGGCGCGGTGGCCGCCGGTCGCCGCCGCCCAAGCCTTGGCGATCGCCATGCCTTCGCCTTTCGGATCGTTTTCCGGGTGAACCGCAATCAGGGTCGGCACGCCGAAGCCGCGCTTGTACTCTTCACGCACTTCGGTGCCCGGGCATTTCGGCGCGACCATCACCACGGTGATGTCTTTACGCACCTGCTCACCCACTTCAACGATGTTGAAGCCGTGGGAGTAACCCAGCGCCGCGCCGTCTTTCATCAGCGGCTGCACCGCGCGCACCACGGAAGAGTGCTGCTTGTCCGGCGTCAGGTTGACTACCAGATCCGCCTGCGGGATCAGGTCTTCGTAGGTGCCGACCTTGAAGCCGTTTTCGGTCGCCTTGCGCCAGGAAGCGCGCTTCTCGTCGATCGCTTCTTTGCGCAGGGCATAGGCGACATCCAGACCGGAATCGCGCATGTTCAGACCCTGGTTCAGCCCCTGGGCGCCACAGCCGACAATCACCACTTTTTTACCTTTCAGGTAGCCGGCTTCGTCAGCAAATTCGTCGCGCGCCATAAAGCGGCATTTACCCAATTGCGCCAACTGCTGACGCAGGTTCAATGTGTTGAAATAGTTAGCCATGGTGGTACTCCGGTTTGATGTTGTCTTGCATTGTTATTTTCATTCCCCGCCCTGTCTGTGCGGAGATTCGTTAAACTCAATGTATAACAGGAAATGCGTTGCTTAAATTGATATATTGAGAACGTGACATTGCAATTTTTGCAACACTCTCACTGCGAGCGTATCGATATGGATTTACGTGATTTAAAGCTGTTCCTGCATCTGGCCGAAAGCCATCACTTCGGGCGCACCGCCAAGGCGATGCACGTCAGCCCGTCGACGCTCTCCCGCCAGATCCAGCGGCTGGAAGAGATCCTCGGGCAGCCGCTGTTCCTGCGCGATAACCGCACCGTGCAGCTCACCGACGCCGGCGAACAGCTGAAAGAATTCGCCCAGCAAACGCTGCTGCAATATCAGCAGCTCAAGCACTCGCTCGGCCAGCACGGCCCTTCGCTGAGCGGCGAACTGCGGCTGTTCTGCTCGGTGACCGCCGCGTACAGCCACCTGCCGCCGATCCTCGACCGCTTCCGCGCGCAGCACCCACTGGTAGAGATCAAGCTGACCACCGGCGACGCCGCCGACGCGGTCGACAAGGTGCAGTCTAACGAGGCCGATCTCGGCATCGCCGGCCGGCCGGAAACGCTGCCCGCCAGCGTGGCGTTCACCAAAATCGGCGAAATTCCGCTGGTGCTGATCGCGCCGGCGCTGCCCTGCGCGGTGCGCAGCCAGGCGTTCGCCGACAAGCCCGACTGGGCCGAGATCCCCTTCATCTTGCCGGAGCACGGCCCTTCGCGAAAACGCATCGAACTGTGGTTCCGCCGTCACCGCATCAGCAATCCGCTGATTTACGCCACCGTCGGCGGCCACGAAGCCATCGTGTCGATGGTGGCCCTGGGCTGCGGCATCGCGCTGATCCCGAGCGTGGTGGTGGACAACAGCCCGGAACCGGTGCGCAACCGCATCTCGCAGCTGGATAACATCTCGATGGTCGAACCGTTCGAGTTGGGGGTCTGCGTCCAGAAAAAACGCCTCAGCGATCCGCTGATCGACGCCTTTTGGCGATTGCTGCATCCCCGCTGACGCGGGGTTTTTACAGGTCGGCCGGATCGACCTGCTTCATCGCCTCCACCTGCATCAGCCAGTGATAGAGCGGCTCAAGCTGCAAAAATGCCCCGGCCAGCAGCGGCGCCAGATCGGCGTTGAACAGCTTTTCCACCGCGCTGTCGCTGACCATCACCGCGAACGATTTGCGGTTGTACCAGGTGGCGATCTCCGCCGCCTGCTCCTTGACCAGCGGACGCTTGTAGCTCTCGCCCACCAGCTCGAACGGCGGCCGGCAACAGGCGGCCACCTCCAGGAAAGGCTGCGGCCGCTGTTTCAGCGTATGGCGGAACAGATCCATGGTCGGCTTGTTGGCGCTGTAGTAACCGAGCCCATAGCGCAGCATGTCCGGCCCCAGTTCGAAAAAGTAGACCGGCGCATCTTTCCAGTCTTTGCTCGGGCGCTTGAACGTCAGCCACATGCGGCTGCGGTAGCGCGACTTGTCGTGAGAAAACCGTGTATCGCGATGAATGCGCGACAGCGTTTTGCCGATCGCCGGGCGAGTCTCGAACTGCGGATCGATCGCCAGCATGCTGGGAGCAAGCTGCTCCACCAGCGCGCGAAACGGCGCCAGCAGCTCGCGATCGTAGATGCCGCGGTTGCCGTCGAACCACGCCTTATCGTTCTCGATCCGCACCTGCTGCAGGAAATTCAGACCCTGCTGGCTAAAGCCGGAGAAAGGTTGCGTCATAAGTTTTTCCGTTCTGACGGTTTATCGGGTATTGCGCAGATCTTCCCTCTGCCAACGGCGTTTGATAAACACGCGCCGACGCGTGCGGAAATAGGCGACATACAGGTAGAACGCCGCCCGGTTGCTGAACAGCGCCCCGCCAACCGCGCCCCCCAGCAGCAGGGCGCCGGTGGCGATGCCGGTCATGCCCGCCGCCCACGCCGCCGCGCCGCCGAGGCAACACAGACCGAGCATGCCAAGGTAATATTGCAGCAATACCACCCCACTGTTTTTACCCTGCACCAGTTGGAACAGGATCAGCGTCATCCACACCGCCACGATCGCGCCGCTGCCCATCAACACGGCGGCGGAGGTCTTGCCGCTCCAGGCGGCCGCCACATCCGTGACCAGACCCATCACGCCCGCCAGGCCCAGCATCAGGCACACCATCAGCAGCATGACGTTGCCGACGCCCGGTGGTGACAGCCGCTGGCCCGGCGTCAGGAAATGCTGCTCGAGCTGCGCATCCACGCCGGCGAAAAGCGCACGATCGCGCGCCGCGATTTGGCTTTCCATTTCCCGGCCTTCTACCGCTAAACGGGACAACCGGTCGGATAAACCCACCGGACTCACCCCTGCAAAAAGAAGCGGAACGCCGGGTTGTCGGTTTCGTCGTGGCAATCGTAGCCCAGCGCCTGCAGGTGCCGCTCGAATTCCGGCTCGCTTTGCGCCAGTTCAAAGGCCGCCAGCACCCGGCCGAAGTCGGTGCCGTGGCTGCGATAGTGGAACAGCGAGATGTTCCAGTGCGTGCCCAGCGTTTGCAGGAACTTCAGCAGCGCGCCCGGCGACTCCGGAAACTCAAAGCTGTACAGCCGTTCGCGCAGCGGCTTCGACGGACGCCCGCCCACCATGTAGCGCACGTGCAGCTTGGCCATCTCATCGTCCGACAGATCCACCACCTGATAACCGCCGGCGTTGAGTTCGTCGATGATCTCCCGTCGTTCGGCGTGGCCGCGCGTCAGACGCACGCCGACGAAAATGCAGGCGTTGTCGGCATCGGCGTAGCGGTAGTTGAATTCGGTCACCGAGCGCCCGCCCAGCAGTTGGCAGAACTTGAGGAAGCTGCCCTGTTGTTCCGGAATGGTCACCGCCAGCAGCGCTTCGCGTTGTTCGCCCAGTTCGCAGCGCTCGGAAACGTAGCGCAGCCCGTGGAAGTTGAGGTTGGCGCCGGACAGCACGTGCGCCAGACGCTCGCCCTGAATGTTGTGCTGCTGGACGTACTTTTTCAGCCCCGCCAGCGCCAGCGCGCCGGAAGGTTCGGCGATGGCGCGCACGTCCTCGAACAGATCTTTGACCGCCGCGCAGATGGCGTCGCTGTCCACGGTGATCACGTCGTCCAGATACTCACGGCACAGGCGGAACGTTTCGTCGCCGATGCGTTTCACCGCCACGCCTTCGGCGAACAGCCCGACGCGCGCCAGATCCACCGGATGGCCGGCATCCAGCGCCGCGCGCAGGCAGGCGGAGTCTTCCGCTTCGACGCCGATCACTTTGATCTGCGGCATCAGCTGTTTGATCAGCACCGCCACCCCGGCGGCCAAGCCGCCGCCGCCGACCGGCACGAAAACCCGATCCAGATGCGCGTCTTGCTGCAGCAGCTCCATCGCCAGCGTGCCCTGCCCGGCGATCACCGTCGGATGATCGAACGGCGGCACAAAGGTCATGCCCTGCTGTTGGGAAAGCTCGATCGCCTTCGCTTTTGCCTCGTCGAAATTGGCGCCGTGCAGCAACACTTCACCGCCGAAGCCGCGCACCGCATCCACCTTGATGTCCGCGGTGGACACCGGCATCACGATCAGCGTTTTGATCCCCAGCCGTTTACCGGAGAAGGCGACGCCCTGCGCGTGGTTGCCGGCTGAAGCCGTCACGACGCCGCGCGCCTTCTGCTCTTCGTCCAGCCCGGCGATCATCGCATAGGCCCCGCGCAGCTTGAAGCTGTGCACCGGCTGGCGATCTTCGCGCTTCACCAAAATGGTGTTGCCGAGGCGCGAAGAGATTTTGCTCATGGCCTGCAACGGGGTGACTTGCGCCACCTCGTAAACCGGCGAGCGCAGTACCGCTCGCAGATATTCCGCGCCGCAGGGGGCGCTGGGTAGGGGTTGAGAGACCGCCATGCTGCTTATCCCCCCAGTTTGCTCTTGTCGCGCACCGCGCCTTTGTCGGCGCTGGTGGCCAACGAGGCGTAGGCGCGCAGCGCGAAGGACACCTGACGTTCACGGTTTTTCGGCGTCCAGGCCGCGTCGCCGCGCGCCAGTTCCGCCTCATGCCGCGCCGCCAACTCCTGCTCGCTGACATCCAGCTGGATGCCGCGATGAGGAATGTCGATCGCGATCATGTCGCCGTCCTGCACCAGGGCGATCAGGCCGCCGTTAGCCGCTTCCGGCGAAGCGTGGCCGATGGACAACCCGGAGGTGCCGCCGGAGAAACGCCCGTCGGTGATCAGCGCGCACGCCTTGCCCAGCCCCATCGATTTCAGGTAGGTGGTTGGGTAAAGCATTTCCTGCATGCCCGGCCCGCCTTTCGGCCCTTCGTAGCGAATCACCACTACGTCGCCCGCTACCACTTTGCCGCCGAGGATCGCTTCTACCGCGTCGTCCTGGCTTTCATACACTTTGGCCGGGCCGCGGAAGGTGAGGATTTCCTTGTCGACGCCGGCGGTTTTGACGATGCAGCCGTTTTCCGCCAGGTTGCCGTACAGCACCGCCAACCCGCCGTCCTGACTGTAAGCGTGCTCACGGGTACGGATGCAGCCTTCCTTGCGGTCGGTGTCCAGCGAATCCCAACGGCAATCCTGGGAGAATGCCTGCGTGGTGCGGATACCGGCCGGCCCGGCGGAGTACATTTTCTTGACGCTTTCGTCGCGGGTCAGCATCACGTCGTAGGCTTCCAGCGTCTGCGGCAGGGTCAGCCCCAATACGTTGTTCACCTCGCGGTTCAGCAAGCCGGCGCGATCCAACTCGCCGAGGATGCCGATCACGCCGCCGGCGCGGTGCACGTCTTCCATGTGATATTTCTGCGTGCTCGGTGCCACCTTGCACAGGTGCGGCACTTTGCGCGACAGACGATCGATGTCTTCCATGGTGAAGTCCACCTCGCCTTCCTGCGCCGAAGCCAGCAGGTGCAGCACGGTGTTGGTTGAACCGCCCATGGCGATATCCAGCGTCATGGCGTTTTCGAACGCCGCCTTGTTGGCGATATTGCGCGGCAGCGCGCTTTCGTCATCCTGCTCGTAATAACGTTTGGTCAGCTCGACGATGCGCTTGCCGGCGTTGAGGAACAGTTCCTTGCGATCGGCGTGGGTGGCCAGCAGCGAACCGTTGCCCGGCTGCGACAGGCCCAGCGCTTCGGTCAGGCAATTCATCGAGTTGGCGGTGAACATGCCGGAGCAGGAACCGCAGGTCGGGCAGGCGGAACGCTCGATCTGCTCGCTGTCGGCGTCGCTGACGTTCGGGTTCGCGCCCTGGATCATCGCGTCCACCAGATCCAGCTTGATGATCTGGTTGGAGAGTTTGGTTTTGCCGGCTTCCATCGGGCCGCCGGAAACGAAGATCACCGGGATGTTCAGGCGCAACGCCGCCATCAGCATGCCCGGGGTGATTTTGTCGCAGTTGGAGATGCACACCATTGCGTCGGCGCAGTGGGCGTTCACCATGTATTCGACCGAGTCGGCGATCAGCTCGCGCGACGGCAGGGAATAGAGCATGCCGCCGTGGCCCATGGCGATGCCGTCATCCACCGCGATGGTGTTGAACTCTTTGGCCACGCCGCCTGAAGCCTCGATCTGTTCGGCGACCAGTTTGCCCAGATCGCGCAGATGCACGTGGCCCGGCACGAACTGGGTAAAGGAGTTGACCACGGCGATGATCGGCTTGCCGAAATCGGCGTCGGTCATCCCGGTCGCGCGCCACAATGCGCGGGCACCCGCCATATTGCGGCCGTGGGTGGTGGTGGCGGAACGGTACTTAGGCATGCTCTTTTCACTCCAAATGTATTTATGGCAGGCGGCGAACGAACCGCCTGGATATTTCTTATCTTGTCTGTCTTGTCGTCCGCCACGCTGCGCGGCGAGCCTTGTCGTTACGGGTTTACCGGATCCAGCCACCCGTATTTGTCTTCGGTCTTGCCGCTGAACAGGCCGAAGAACGCCTGTTGGATCTGTTTGGTCACCGGGCCGCATTTGCCGATGCCGACCTGAATGCCGTCCACGCTGCGCACCGGCGTGATTTCCGCCGCGGTGCCGGACATGAACACTTCGTCGGCCAGGTACAGCGATTCGCGCGACAGCACCTGCTCGCGCACGTCGAAGCCCATGTCTTTCGCCAGCTTGATGATCGCGTCGCGGGTGATGCCCGGCAGCGCCGACGAGGTGAACGGCGGGGTATAGAGCACGCCGTCTTTCACTTCAAACAGGTTCTCGCCCGCCCCTTCGGAAATGTAGCCGTGCACGTCGAGCGCGATGCCTTCCTGATAGCCGTGGCGGCGCGCTTCGCTGCCCACCAGCAGGGAGGAAAGATAGTTGCCGCCGGCCTTGGCCGCAGTGGGGATCGTGTTTGGTGCGACGCGGTGCCAGGAGGAGACCATCGCATCGATGCCTTGATCCAGCGCTTCTTCACCCAAATAAGCGCCCCAAGGAAACGCCGCGATAATCACGTCCGTTTTATAACCGGCCGGCGGGTTGACGCCCATGCCGACATCGCCGACGAACACCAGCGGACGAATGTACGCGCTGACCAGGTTGTTCTTGCGCAGCGTAGCGCGGCAGGCTTCCATCAGCTCGTCGACGCTTTGCGACACCGGCATGCGGTAGATTTTCGCCGAATCGTGCAAGCGCTGCATATGCTCGCGATGACGGAATACCACCGGCCCCAAGTGCGAGTCATAGCAGCGTACGCCTTCAAACACCGACGTGCCGTAATGCAACGCGTGCGACATCACGTGCACTTTGGCCTCGGCCCAAGGAACCATCTCACCATTGAACCAAATGTAATCGGCTTTCTTTGTCATTGTTATTTATCCTTCTCGGCGCCTCAGGCGCGTATTTGTTGTGATGTTGGCTGCTGGATCTCGACGCAGGAGACGTCCATCAGTTTGCTTAATTGAGATGACAACAGGGCGACCGGACGCGGGCTGGCAACGGTCAATTCGATATTGATGCTGTCGGCGTTGGCCGGGGAAACCATATTCATAGCACAAACCTGAAAGCCGCGATGACGCACGACCCGCAATACGCGCTCTAACATTTCGGGGCGAAAACGCGCCTGGATCGAGAGTTGATGCTGCATCATGATATTTCCTCCAACATGGTTTCGTTGCCGGCGCCCGGCGGCACCAGCGGCCAGACGTTTTCGAGTTCGTCGATAGAGACCTGCAGCAGATAAGGGCCTTCGGTGTTGAACAGCGCCTCGAGCGCGCCCTCCACCTGATCCTTGCGGCTGATGCGCTGGCCGGGAATACCGAAGGCGGCGGCCAGCATCAGGAAGTCGGGGTTATCGGACAGGTTGGTTTCGCTGTAGCGGCCGTCGAAGAACAGCTGCTGCCATTGGCGCACCATTCCGAGGCGCTGGTTGTCCAGCAGCACGATCTTCAGCGGCAGCTGTTTGCGCTTAATGGTGCCCAGTTCTTGCACGTTCATCATGAAGGAGCCATCGCCCGAGACGCAGATCACCGTATCTTGCGGACGCGCGATCTGGGCCCCGACCGCCGCCGGCACGCCGAACCCCATGGTGCCGAGGCCACTGGAGGTGATGAAATTCTCCGGGCGCTCGAACGTCATGTGCTGCGCGCTCCACATCTGGTGCTGACCGACGTCGGTGGTCACCACGCTGTTGGCCGGCTTGCGGGCGGACAGCTGGCGCAAGAACAGCGGCGCGTAAATCGGCTGGCCGGGATGATCGTAGCGGCAGGCGTGATCGGCTTTCAGCGCCGTCACCCGTTGCCGCCAGGCGGCGATGTTCAGCGGGCGCTGCAACGCCGGCAGCAACGCTTTCAGATCGCCCTGCAGGGCGACATGCGCCTGGCGCAGCTTGCTCATCTCCGCCGGGTCGATGTCCATGTGGATCACTTTGGCGTGCGGCGCGAAGGCGTTCAGCTTGCCGGTCACGCGGTCATCGAAACGCGCGCCGACGGCGATCAGCAGATCGCACTCCTGCACCGCCAGGTTAGCGGCCTTGGTGCCGTGCATGCCCAGCATGCCGAGGTACAGCGGATCTTGCGCATCCGGCGCGCCCAGCCCCTTCAGGGTGGCGACGTTCGGCATGCGGGTCACGGCGATGAACTCGCGCAGCGCCGGCACCGCCTGCGCCATGCCCACGCCGCCGCCGACGTACAGCATCGGTTTATGCGCCTGCGCCAGCAGCTCAGCCGCCTCGGCCAACGCCGCCGTCGGTAACGCCGGCGCTTCATCGACCGGCATCAAATGCGGATGCAGGTCGCCTTGCGCCAGCTGGATGTCTTTCGGGATATCGATCAGCACCGGACCAGGACGGCCGCCGGCGGCGATGGCGAAAGCTTCCGCCATGATGCCCGGCAAGGCATCCAGCGATTCCACCAGGAAGCTGTGCTTGGTGCAGGCCAGAGACAGGCCGAGAACATCGATCTCCTGAAAGGCATCGGTGCCGATCAGCGCGGACCCCACCTGACCGGTGATGGCGACAACGGGAACGGAATCGAGCAGCGCATCCGCCAGCCCGGTGATCAGGTTGGTGGCACCGGGACCGGAAGTGGCGATACAGACACCGACTTTGCCGGTGGCGCGGGCGTAACCGATGGCGGCCATGGCGGCGCCCTGTTCATGGCGGCACAGCAGGTGTTCCACGCCGCCGTCGTACAGCGCATCGTACACCGGCATGATTGCCCCGCCCGGATAGCCGAATACGGTATCCACACCCTGCGCACGCAACGCTTGAACTACCCACTGAGCGCCATTCATAGTTATTTCCCCGCCTTACTTCGACAACCGCAGGATTTTTTTCTGTTTTTCATGCTCTGCCCCTTGCTCCACTTTTCTCTTGCCAATAAAAAACCCCCGGACCTGACGGTGCGGGGGTTCTCTTGCGATTCCGGCTTGTTTGCTAAGCCTTTCTTCGTCCAAGTGCAGCCCCGCACGGTGGGATAATAATCACCACCACGCTAATCACGACTAGGCTAATCACTTGGGCAAAGGCTTTCATAATGGGTTTGTTCACTGTGCTCATTCAGAACTAATGCTTACAGAGGTACCACAGCCGCGCGCGACATGACAACACTTTTTTTGCGTTATTATTCGGCGCAATCTGGTCATACCTCACGCGAATCGCCCGGATTTCACACGTTGGCGCGCATACCTGGATTTTTCACCGCGCCGGTGATGGCCTTGCCGCGTGTATCCTTGCCGAAGAACACCAACAGAGCGATCGCCACCGCCACCGTCCCGGCAACCATGGCCATCGCCAGGCCGTAATTATGCCCATGATGCTCGGCGAGGGTGGCTTGCAGCGTGGCGTTGACCGAAGCGATCAGGTTGCCCAGCTGATACACGAACCCCGGCAGCACCGCGCGGGTATTGGCCGGTACCAGCTCGGTCAGGTAGGTCGGCACCACGCCCCAGGCGCCCTGCACCATGAATTGCATCAGGAAAGCGCCGATCCCGAGCATCAGCGAACCGCTGGAAAACGCCCACAGCGGGATCACCGGTAACGCCAACAATGCGGCGATGATAATCGCTTTTTTGCGGCCGATTTTTTCCGATAACGAACCGAAGAAAACGCCGCCGATAATTGACGCGATATTGTAGCTAATGGCGATGATACTGACGGTTTTCGGATCGAAACCATGCTGAACTTTCAGAAATACCGGATACAGATCCTGCGTGCCGTGAGAGAAGAAATTGAACGCCGCCATCAGCAGCACCAGATAGCAGCACAGCTTCCAGTGGCTCTTCAACACCGGCAGCAAGGCGCTGCTTTCTTTACGTTCACGCGCCGCCAGCCACACCGGCGACTCCTGCACGCAATAATAAATAAACGGCAGCAGCAGGATCGGCGCCGCGCCGATGACGAACATGCCGCGCCAGCCGACCGTTTCGAACAGCAGGCCGTACACCACCGCCGCCAGCAGATAACCGAACGGATAGCCGGCCTGGAAAATGCCCGACATCAAGCCGCGCGAGCGGTCCGGTATGGTTTCCATCGCCAATGATGACGCCACGCCCCAGATACCGCCCATCGCGACGCCGTACAACACTCGTAACAGCAAGAAGACCGTCAGCGAGGGCGCGGCGGCGGAGAGCAGCTCAAACACCGAGAAGAAGACGATATTCAGCATCAGGATCGGTTTGCGGCCATATTTTTCCGCAGCGCGCCCGAAGATCAGCGCGCCGATCGGCCGCACCGCCAGCGTGAGCAGAATCGCCAACGTGACCTGTTCCAGGCCGACGTGAAAGGATTGTGCGATGTCGCTGAGTAAGAATACCAGCACGAAAAAATCGAAAGCGTCGAGCGTCCAGCTTGAAAAACTGGCGATTGCCGCATTGCGTTGCAGCGGGGTCCAACCAAACATAGTGTTATCCCTACCGTAGAGTACGAAGTCAGGAGATTTAGCGGCTGCCGGGCAGACTGCGGCGGCGGTCGGAGTGTGTTAAAGAAGTGATTTTTCTTTTAATCAATTGTTAAATACACCCATCAAGCCTATGGCTGCAATGCGTACAGGCCGCTAATGTGTTGCAGGCTTCAGCGAATTGTTAATGGGTATTGCCATAGGCTGCGAGGCGGTTCGCACAATTTCGTTCAATTCGATGAAAATCAGTGATTATGCTGCGAGTTTCATAGAAAAAATGCCAAGAACGCCGCGCGGCACCTGGATAAATCGCGCATCATGCTGCCCTCAGCAAGGAGAGCGATATGTCACTGGCGGTAATCTATAGCCGCGCCATCATCGGCGTTCAGGCCCCTTCCGTAACGGTAGAGGTGCATATCAGCAATGGCCTGCCCGGCCTGACGCTGGTTGGCCTGCCGGAAACCACGGTAAAAGAGGCGCGCGATCGGGTGCGCAGCGCCCTGATCAACAACGGTTTCACCTTTCCCGCCCGCCGCATCACCGTCAATTTGGCACCGGCCGATCTGCCGAAAGAAGGCGGGCGCTACGATCTGCCGATTGCGCTGGCGATCCTCGCCGCCTCCGAGCAACTACCCCTCGCACCGTTGGCACGCTACGAGTTTCTTGGCGAACTGGCGCTGTCCGGCGCGCTGCGCGCGGTCAGAGGCGCCATCCCGGCGGCGCTGGCGGCGGCTGACGCCGGACGACAATTGGTCCTCTCCACGGACAACGCCGCCGAGGTCGGCCTGATTGCGCAGTCACAATCCCATACTGCCCAACACCTGTTGGAGGTCTGTGCCTTTTTGCTCGGTCAGGGCGAGCTGCCGGTAGCCATCACGCCTCCCGCGGCAGACAACCCGCATGAAAACGCCGATCTGCGCGACATCATCGGCCAAGAGCAGGCCAAGCGGGCATTAGAGATCGCCGCCGCCGGCGGGCATAACCTGCTGCTGATTGGGCCGCCTGGCACCGGTAAAACCATGCTGGCCAGCCGACTGACGGGCTTACTGCCGCCGCTGACGGAACCTGAGGCGCTGGAAAGCCTGGCGGTCGCCAGCTTGCAGCATCCTGTTCTCACCGCTTTGCCATGGCGCCAGAGGCCATTTCGCGCACCGCATCACAGCGCATCGATGGCGGCGTTGGTCGGCGGCGGCGCACTGCCGCGCCCGGGTGAGATATCTTTGGCGCATAACGGCGTGCTGTTTCTGGATGAGCTGCCGGAATTCGAGCGTAAGGTGCTGGATGCGCTGCGTGAACCGTTGGAATCCGGCGAGATCGTGATTTCACGTGCCAACGCCAAGGTCTGCTTCCCGGCCAAGGTGCAATTGATCGCGGCGATGAATCCCAGCCCAACCGGGCATTACCAGGGTATGCATAATCGCGCCTCGCCGCAGCAGGTGCTGCGCTACCTGGCCCGGCTGTCAGGGCCTTTTCTCGATCGTTTCGATCTGTCTATCGAAGTGCCGCTGTTACCTCCAGGTACGCTCAGTAAGCGGCAAACTCAGGGAGAAAGCAGCGAGCAGGTGCGGGAAAGAGTGCGACAGGCACGCACCCGGCAGCTCGAACGCGCCGGTAAAATCAACGCGCTGTTAAACAACCGTGAAGTGGAACGGGATTGCGTGTTGCAGGCGGCAGACGCCGAGTTTTTGGAAGCGACATTAAACGCGTTGGGGTTATCGGTCCGCGCCTGGCAGCGCATCTTGAAAGTGGCGCGCACGCTGGCGGATTTGGCGGGGGATGCCGAGATCGACAGGCGCCACCTCAGCGAAGCGCTGAGCTATCGCAGTATGGACCGTCTGCTGTTACAACTGCATCGTAGTCTGGAATAGAAAATGGGGCCCGAAGGCCCCATCGTCTTTAGTCTTCGCTGTCGCTGTAATCTTCTACTGCGTCAGCCTGCGGCTTACCGCCGGACAGCGTATGGAATTTCTTCGGGCGACGTGTGCGCGCCAGATATTTAGCCCATACTTTTTCCTGCTCGGTAGCCGCTTCGCGCTCACCGCGGCACACTGCGACGAACAGCTGTTCTTCTTCAGTGGCCGGCTGGCGTTTACCCGAGTCCAGCTCGTTAAACGCGTAGCCGAAGCGCTCTAGCAATTGCGCCTCTTTAATGGTGAAATCGCCGTGACGGGAGAACCCGCGAGGGTAATGTTTATTATCAAAAAAACGATTGGTCGTGGTGAAGCTATCCGCCATCTGACACGCTCCTAATTCTCTTATGGCCGTGCTGTTTATGGCGCGGAGTATTAGATAGGCTTGACAGCGTGTAAAACAAAACATTTTAATCTTAACGACAAATTTTTTTGGAGATAGGTGTGGATACCGAATTACTGAAAACCTTTTTGGAGGTCAGTAGAACGCGTCACTTTGGCAGAGCCGCAGAATCTTTGTACTTAACGCAGTCCGCGGTCAGTTTCCGCATCCGTCAGTTAGAAAACCAGTTGGGCGCAAATTTATTTACCCGCCATCGCAATAACATCCGCCTGACGCCTGCCGGCGAGCGGCTTCTGCCCTATGCCGAAAGCCTGATGAACACCTGGCAGTTGGCGAAGAAAGAGGTCGTGCGTTCACTGCAACATACCGAGCTGTCGATCGGCGCGACTGCCTCGTTGTGGGAGGCTTATTTGACCCCCTGGTTGCAGTCTCTCTATCAACAAAGAGAGGCGCTGCAGCTCGAAGCCAGGGTGGCCTTAAGGCACTCTTTGGTAAAGCAACTGCATGAAAGGCAGCTCGATTTACTGATCACCACTGAGCCGCCAAAGATGGACGAACTGGCCAGCCAGCAGCTGGGCAATTTCTCATTACGCCTGTTCTCATCCGCGCGTCGTGACAAGCAATCCCCCATGCCGTACATCAAGCTGGAATGGGGGGCCGACTTCCACCAACAGGAAAACCGCATGTTGGAAGGTGATAACGTGCCGGTACTCACGACCACCTCGGCACACCTGACGCGTCAGTTGCTGGAAACCACAGGCGGATGCGCTTTCCTGCCCAGCCAGTGGGAAAAAGAGTATCCGCAGTTGCTTGCCGCCGCCGAGATCCCGCCGATTGTTCGCCCACTGTATGCCGTCTGGTTGCAAAACAGCGATCAACAGCCTTTGATTCGGCAATTACTTAAAATACCTTTAAATACCGCAGCCTAAAGCGCTATGGCGGCCTTAAAAGCCGCCGCCGTGGTCATGGCTGTCTATCATGCCAAAAACCGCCCATCGCCTTCTGAGAGAAGAAAATGCAAAATGGTAGGAGAATCAGGAGGTCGGCGGAGGTAAAGATCGAAAGATCATAAGGCAACTCGGATCAGATAGACATCAGCATAGAGCAGCTAATGCGCTCTTTTCCAAAGCGGGAATGCTCCAAGGGAAGGGATAATAGGTAAAAAAAAACCCTTTGCTTTCGCAAAGGGTTCTTAATATGGCAGGGGCGGAGAGACTCGAACTCGCGACACCCGGTTTTGGAGACCGGTGCTCTACCAACTGAGCTACGCCCCTAAATCTCGCTTAACATTATGCCTGCTAAAAAAGCAGGCATAATTAAATAAGTGGCGGAACGGACGGGGCTCGAACCCGCGACCCCCTGCGTGACAGGCAGGTATTCTAACCAACTGAACTACCGCTCCACCGATTCTTTTACGTTGTATCTTTCGATACCGGCAATATCGCGCTTTGCGATTTGCGCATTACCAGTCGTCACACTGATAACGTTTATTTAATGCCTGGCAGTGTCCTACTCTCGCATGGGGAGACCCCACACTACCATCGGCGCTACGGCGTTTCACTTCTGAGTTCGGCATGGGGTCAGGTGGGACCACCGCGCTATTGCCGCCAGGCAAATTC
>NZ_CAJCKE010000037.1:0-32197 GCF_903970925.1 Serratia sp. ME47 | reverse complement strand
GCGCAACACCGGTGGGTTGGCGATGGAGATCCCCTTCGGCACCATTTACACCACCAACATCACGCCGGACGTGGAAACCGGCATCGGCAGCTGGAGCTACGCGGCGTTCGAACGCGCCATGCGCCACGGCGTCGATCGCCAGGGCCGCTATCTCTATCCGGCGTTTCCCTATACCGCCTTTACCCGCACCCGCGACGACGATCTGCAGGCGCTGTATGCCTATCTGATGTCGCAGCCGCCGGTCAAGTACCGGCCGCCGGCCACCGATCTGCACTTTCCGTTCAACATTCGCCAGGGCATCTTTGCCTGGAACCTGCTGTTCCTGACGCCGGGCGCGATGCCGGAACAGGCGGCCCAAAGCGCCGACTGGAACCGCGGCGCGTACCTGGTCGAAGGGCTGGGGCACTGCAGCGCCTGCCATTCGCCGCGCAACGTGCTGTTCGGCGAGAAAACCGGCGGCGAGCACCTGGCCGGCGGCGTGGCCGAGGGATGGACGGCGCCGGCGTTGACCGGCCGCTCGCCCACGCCGCTCGCGTGGACGCAGCAGGATCTGGTCGATTTCATGCGCACCGGCTACTCGGCCAACCACGGCGTCGCCGCCGGCCCGATGGCGCCGGTGATCGAAGAAGGGCTGTCGCGCTTGCCGCAGGCCGATCTGCAGGCGATCGCCGTCTATCTGCGCAGCTATCATCCTGAAACGGCGGCGGGCGCTACGGCGACAACGTTAAACGCTCAGGCGGAGCGCCAGGTGGAGCCTCTGAGTTCGGCAGGGGCGCGGCTGTTTTCCGGCGCCTGCATGGCTTGCCATGCGCAGGAAAAAGGCGCGCAGATGGCGGGGGTGCGGCCGTCTCTGGCGCTGAACACCAACCTGTTCGCCGACGCGCCGGACAACGCCATTCGCGTGGTGCTGGACGGCATACAGCGGCCGGCGAACGCCGAGCTGGGCTATATGCCGGGCTTTCGCCATAACCTGAATGACGCGCAGATCGCCATCCTGCTCAACTACCTGCGGCAGCATTACGCCGGTCAGGCGCCGTGGCCGGACTTGGCGGCGCAGGTCAGCCGTTTGCGCGCCGAAACCGCGCAGAAATAGCCGCCTGGGGCTGGACAGCCGCGCCGCGTTGACGACAATAGACCTTTTCACATGGACAGAGGCAGTAAAATGAATACGTTAGACGCGATCCGCCAACGCCGCGCCACCAAGCAGTTCGATACGCAGCACGTGATGACGCTCGAAGAGAAAAAAGCGCTGTTGAACATTGCGCTGCAGGGCGCTCCCAGCGCGTTTAACCTGCAGCACTGGCGCCTGCTGCTGATCGAAGATCGCGCGCAGCGCGAGAAAATTCGCGAGGCGGCGTGGGGGCAGGCGCAGGTGACTGACGCGTCGATGCTGGTCGTGCTGTGCGGCGATCTGTCGAGTTGGGAATCGAAAGTAAAAACCGTTTGGGCCGACGCGGCGGAGCCGGTGCAGCAATTCATGATCCCGGCCGTCGATCAGTATTATCGCGGTAAGCCGCAGGTGCAGCGCGACGAAGTGATGCGCAGCAGCGGCATCTTCGCCCAGACGCTGATGCTGGCGGCCAAGGCGCAGGGCTACGACTCTTGCCCGATGGACGGTTTTGATTTCGACGCGGTGGGCGAGATTATCAATAAGCCGGCGCATTATCAGATCGCGCTGATGGTCGCTATCGGCAAGGCGGCGGGGCAACCTTACCCGCGCATCGGCAAGCTGCCGTTCGACGAGGTGGTGAAAACCGATCGCTTCTGAGCTGAACGGTGAATGACAAAAGGGAAGGCTTGCGCCTTCCCTTATTTTTTTATGACGCACAGTTCGTTCCAGTAACTGAAACGGATGCGCCGTTGCAGGCGGTGATGCCACATAGAACACTCCTTCTACCCTACACGGTTTAAATAAATAGCACCGCGCCGAACACAAGGCGAATGCCTTATTGTGCATAGCTTGCCCGTCGGACGGGATTAACCGATTTTACCGGCCCGGTGCGCGGCGGGCGCCCATCGCCAGCCGAAGTTCATGCCCGCGGCCGCGCCGAGAATGGCCAGCGTGCCCAGCAGCTGCAACAGGCTGAGACGGTGCCCGAACGCCGCCCAGTCCACCACGATCGCCACTGCCGGGTAGATAAACGACAGCGCGCCAACCAGAGCGGTGGGGATTTTCTGGATAGCGCCATAGAGCAACGTGGACATCACCCCGGTATGCACCAGGCCGAGGGTCGCCAGCAGCAGCCAGTCGAACGGTTCTGCGGGAAGGCGGGCCAGACCGGCGAACGGCGCCATCGCCAGCGCGCCGACGGTCAGTTGAATCAACACGATGAGCTGCGGCGGCAACGCGGCCAGCTGTTTGACAATCGCTGCCGCCAGGGCGTACATCAGGGCCGCACCGAGCGCCAGCGCCACGCCCAGCAGATAGTCGCCATCGCCGCCACCGCTCTGCCGGCCGGTGACGATCAACACCATCCCGGCGAACGCCAGCAGAAGCCAGCCCAGCCGATTAGCCGTCAGTTTTTCGCCGAACAGCAGCGCTCCCAGCGCCACCAACATAAACGGTTGAACATGGTAGGTCACGGTGGCGACAGCGATCGAGGCATGCGCATAGGCGGCAAACAATAGCGTCCAGTTGAGCACCAGCGCGAGGCCCCCCAGGACGGCGAAAGCCAGCTGCCGCCGGTTGATGGCGCCTGATTTCAGTTGCCCAAGCGCGGCGCAGGTGGCCAGCATCGCCAGCGCGCCGAACGCGCAGCGCCAAAACACCACCGTGGCGGGCGGCTGCCCTAACACGATCACCGGCCAACCGACGGTGCCGGAGATCGTCATGGCGAGGATCATTTGCACTGCGCCGCGCGTTTTCGTTTTCATGTCGTTTCCCTCGCGGCCTGACCGTACTTGTGGTGAAGTCGCTTAATCATTAAAATGAACAATCGAACATTATGATGAACATGGTTGACGGTGTTCGTCAAGTCGAACAAATGAATGGTATAACGAACAATGAGCGAGAGCCTAATGCAGAACATCACGCCGATCGGCCTCTTGTCGGCGGCAATCCGCCGTGAGCGGGAGCGATTGAACCTGTCCGTCACCGAACTGGCGAAGCGCGCGGGTATCGCCAAGTCCACGTTGTCGCAGCTCGAAGCTGGCAGCGGTAATCCCAGTCTGGAAACGCTGTGGGCGTTGGCGATGGCGCTGGATGTGCCGGTCAGCCGACTGATTTCGCAACCCAGCAGGCAGGTGCAAGTGATCCGCGCTCATGAGGGGACCGTGGCGGTGTCAGAGCAGGGCAACTACGCCGCCACGTTGCTGGCCACTTGTCCACCGGGCGCGCAGCGCGACATTTACCGGCTGCGGGTGCAGCCCGGCGAAGCGAAACTTTCCCGGCCGCATCCGCCGGGCACCGTCGAGCATGTGATCATCAGCAGTGGACGGGCGCGCCTTGGCCCGGCGGATCAGCCGCAGGTGCTGAGCGCCGGCGATTACATCAGTTACTCCGCCGATCGCGAGCACGTTTTCGAGGCCCTGGAGCCGGAGACCACCGCTGTGATGCTGATCGAGCAGGGCTAGCACGGCGTTGACGGTTCGTTTATTGAAAATGATTCTCAATTATATTAGTGTGCCCGCCTGTTTTGACGCCGGGACGGGTGCGTAGCCCGGCGTCGCCGTTTATTGCCCTTCAAGGACCGAAGATGAAAATCGCTATTCCTTCCATACTGTTACTCGCCGGTTTGACGGCGACGCACCCGGCCACCGTGTTGGCCGCTGCACCGCCCGCCGCGGCGGATCAGGGCCAGAACGACACGGCCAACAACGATTTCAGCTTCGTGCGCTATCGCGCGGATTACCGCGTTAACGCCAACGCCACCAACGTGAAGACGGAAAGCTACGAAGTGCTGCTGAAAACCAAGGCGGCGGTCGAAAAATTCAGCCAGATCCGCCTGAGCTACAGCGAGAAAATGGAAACGCTGGAGGTGGTCGCCGCCTATACGCTGACCGCCGACGGCCAGCGCCACGATGTGGCGCCCGATCGCATTTATACCCAGGAAAGCTATTCCAGCGCCACGGCGCCGCTGTATGCCGATCGCAAGGTGCGCGTCATCGTGTTCTCCAACCTGGCGCCGGGCTCGCACGTGGTGTACGAACTGCGCCGCACGCAGAACACCCCGTATTTCCCTGACTATTTCGGCCTGTGGGAGACGTTCAGCGTTTTCGATCAGTTCGACGACGCCGAAGTGACCCTGCAGGCGCCGGCCAAGCTGCCGATGCATATCTTCACGCGCGGCGTCGAGGGCGGGGACCAACCGCAAATCCGCAACGGCCAGGCGCACTGGCGCTGGCATTATTCGCGCAGCGCGCCGATGAAGGCGCAAAACTGGGCGGCGGACAGCTGGACCTTCAGCCCGACCATCATGGCCAGCACCTACCGCGAGTGGCCGCAGTTGGCCAAGGCCTACCAGCTGAAGGCCGGCGCGGCGGCGAAGGTGACGCCGGGCATTCAGGCGCTGGCGGACAATATCACCGCCGGTATCAGCGATCGGCGCGAGCAGGCGGAGGCCCTCTATCGCTGGGTGGCGCAAAACATTCGCTACGTGGCGGTGTACCTGGGCAACGGTGGGCTGGAGCCGAATTCGGCGCAGAGCATTCTCGATAACCATTACGGCGACTGTAAGGATCACGTGGTGATCCTGGAGGCGCTGCTCGCCGCCAAAGGCATTGAAAGCTCGCCGGTGCTGATCGGCATGGATGAAGGCCCGATCCTGCCTAAAGTGCCGCTGCTTGGCCGCTTCAATCACGCCATCACCTACGTGCCTGAATTCAAACTGTACCTCGATTCCACCAATCCCTGGGCGCGTTTCGGGCAACTGCCGGAGGGCGATTTGGGCGCGCCGGTGCTGCTGACGCGCGACGCCAGGCTGGCGCGCACGCCGGGCAGCGATGAGCAGCCGGTCAAGAGCGCGCTGAACGTCGATTTCGTGTTCGACAAGGCGGGCAACCTGCAGGGGGAAACCGAGCGCCGGCTGAGCGAAGTGGAAGAAATTGACCTGCGGGGCTACTTCTCGCAGATCAACCGTCAGAATCGGGCGCAGGCCGAAGCGACGATCATGTCCGCTTCCGGCATCGACGGCAACGGCGAAGTGGCGATGAACAGCGATCCGCTGGATCTCAAAAAGCAGTTCGGCTATCGCTTCCGCTTCAAGGCGGACGACTACGTCGATTTCGGCGTGGTGGGCGGCATGACGTTGCCCAACCCGCCCGGCGGCAAATCGTTCCGCACGCTGTATACCACCACGGCGGCGCCGGGCAACGAAACGCCGTTCTACTGCACCGCGCAGCGCTACGACGAAACCTACCGTCTGCAGCTGCCGGCCAACGTGCCGATCATCGCTATTCCGAAAGATCGGCAATTCCGCAATGCGGCGGGCGACTATCGCGTCGAGTGGCGGCGCGACGGGCAGCAGGTGACCGTCAATCACCGCCTGCAGGTGAACGCCATTCGCGGCAAGGAAGCGCTGTGCCAGGCGCAGGATTACCCGGCGTTCCGCGAGCTGTTCCAGCAGGTGCGGCGCGGTTTCCGCGGCCAGGTGGTGTACGGTGAATTGGCCAACGGCAAATAAGCCGATGCCCCGTCGCGCCAAGCGGCGGGGCGCACGCCTCAGTTGAACTCGCCTGCGACCTCGGACCACAGGCTGACGCGGCAACCGCGCGCCGCGAAAGCGTCCATCTCGCGCTTGATGCCGCCGCTCTCTTGCCAACCCGGCAAGTCGAGCACGATCAATTCATCCATCGCCGCCATGAACAGGGCGTCGATCGGCGCCCACAGCTTGCCGATGGCGGTTTTGTCTAGCTCTTGCAAACACTGGTTGATCGGATGCGACATGCTGACCTGGCTAAAAACGGCGTTGCCGGCTCGCACGATAGCGGCGGCGACGTCGTTGCAGGCGATAAAGCGTTGCTGCACGACGTTGGCGTCGGCGTGGCTGTAGGGGCAGGCTAAAAATATTTTTCTCATTAGCGTTTGTTCTCTCAATAATTGTTGTCAGGGACGAAAAAAGGGCGCAGCTTCACCGTGAGGCGGCGCCCCGTTTATTTTTATGGCTTAGGGGTAAATTTAACGAGCGGCGGCGGCGATGGCCGTCGATTGCCTTTGCGTCTGTTCTTTTTCCAGCAATTCAGCCTCCGGCACCGAAATTTTTATGGCGATCAGCACGGCGATCATGCCACCGAGGAATTTGCCCATCATGATCGGCAACACCAGCGAAGGTTGGAAGTTGGCGGTAAACGCCAGGTGATCGCCCAACGTGGCCTGTGCGCAGATGCCGAAGGCCACGCACAGCACCTTATCGCGGGCGCGCATGCCTTTGAACAGGTGATAAACGGCGATGATATTGGCCAATACCATAATAAAGCCCAGCGCGCCGGTATCCGATAAACCGAGCTTTTTACCGATGAAATGCATCGGCTTGCGGCAATAGCGCTGGAATAAATAACAAATGGGGAATGTGCCCGCCAACATAATGCCGATATAACCGGCGATCTCGATAGCGCGGAATAATTCGTCTTTGTCGGCAAATAACGGATCGAATACCCAGCCGCCGAACACCTTTTTAAATACACCGGTAAAATGCTCGATGATGCACAGCGCCAACACCAGCTTGATAAAGGCATCCGCCGCCTTGCCGAAGATCAGGAATCCTTTCACCATCGCCGCCGGCCGCAGCTTCAGCCCCAGCGCCAGCAGGAAGCACAGGGCGAACAGCGGGGAGAGCAGCCGCAGCGCCTGCAGCAAGTCCAGCTGCAGATAGTGCGCGGCAGGTGACGTGGTGGAGATAATCTCCCTGACCGGCAGGTTATTGAAGGTGATGGTCACCAGGGCGATCAGCACGGCGAACGGAATGCTGATCAGGCCTGCCATGGCACCCAGCGCCAGATATTTATGGTCGTCGCGGTTCAGCATGATAAGCCCGACCGGGATCAGGTACACGATGCTGGCACCCGAGGTGTAACCCACCAACATGGCGACGATCCACATGTCGCGGTTGGCGGCAATGGCATCGGCCAGCTGATAGCCGCCCATGTCAACGGCGATCACCGCCAGCGCCGCGATCGAGGCGTCGGAGCCGAGCGCCGAGAAGAAGGGGCCGATGCTATACATGATCAGGTAAGAGATGATCGGGATTGCGGCCATGATGCCAGCTTGGGCGAGAAACACCGGGCCGATGGCGTGAATGCCGTTGACGAATTCGCGTCCCAGCTCGCCTTCCGGTTTGACGATCGACGCCAGCGCACCGATCAGAGTGCCGGCCATGATGATATAGATGATGAAATTACCGAACTCAGCCATGGTGTTCCTCCTGCGATGAACGTAAGCCGCGCGAGCGCGCGATGATTTCCTGATAGCGGGCAAACCAGCCCGCCATATCGACCTCGGCGGGTTCCGTCACTTCATAGCGGTTGAGCACCTTGAGCGGATGTTCCACCCCCAGTCCTTTACGCGCCAACAGCGCAACGCCTTGGGCGGTGATCTCCTTATTGGCGGGAGAGACGATGCGCTTTTGGATCAGGTTGGCGAGAAACTGTGTGAAATAGCGGTTGGCGGACAGGCCGCCGTCCACCGAAATGCTGTCGCCGATCGGTTTCAGTTTATCCATGGCGTTGATCACCTCGGCGGAACGCATGGCGATGCCTTCGAGGATCGACTGCAGCAGATCCTTGCGCTCGGTCTCCAGCGACAGCCCGGCCCACATCCCGGCGGCGGAGCGGTCCCAATACGGGCAAGCCAGTCCGGAGAGCGCGGGCACAAAGGCCAGGCCGCGCACGATGGCCGGCTGAGAGGGGAAGTCGCCGAATTCATCGAAATCGTTGAACAGGCCTATCTTTCTCGCCCAGTTAATGGCGGAGGCGGCGTTATAAACGCCGCCGTCCAGGCCATACACCGGCTCGCTGTCGGGCAGCTTCCAGCACAGCGTGGGCAACAGGCCGGACTCGCCGGCATCGATCGGGCGCGGCCCGGTGATCGCCTGTAAAAAGGCGCCGGTACCGAAGGTGATCTTCATCTGCCCCGGTTGATGGCAGCCGTGGCCGTATGTGCCAGCAAACTGGTCGACGATGCAGGCCGTCAGCGGCACCGGTTTGCCGTTGAGCGCGACGTCGCCGAAGTGGCCGATGTTGTCTCTGACCTCGGGCAGGCTGTCGATCGGCACGCCGAACAAACGGCACAGCTCCTCATCCCACTGCAGGGTATGAATGTTGAACAACGAGGTGCGCGAGGCCGAGTTATAGTCGGTGAGATGCCGGCCGCACAGGTGGAACAGGAAGAAGGCGTCCATGGTGCCGAGCCGCAGGCGGCCGCGTTGCGCCAATTGCCTGGCGCCCGGGGCGTTGTTCATCAGCCAGCCCATCTTGCTGGCTGAGAAGTAGGTATCGAGCGGCAGACCGGTTTTCGCCGTCACCAGCGGCTCAACGCCTTCGCGTTTCAGCCGCTGGATCTCCGGCTCGGTGCGCTGATCTTGCCAAACGATGGCGTTGTACAGCGGCAGGCCGCTGTCGGCGTCCCAGGCCAGCAGGCTTTCGCCCTGATGCCCTAAACCGATGGCGTCCACCATGCCGCACTGGCTGAGACAGCGGCGGATATTCGCCAAAATCTCCAGGGCGTCGTGTTCCACCCAGCCCGGATTGGGGGTGATCTGCTTGTGCGGCATGCTGGCCGGTGAATGGTGCCTGCCGTCTTCGCCGAACACCACGACCCGGGTGCCGGTGGTCCCCTGATCAATCGCGGCATAACGTTGATTCATCATTGCTTCGCTCTCTTATAGGTTTTGTTTTTTTATTGTGCCTGGTGTTGGTTGTGTGACTGTTTTAATAATCTATCTTCAATTTCACACACAAAAGCAACATAAATCACAAGATAAAATAACCCCGCGTGATCGACCTCATACTTTTTGCTTATCACCGCCTTTTGCGGCTTTTTTTTGGGAGTTATGTTGTTTTTGTCATTTCAAATGCGGTTATTGTGTGGTTTTATTGTGGTTATCACATCAAAACGGGACATCAGCATGATGGAAGAACAAACGGGTTGGGACATTGTCGTGATTGGCGGCGGTGTGGTCGGGTGTGCGGTATTCCGCAAATTCTGCCTGATGGGCGCCCGTACGCTGCTGTTGGAAAAAGGGGGCGATATCCTGTCCGGCGCCAGCAAAGCCAACAGCGCGCTGCTGCATACCGGCTTCGATGCGCCCAGCGGCAGCCTGGAACTGCATTGCATGCAGGCCGGGTACCGGGAATTTATCGCCATCCGTGAGCGAATGAATCTGCCGCTGTTGCCCACCGGCGCGCTGGTCGTGGCCTGGGACGAGCAGCAGTTGGCGGCGCTGCCCGCGATTGTGCAACAGGCGCACGACAACGGCGTGCTGGACGTGGCGCAGATCGACGCCGCCGAGCTGTATCGCCGTGAGCCGCAGCTGGCGCCCGGCGCGTTGGCGGCGGTAGAGGTGCCGGGCGAGAGCGTGATCGATCCCTGGAGCACGCCGCTGGCTTACCTGACGCAGGGCGTTAAACACGGCGGCGACTATCGCTTCAATACCGAGGTGACAGGCGCCGAACGCTTGCCGACCGGCTGGCGGCTAACCAGCAACCGGGGCGAGTTTCACGGCAAAATCGTCATCAACTGCGCCGGCAATCAGGGCGACCGGGTAGAAAGTTTCTGCCATCAGCCCGAGTTTGAAATTCGCCCGCGCAAAGGGCAGTTCCTGGTGTTCGACAAGGCCGCCGCCGGGCAGGTCAACGCCATTATCTTGCCGGTACCGACGACGATCACCAAAGGGGTGCTGCTGTCGAAAACCATCTTCGGCAATTTGCTGCTCGGGCCGACCGCCGAAGAACAGCAGGATCGCGAGACGGCGACGGTGGACGAAACCAAAATGCGCGAGCTGATCGAACAGGGGACGCGATTGCTGCCCACGCTGGCGAATTACAGCGTCACCGCCAGCTATGCCGGATTACGCCCGGCGACTGAACAGAAACACTACCGCATTCAGCACTATCCCGATCGGCAGTGGATCTGCGTGGCGGGCATTCGCTCCACCGGCCTGACGGCGGCGCTGGGCATCGCGCAATATGTGGAACAGCTCTATCGCGACCACTTTACGCCGTGCTTCACGCCAAAAACGCCGGAGACCGTGTATTGGCCGCAAATGCCGATGCTTGCCGACTACGCGCTGCGCGATTACGCGCGCCCGGACAACGGCGGCATCGTTTGCCACTGCGAGCTGGTGACCCAGCGGGAGATCGAGGCGGCGTTCGATTCCGCCGTGCCGCCAGAGTGCATCGGCGGGCTGCGGCGCCGCACGCGCGTGATGATGGGGCGCTGCAACGGTTTTTATTGCAGCAGCCGGGTGGCGGAAATGGTAGGCGATCGTTTTGGCCAGACGCTGGCCGTAGGGAGCATTGATGAAAACTGAGTATCAGGTGGCGATTGTCGGCGCCGGGCCGGCCGGGATCGCAGCGGCGACCGCGTTGCGGCAGGCGGGGATCGAGGATGTGGTGCTCCTGGAACGGGAACGGCAGGCGGGCGGTGTGCCCAGACACTGTCGGCACCCCACCTTTGGGCTGCAAACGTTTTATAGGCCGATGCTGGGATCCACCTATGTCGATAAAATACTGGCGCGCGCCGGGCAGGTGGAGATCCGTACCGGCGTGACGGTGCTCGCCATCAAGCCGGACGGCGAGCTGACCATCACGGACTGCCGCGGCGTCAGCACCTTGAAAGCGCAGCGGGTGATCCTGGCGACCGGCGTGCGCGAGACGCCGCGCCATCCGCGACTGGTGAGCGGGCTGCGGCCGCAGGGCGTACTCACCGCCGGTGCGCTGCAGCAGTTCGTCTATCTGCGCGGGCTGCAGCCGGGCAAGGCGCCGGTGGTGATCGGCACCGAGCTGGTCAGTTTCTCCGCGCTGTGGACGCTGCGTAACGCCGGCGTGCGCGCCGTCGCCATGATTGAAAGCGGCGGCAGACCCGTCGCTTGGCGTCTGAGCGCGCTCTATGCGCGTCTGATGGGAGTGCCGATCCACTACTATTCGCGTGTGACCGATATTGCCGGCCGCGATCGGGTTGAATCTATAGAAGTGGAAAATCACCAGGGGGAGAAACGGCGCATCGCCTGCGACAGCCTGATCTTCACCGGCCGCTTCACCGGGGAGTATACGCTGATCCGCCAGAGCCACCTGGCGCAGCGGCCGGACAGCGGCTGTCCGTTGACCGATCAGTTCGGCCGCTGTTCCGACGCCGCCTATTTCGCCGTCGGCAACATGTTGCACCCGGCGGACATGGGCGACCAGTGTTATCAGGAAGGGCTGCGCGTCGGCGAGGCCGTTGCCCATTCGCTGCAGCGCACGCTGCCGCCGGCGCGGCAAATCCTGCCGGTGCGGCACGACGAACGGATACGCCTGACTGCGCCCGCCCGTGTGGCGCTGATCGGCAATCCCGCCACGGTCACGATCAATATGCGCGTGGAACAGGCGGTGTCCGGTTCGGTGGTGGTGCGGCTGGGAGAGAAAGTGCTGTACCGCAAAACGCATCGTTGCCTGCCTGAACGGCGGATCCTGCTGCGCAATATCGTCTTGCCGGCCGAGGCTGAGCGTGATGCGCTGCACATCAGCATCGAATCCGCAGGATGAACGACGGCAACGGCTTGCGTCTAACGCCCTGAAACCCGTAGTATTCCGTCAGTTAACGCCGCAAGTCTCGGCGGAGGCAGTCACTCTTACTAAAGGCAGCGAGTGTAATGTGAATGGATATCTCTAATTCCGTGGAAAGGCGCAATGAAATACTGGCGCTGATCCAGGCCAACGGCCGGGTTTACGTGAATGAGCTGGCGGATAAATTCCAGGTTTCGCAGGAAACCATTCGGCGCGACCTGAACAAGCTGGAAGACTATCGGCTGATCAAGAAGATCCACGGCGGCGCAGTGAGCAGCCAGTTTAAATTCGAGCATGAATTCAACGAGCGGGCCAAAATCGCCGAGGCCGAGAAGCGCGCCATCGCGGAGAAAGCGGCGACGCTGCTCCAACCGGGCGATACGGTGTTCGTGGATTTCGGCTCCACCACGCTGGAGTTTGCCCGGCAGTTGGCAACGATCGATCAACTGACGGTCATCACCAACTCGCCGCTTATCGCCAACGTTTGTCTGGAAAATGACTCCATTGACGTGGTGCTGATCGGCGGGCAGTTCATCGACTCCAAAATGGCGTGCCTGGGCGCGATCGCATTGAATAATATCGAGGCGTTTTTCGCCGACTACGCCATCATCGGCGCCGGCGCGGTCAATCTGCAGACCGGCGTGATGGATCAGAACGTCAATGAAGCGGCCATCGCGCGCAAAATGATTGCCCAGAGCCGCAAGTGCATCGTGCTGGCCGACGAAAATAAGCTGCGCGGGCATGCGATGACGCTGGTGGCCAAATGGCCCGAGGTCGATTATCTGGTGACCTCCGACAGCGGTAACGCATTAGAAGGCTTGGTTTTCCCCGCCAACGTTAATGTGTTGGTGGCGCAGGTCTAAAGGGGGAGAAGCCTTTCTCCATGCGGAGAAAGGCTCAAACCGCTTCCGTCAAGCGATATCGACCGCGCGCACCTCTTTGGATCTCAACTTCACGAGGATCGGCACCGATTTATACGAAGGCGTGCCGCTCTCCTCATCGATATAATGCAGCGGCACCAGCACGTTGGCCTCCGGGTAGTAGGCGCCGACCGAACCGGCTGAGATGTTGTAGGCGATCACCGTGATGCCTTCCAGGCGCTGGGTGCTGCCGGGCAGCGCCGTTTCCAGATCCACCACGTCGCCATGTTCCAGCCCCAAACGTTGCAGATCGCTGTCATTCATGAACAGCACGTCGCGCCGGCCGAAGACCCCGCGGTAGCGATCGTCCAGAGCATAGATGGTGGTGTTGTACTGATCGTGGCTGCGCAGCGTGATCAGCCGCAGCGTGTCTTTGTCTGCCGTTGTCTCGTCCTCATGCAGCCCGTTGAATACGGAAAACATCGCCTTGCCCGTCGCCGTCGGCCACTGGCGCTCAGTCGGCGGCAGCGGCATGCGGAAACCGCCGGGTTGGCGAATGCGCGCGTTGTAATCGTCGAAGCCGGGGATGGTTTTTTCGATCAAATCGCGGATCACGTCGTAATCTTCGATCAGTTCATCCCAGGGCACCTTGCTGGCGGGCATCACCGCTTTGGCCATGCCGGCCACAATGGCGGGTTCCGAACGCAACAGCTCCGACGCCGGTTTTAATTTGCCGGACGAGGCGTGAACCATCGACATCGAATCCTCCACCGTCACCGATTGTCGCCCGCCGGCCTGCATGTCCAGTTCGGTACGTCCCAGACAGGGCAGAATGAGGGTTTCTTTCGCCACCAACAAATGGCTGCGGTTGAGTTTGGTGCCGATATGCACGCTTAATTCCAGCGCTTTCATCGCCGGGAAACTCTGCTCGGGGTCCGGCAGCGCCACGGCGAAGTTGCCGCCCAGGCAGATCAACGCCTTCGAGGCGCCGTCGATCATCGCCTGCATGCATTTCACGGCATCGTGACCGTGGGCTTTGGGCGGCGTGAAGCCAAACACCGTTTCCAGCTTCGCCAAAAAATCGGCCGAGGGTTTTTCGGTGATGCCGACGGTGCGGTTGCCCTGCACGTTGGAGTGGCCGCGCAGCGGGCAGATGCCGGCGCCCGGTTTGCCGATGTTGCCGCGCAGCAACAGCAGATCGGCAATCAGGCGTACGTTGGCGGTGCCTTTATTGTGCTGCGTAATGCCCATGCCGTAGGTCACGATGGTGGCGTTGGATTTCGCGTAAGCGGCGGCGACCTGTTCCAGATCCCGGCGCGCCAGGCCGCTCTCCGCCTCAATCGCATCCCAACCGGTGGCCTTCAGATCGGCGGCGAAATCCGCAAAACCTTCCGTGTGCTCGGCAATAAAGGCGTGGTCCAGCGCATTGCCATGTTCGTCATCCAACTGCAGCAGCGCTTTGGCGATGCCTTTGAGCGCCGCGGCGTCGCCGCCGGCTTTGACCTGATAGTAGGTGGAGGCGATAGGGGTCGAACTGTAGGTCGCCATTTCGATGACGTTTTGCGGATCGGTGAAACGCTCGAGCGCCCGCTCGCGCAGCGGATTGAACACGATAATCGGCACTTTTTTGCGCGCCAGCTCATGCAGCGTGCCCATCATGCGCGGGTGATTGGTGCCCGGATTGTGCCCGATGGAGATAATCAGCTCCGCGCTGTCAAAGTCGTCCAGGGACACGGTGCCTTTGCCGATGCCGATCGACTGGGGCAGGCCAACGCTGGTCGGTTCATGGCACATATTGGAACAGTCGGGGAAGTTATTGCTGCCAAATTCCCGCGCAAACAGCTGGAACAGATAGGCCGCCTCATTGGACGCCCGGCCGGAGGTATAAAACTCCACCTGCTCCGGCGGCAGCGTCTGCAAAACGGCGGCGATGCGTTGAAATGCCTCATCCCAGGCCAGCGGGCGCAGCGTGTCGGTCCCGGCGTCATAGAACAGGGGCGTGGTCAGGCGACCATAGTCCTCCAGTTCATAGTCGGTTTTCCGCAGCAGTGAGGTCACGGTATTTTGCGCCAGGAATTCGGCCGTCACGCGTTTGCTGGTCGCTTCCCAGGTCACGGCTTTGGCGCCGTTTTCGCAAAACTGGAAGGTGGATCGATGTTCTTTATCCGGCCATGCGCATCCCGGGCAATCAAACCCGTCGGGCTGATTGGTGCGCATCAGCGTTACCGGCGCCTCCAGGGTATCCATCTGTGTACGCACGGCGATGGCCGTCGCTTTCAGCGCGCCCCAACCGCCGGCGGGCCCATCGTAGGGATGAACCCCGGGCACTGCTCGTCTTTTCGCCATTATTGATTGCCTCCGATACCGCTTACGATAAATGCAGGTGATTGATTTACTATGAATATTATCCTTATCGTCCAAGACGGACCGCAGGCGCCGCCGTCGTTGAACGCAGGCCTGTCGATTCAGTATAGATGAGTGAAAAAGGAGACAGCGGCCATCTGTGCGGGGAGAGCGGCGGCCCGTCTAATCGGAGGCGGGCCGCCGGAGGGTTACTTTTTCACCACCAGCCCCACGCCGCGGCCGCGCGGATCGGACGCGGTTTCCGGCGTGCGGCCATCGATGCGGATAGCCTGAATATCCCCCATGTTCCAGCCCTGATCTTCGAGGGTGTAGCCCATGGCTTTCAGCTCGTCCGCCGGTTTGCCGGTCAGCGGCGCGAAGCTGTCGTAATAAACGGTGTCCTTCGGCAACAGTTGGTGATGCACGCGCTGGGCGGCCACCGCCTGCGCCAGCGGCAGATGGTAATCGTAGAGATTGTTGATCACCTGAAAGATCGAGGTGAAGATGCGCGATCCGCCCGGCGTGCCGATCACCAGGGTGACGTCGCCGTCGCGGGTGATGATGGTCGGGCTCATCGAGGAGAGCATGCGTTTGCCCGGCTCGATGGCGTTGGCGTCGCTGCCCACCACGCCGAAGGCGTTGGCGACGCCGGGTTTGGCGCTGAAGTCGTCCATCTCGTCGTTGAGCAGGAAACCGGCGCCTTTGACCACCACGCCGCTGCCGAAGTCCCAGTTAAGCGTATAGGTGTTGCTGACCGCGTTGCCGGCCGCATCGACGATCGAGAAGTGGGTGGTTTGGTGGCTTTCCAGCCCCGGCCGCACCTGCTCGGTCGGCGAGATCGCCGTCGGGTTGATCTCGGCGGCGCGTTTTTGCAGGTAGTCGGGGGCGATCAGCTGCGCTTCCGGCACGTTAGTGAAATCCGGGTCGCCGAGGTAGTCGGCGCGATCGGCGAACACGCGTTTTTCGATTTCCGCCAGCAGGTGGATATAGCGCGCCGAGTTCAGCGGCACGCCCTTGAAGTCGGCGGCGCGATCTTCTTTTATCCCCAGCAGCTGCGCCAGCGCGATGCCGCCGGAGCTGGGCAGCGGGGCGGTATACACGGTGTTGCCGCGCCAGCTGATGCGCATCGGTTCACGCCATTTCACCCGATAGTCGGCCAAATCCGCCGCGCCGATCAGCCCGTTGTCGCGCTGCATTTGCGCCACCAGCAGGCGGGCGGTTTCGCCGTGATAAAAATCGTCGGCGCCCGATTTGGCGATGCGCTCAAGGGTGGCGGCCAGCTCCGGCTGTTTGAACACCGTGCCGGGCTTCATGGCGCCGAAATAGTCGCCGAAGTTGGTTTTACCGGCAAACAGCTTGTTGGCGTCTTCGCGGTACTGATACTGCTGATCCGCCACGGTGAAACCTTGCCGGGCGTAGCCGATCGCCGGCGTCAGCAGCTCGGCCCAGGGCAGCTTGCCGAAGCGTTTATGGGCTTCCCACAATCCCAGCACGGTGCCCGGCACGCCGGCGGCGCGACTGCCCACCAGGCTGAGATTTTCGATCACTTCGCCTTTCTCGTTCAGGTACATAGTTTTGCCGGCGGCCTTGGGCGCCACTTCGCGGTAGTCGAGGAAATAGGGTTTGCCGTCGACGTACAGCGTCATAAAGCCGCCGCCGCCGATATTGCCGGCTTCAGGGTAGGTGACCGCCAGGGTAAAGGCGGTGGCGACCGCCGCATCAACCGCGTTGCCGCCGGCCTGCAGAATGTGCGCGGCGACTTTTGCGCCATACTGATCCGGAGCGGCGGCCGCGCCGGCGGTCAGATCGGCGGCAAAGGCGGCGGGAACGGTGCAGGCCAGGGTCACGCTCAGAGCTATCGTTTTCAATAAACCGGCAGACATAGAAGATCCTTTTAGCGATGTTCAGTTATCAGGTGAATTCAACTAATTATTTTTGAAACAGCGGGTTAGCGCGTTTTATTCGGGCTGTTGCGGCGCTTTATTGAAAGTAGCAGCGGTCAGGCGGGGCCGCCTGACCAGAGTAGCAAATCGTGATGTGGCGCGTTATGCGTCGGCCGGCAGCGTCGATTGCAGCCATTGGCAGAAGTGCCGGGCGAGCGGATTGTGTTCGCTGTCGCGATGCAGCAGCCACGCCCAGTTGGCGCCACGCACGCGTTGCTCGGTTAACGGATGCAGCAACCCGGCGTCACGCGCTTGCTGCGCCAGCAGCTGACTGACCAACGCGATGCCCAGCCCCTGGCAGGCGGCATCCAGCAGCAGGCCGGGATCGGAGAAATTCAGCCCGCTATCGCGCTGGCCGACGTGCGCGCCGCCCGCCACCGTCCAGTGGCTCCAGTCCATTTCGCGTTCGCCGTGCAGCGTGACGCGCTGCTCCGCCGCCAGCGCCAATAGGCTGGGGTGGCAGGCGGGATAAAGCCGGTCGGTGCAGAGAACCTTAAAGGTGCAGTCCGCCTGCGCGCTGAGATCGTCGCGGATCGCCAAGTCGATGCTGTCCGTCGCCATATCCGGTGGCTCGAAGCTGGTGAAGAGCCACAGATCTATCTGCGGATGCCGCTGGTTGAACTCGCCCAGCCGCGGCGTCAGCCAGTGGCGGGCAAAGGCCGGCGTCGTGTTGACGATCAACTGATTGGGTTTGCGGTATTGGTCCAGACGACGAATGCCGACGGCCAATTGTTGCAGCATCACCTGCGCGGTGCTGAACAGATCGTGGCCGGCGTCGGTCAGCGTCACGCTGCGGCCGGTGCGGAAAAACAGCGGCTGTTCCAGAAACGCCTCGAGGCTGCGGATCTGCTGGCTGATCGCCGACTGGGTAAGGTGCAGCTCTTCGGCGGCCTGATGAAAACTGCCCAGACGCGCCGCCGCTTCAAAACCGCGCAATGCGCTTAACGGGGGCCAGTGTTTTAACATTATCAATAAGCCTGTCTAATCAGATATCCACTAAATATATCGTTTGTCGCAGCGGCAGGGGAAGACTAGCATGAGATTCAATTCCCGGAGAGCGAAAAAACCGGTTAACCAATTGAATTTAAATTAATTAAAAGGGGGCGTTTATGTCAACGCGTCGCACCTTTATCAAGCAGCTTTCGGCGGTGGCCGGCGTTGGCTTGACGGCATCATTGGGTATTTCGTTACGCGGTCACGCAAAAGCTGCGCTTAATCCGGCCTGGCGCTTGCCGGATGAAGGGGAACCGCAACAGCGGGCGTTTATCGCGTTCGGCGCGCAGCGCGCGATTTGGGGCGACTTCACGGCGGACGTGCGGGCGGCACAGGGGCGTATCGCCCGCGCCATCGCCGAATTTCAGCCGTTGACGGTTTTTTGCCGCGAGCGTGAACGGCAATTAGCCGAGGCCATCTGCGGTAGTCACAACGTCAGCTATGTCGTCACCGAGCTGGATGATATCTGGATGCGCGACATCGGCGCCAATTTCGTCGTCAATGATGCCGGCGAACTGGGCGCGGTGGATTTCAACTTCAACGGCTGGGGCGATAAGCAGCAGCATGCCAGGGATGCGCGTCTGGCAGGGTTTGCCGCCAGGCGATACGGCGTCGCTCAACCGCGCCGCAGCGCACTGGTAGGCGAAGGCGGCGGCATTGAAGTGGATGGGCGCGGCACCGGCATCATGACCGAGAGCAGTTGGGTGAATGCGAACCGCAACCCGGGCTGGAGCAGGGATCGGGTTGAGCAGGAGCTGAAGGCGATGCTCGGCCTGCGTAAAATTATCTGGCTGCCGGGCATTAAAGGCCGAGACATCACCGATGCCCACGTCGATTTTTACGCCCGTTTCGTGCGGCCGGGCGTGGTGGTGGCCAATCTGGACACCGACCCGACCTCTTACGATCATGCGGTCACCCAGACGCATCTGGCGATCCTCAAGACGGCGACCGACGCCGATGGCCGCACGCTGCAGGTGCATACGCTCTCGCCGCCGCAGGCACCGCGCGACAGCCGTTTCAGCCGACACAATCCCGATTTCGCGGCGGGCTACATCAACTATTTCGTTATCAACGGCGCGGTGATCGCCCCGGAGTTTGGCGACCCGCAGGCGGACAAGGCGGCGTTTGCGCTGCTGTCGGCGCTCTATCCTCAGCGCAAGGTGGTGCAACTGGAGATCGACGCGATCGCCGCCGGCGGCGGCGGCATTCACTGCGTGACCAGCCAACTGCCGGCGCCTGGCAAACCAGACCCGTGAATGTTCAAAAAATGCGCGTGCGGTTGTTTGTCATCATCGGGTGTGGTTGGCTGATCAGAGTCACCTAAGGAGGCCATAATGAACGACTCACCCTTGAGCATTCCCACCTGGTATCGCGATCCGCACGCAGAACAGGCTATGGCTGCAGGCCATGCGCCCATCTGGCGGCATCTGCTGAGCCTGGTGCCGGAACGCGAACTGTCCGGCGTCAGGGTGCTGGACTTCGGCTGCAATCAGGGCGGTTTTCTGCGCCTGTTGCATCAAATTCGGCCATTTAGTGAGGGGATTGGCGTTGATATCGCCCGCCAATCCGTCGAACAAGCCAACCGCCTGAAAGGAAACCTGCCGATCGTTTATCAGACCGACACGCGGTTGACGGGTTATGAGAACCACTGCGATATCGCCTTCAGTCATGAAGTCATCTACCTGATTGAAGATATCGCGCAGCATGCCGCCGATATGCTGCGGGTGCTGAAGCCGGGCGGCGTTTATTATGCGGTGACCGGTTGCCACACCGACAACCCGCTGTGGCCGCAATGGCGCGAAAGGGTGGCTGAACAGACGCATACCGTGGTGCAGGATCGTTCTCTGGACGATTATGCGCGTATTTTCTCCGCCGCGGGGTTCCAGGTCTCTGCCCGCAGGCTGGGTTTTTCCGGCTTCGTTCCCTATGAGCCGGACGGCTGGATGCCGACTGTTTCGGCAGCGATCGACTACTATTGGCACACCAAAACGGTGTTTAGACTGGTTAAACCCTAAAAATCCCACGCGGCGCTCGGTACGCCGCCGCTGACGAGATAAGATGACGAAATTTATGATGGACCAAGACGCTAAAACAATGGACTTTCGTTTAATCACACGGTTGTCCCTGCTTATGGGGGCGCTCTTGACGCCCGTTGGAGGGGCCACTGCGGCCATGCTTACGCTCGAGAATCAGGATCCGGCGGCGGTGTACCTTATTCAGGATGCGAAGCTGATTCAGGAGCGTGAGGGGGTGAAGATCGCCGAGCGCTCATACCGTTATTTCGAACTTAAGCTCGCCGACAATCTCCAGTATGAAGGTTATATCACCCGCTGCGCCGACGACTATGCCGATAAATTGAATGAACAAGATCGGCGTGAATTAAACCGCTGCACTGAGCAGGTGATCGACGACCTGGATCGGTTGATGGAAAAGACCGCCAACGTGACGTTCTACGATGGCGGCACGCAAAACGTTTATCGGGGCGAAGAACATTCAACGCCTTATTATTACTATTCGTTCGCCCGCGTGGCCAATTATTATCAAACCGACGATGGGCGCCATCCCCTGTATGGCCTGGTTTATCGCTGCAAGCAGCCGGCGAGCGATGCTCATCGGGAGCAAGAGCCTGATACAACTGAAGCGGCGCCGCCCCCGGCTGAAGTGGAACGCTTTATTGCATGGGCTAAAAACCGCTGCGCCAATGTGCTGAAACCACGCTGAACGAGATTGCGCCACCGTTTTCCGCTTCGAAAAGATTTTACGCAATCCTTACGCAACCCTTTCAGAAGCGCATTCCGGCATTCGATATATTGAGAATAGTCATTCTCAATAGGATCGTATTGCAATGCAGAGGAAAACGCTTTTGGCGCTGGGGCTTTCGCTGTCGCTGGCCGCCTGCGATGGGCAAAACGCCGGCGCGCCGACGGGCGCAGGCGGTGAACGGGAGGTCGGCGTCGTCACGTTGCGCGGCCAGTCTGTAACCCTGAGCAGCGAGTTGACCGGCCGGGTTAACGCCACCATGACCTCCGACGTGCGGCCGCAGGTCGACGGCATCATCAAGCAGCGGCTGTTTACCGAAGGGGCCGAGGTGAAAGCCGGGCAGGTCTTGTATCAAATTGACCCCGCCAGCTATCAGGCCAGCTACGATCAGGCCGCCGCCCAGCTGAAAAACGCTCAGGCCACGGTGCAATCCACCCGGCTCAAATCGCAGCGCTATGCGGCGCTGGTGAAAGAGAACGGCGTTTCCAAACAGGACGCAGACGACGCCAAAGCCGCGTATCTGCAGGCCGTGGCGTCGGTGGCGCAGTATCAGGCGGCGCTGGAAACGGCGCGCATCAATCTCGCCTATACCCAGGTGCGGGCGCCGATCGCCGGCCGCATCGGCATTTCGTCGGTGACGCCGGGCGCGCTGGTCACCGCCGGCCAGACTGATGCGTTGGCCACCATCCGCGCGTTGGATCCCATCTATGTCGATCTGACCCAGTCCAGCGCCCAGTTGCTTAAACTGCGCCGTCAGCAGGCCGCTTTGCAGCGCGGTGCGGTCACGCCGGTCGCCATCAAGCTGGAGGACGGCACGTCTTATGCCCACGCCGGCAAGCTGGAGTTGAGCGAGGTGGCGGTGGATGAGGCCACCGGTTCGGTCACGCTGCGCGCGGTGTTCCCCAACCCCGAACATGAGCTGTTGCCCGGCATGTACGTCCATGCCACGGTGGATAACGGCGTCGATCCCAAAGCCATCCTGGCGCCGCAGCAGGGCATCACCCGCAACGCCAAAGGGGAAGCCACCGCGTTGGTGGTAAACGAGCAAAACAAAGTGGCGCAACGCACCGTCAGCGCCGAACGGGTGGTGGGCAGTAACTGGCTGATCGACAGCGGGCTGAACGACGGCGATCGCCTGATCGTCGAAGGCACCAGCAAGGTGACGATCGGCGCTGCGGTGAAGCCGGTAGACGTCTCGGTCGACAAAACCCAACGCGGGGAGCAGTGATATGGCGCAGTTCTTTATCCGGCGTCCGGTATTCGCCTGGGTGATCGCCATCATCATCATGCTGTGCGGTCTGATGTCGATCAATTCATTGCCCGTCTCGCAGTACCCGGACGTCTCACCGCCGCAGATCGCCATCTCCGCCACCTACCCGGGCGCGGACGCGGAAACGCTGGAAAACAGCGTCACCCAGGTGATTGAGCAGCAGCTCACCGGCCTGGACGGCCTGCTGTATTTCTCGTCGACCAGCAGCGCCAGCGGCTCGGTCAGCATCAACGTTACCTTTGAGCAGGGCACCGATCCGGATATCGCTCAGGTGCAGGTGCAAAACAAGGTGCAGCAGGCGGAAAGTCGTCTGCCGAGCGCCGTTACCGCGCAGGGCGTGACGGTCAAAAAATCCCAGAGCAGCTTTCTGCTGATCGTCGGGCTGTATGACGAAAGCGACAAGGCGACGATGGCCGATATCTCCGACTATCTGGTCAGCAACCTGCAGGATCCGCTGTCGCGCATCGAGGGCGTCGGGGACGTACAGGTGTTCGGCTCGGAATACGCGATGCGCATCTGGCTGGATCCGACCAAACTGGCGAGCTTTTCGCTGATGCCTTCCGACGTGCAGACGGCGATCGAGGCGCAAAACACCCAGGTGTCCGCCGGCAAGATAGGCGATCTGCCGGCCGCCGCCGACCAGCAGCTGACCGCCACGGTGAAGGCGCAGTCGCGGCTGCAAACGCCGGAACAGTTCCGCAATATCATCCTGAAAAGCGACAGCAACGGGGCGCTGGTGCGGCTGGGCGACGTGGCGCGGGTTGAGCTGGGCAACGAAGACTACTCCGCCAGCGCGCACCTCAACGGCCACCCGGCGGCGGGGATCGCGGTCAAGCTGGCGGCGGGCGCCAACGCCCTGAGCACCGCCAAGCTGGTAAAGGCCAAGGTGGCGGAATACCAAAGCGCCATGCCGCAGGGCTACAAGGTGGCCTACCCGAAAGACAGCACCGACTTCATCAACATCTCGATCGAAGAGGTGGTGAAAACGCTGTTTGAAGCGGTGGCGTTAGTGGTGGTAGTGATGTTCGTGTTCCTGCAAAACCTGCGCACCACGCTGATCCCGACCATTACCGTGCCGGTGGTGTTGCTGGGCACCTTCGGCGTGCTGGCGGCGTTCGGCTATTCGATCAATACCCTGACGCTGTTCGGCATGGTGTTGGCGATCGGGCTATTGGTGGATGACGCCATTGTGGTGGTGGAAAACGTCGAACGGGTGATGCACGAGGATAAGCTGCCGCCGCGCGAGGCGACGGAGAAATCGATGCGCGAAATCACCGGCGCGCTGGTCGGCATCGCGCTGGTGCTGTCGGCGGTGTTTCTGCCGATGGCGTTCTTCGGCGGCTCCACCGGGGTGATCTACCGCCAGTTTTCGATCACCGTCGTCTCCTCGATGGTGTTGTCGGTGGTGCTGGCGTTGACGCTGGCGCCGGCCTTGTGCGCCACGTTGCTGAAACCCGCGCACGACGCGCAGACCGACAAAGGCTTGCTGGGCAAATTCAACCGCGGTTATGACCGGCTGCAGGCGAAGTACGCCGACAAGGTCGGCGCAGTGATCCACCGGCCAACGCGCTATCTGCTGCTGTACGGCCTGCTGTTGATCGCCGCCGCCGTAATGTATCTGCGTTTGCCGACCGGCTTCCTGCCCAACGAGGATCAGGGCTCGGTGATGGTGCAGTACACCTTGCCGGCCGGCGCCACCAACGCGCGCACCTCGGCGGTGAGCGAGGCGGTGACCGCCTATTTTCTCGACCAGGAAAAGGCCAACGTCAGCACCATTTTCACCATCAACGGCTTCGGTTTCAGCGGCAGCGGGCAAAACGCCGGCATGGCGTTCGTCAGCCTCAAAGACTGGAGCCAACGCGGCGGCAGCGAAAACACCGCCGACGCCATCGCCAAACGCGCCATGGCGCACTTTGCCTCGCTGCGCGACGCCCAGGTGTTCTCCATGAGCCCGCCGGCGATCGACGGCTTTGGCCAATCCGACGGCTTTACCTTCGAGCTGCAGGCCAAGGGGGCGACCACCCGCGCCGAGCTGCAGGCGATGCGCGATCAGATCGTCGCCGCCGCCGGCAACAACCCGGCGCTGCTGGCGGTGCGCGCCAACACCTTGCCGGACACCCCGCAGCTGCAGGTAGCGATCGACAACGGCAAACTGCAGGCACTCGGCCTGAGCGCCGCGGACGTCAACAGCACCCTCAGCAGCGCGTTCGGCAGCACCTACATCAACGACTTTATCGACCGCAACCGGGTGAAAAAAGTCTATATGCAGGGCGACGTGCAGTACCGCGCCAAGCCGGAAGACCTCGACCGCTGGTTTGTGCGCGGCACCAATGCATCGGGCGCCAGCAGCATGACGCCGTTCTCCGCCTTTGCGTCTTCGCACTGGATCTACGGGCCGGAGAACCTGGCGCGCTATAACGGGCTGTCGTCGTTCGAGATCACCGGGCAGGGCGCCGCCGGTGTCAGTTCCGGTACGGCCATGAGCGAGATGGAGAAACTGGCGGCGAAATACTCCGCCGGCAGCAGCTACTCCTGGAGCGGGCTGTCCTATCAGGAACGGCTGACCAGCGGCCAGGCGTCGTCGCTGTACGCGATTTCGCTCATCGTGGTGTTCCTGTGCCTGGCGGCGCTGTATGAGAGCTGGTCGATTCCGTTCGCGGTGATGTTGGTGGTGCCGATGGGCGTGGTGGGCTCACTGCTGGCGATCACGCTGCGCGGGCTGGAAAACGACATCTACTTCCAGGTGGCGCTGCTCACCATCATCGGGCTGTCGGCGAAGAACGCCATTTTGATCGTCGAGTTCGCCGAGGAGATGCACCAGCGGGGGGAAACGCTGATTGGCGCGGCGGTCCACGCGGCGCGCATGCGCCTGCGGCCGATCCTGATGACCTCGCTGGCGTTCACCGCCGGGGTGCTGCCGCTGGCGGTATCCAGCGGCGCCGGCGCCAACAGCCGAATCGCCATCGGCACCGGCATTATCGGCGGCACGATCACCGCCACCGCCTTGGCGATCTTTTTCGTACCGCTGTTTTATGTGTTGGTGCGCCGCATGTTTACCCGTCGGCCCACCAACTCGCCGTCGCAGGCAGGAGAATAACGTGTTGCAACGAGTCATGATGTTAACTTTACCGCTGCTGCTGAGCGGGTGTCTGTCGCTGGATCCGCACTACCAGCGCCCGGCGGCGCCGGTGCCCGCCAACCTGCCGCAGGGCGAGGCCGCCGGCAAACAGGCGTTGAGCTACCCGGACGTCGCCTGGCGCGACTATGTGCAGGACGCCAGGCTGCGGCAGGTGGTGGCGATGGGGCTGAACAGCAGCCGCGATCTGCGTGAGGCGATCGCCAATATCGCTTCGGCGCGCGCCCTGTACGGTGAGCAGCGCTCGGCGCTGTTCCCGACGATCAACGCCACCGCCGACGGCAGCCGCGGGCGTTCGCTGACCGGCAACGGCAATGCCACCGCCATCAGCCAGAGTTACGAAGCGCAGGGCGGCGTCAGCGCGTTCGAGCTGGATCTGTTCGGCAAGAACGCCAGCCTGTCGCGGGCGGCGTTCGAAACCTATCTGGCCAACTCGGAAGCGGCGAAAAGCACCCGTCTGACGCTGATCGCCGATATCGTCACCGACTGGGTGGCGGTGGCGGCCGAGCGCAGCAATCTGGCGGTGGCGCAGCAGACGATGGAAAGCGCCAAACGTTCGCTGGACGTGACGCGCAACAATCAACAGCACGGCATTTCGTCGCTGGTCGACGTGGCGTCGGCGGAAACCGTTTATCAACAGGCGCGATCGGACGCCGCCAGCTACGCCACCCTCGCCGCGCAGGCGAAAAACGCGCTGGATTTGGCGGTGGGGCAAAGCGTGCCGGAAAACCTGCTGCCCGACGGTATCGATGCGCTCGGCGAAATCATGCGCAATCTGCCGGCCGGGGTGTCTTCGCAGGTGCTGCTGACGCGGCCGGATGTGCTGCAGGCCGAGCATAATCTGAAATCCGCCAACGCCAACATCGGCTCGGCGCGTGCGGCGTTCTTCCCGTCGATCAGCCTGACCGCCAGCGGCGGCGTGGGCAGCGGTGAACTCTCGGCGCTGTTCAGCCACGGCGCCGGCGTCTGGTCGTTCGCCCCGAGCATCAGCCTGCCGATCTTCAGCGGCGGCTATAACACGGCTCAGCTCCACTACACCCAGGCGCAGAAAGACCTGTATGTCGCCACCTATGAGAAAGCGGTGCAGACGGCATTTCAGGAAACCGCCGACGCGCTGGCGCGCAAAGCCACGCTGCAGGAACAGTTGGCGGCGCAAACCGGCTATGTGGCGGCGGCGCAGCAATATTATCGCCTGGCCGAACTGCGTTACCGCCAGGGCGTGGACAGCTACCTGACGCTGCTGGACGCGCACCGCACGCTGTATACGGCGCAGCAGTCGCTGATCGCCGCACAGCAGACCGCGTACGACAATCAGGCGACCCTGTATAAAGTGTTGGGCGGCGGGGTTGCCGCCGAGCGGCAGGGGGACGGCGTCATCGCCGATAAGGCGGCGCTCAGCCGCTAACCGTCGACCGCGCGCGCCGCGAATTGGGCGGCGCGCGGTTTACTTATGGAAAGTGTAAAGAAACGGAAAACCCGCGCGGCGGCCCGAACTCGCCGCGGCGGGCAGAGTCAGACAGATAATTGCATTCACCTTTTCTTCATATCGGCTCGAGGTCGTCATGGCAGAAGACATTCAGCAACAGGTCATCGCGCTTATCGCCGCATTCAACGCACCGAGGCGGCAGAAGAAGGGGGCGGTCATCACCCCGGAAACCGAGATTAACACCGCGCTCAACCTGTCGTTCAGCGACTCCAACACGCTGATGCGCCGCTACTTCGATACCTTCGGCGTCGACAGCAGCAATTACAACCACGAGCTGTATTTCCAGCCGCCGAGCAATACCGGGCGCTGGTTTTCCCCCTCCGCCTGTAAAGAACACACCCGGCCGCTGTGCGTATCGATGCTGGTGCGCTCGGCGCGCGCCAAACGCTGGCTGTACGACATCCATTTTCTTATCGAGCAATTGCGCTAGCGCCAGGTTACTGCTCCAGCAGCTCGGCGAACTTCGCCAGCCACTGCGGATGCGCCGGCCAGGCCGGGGCGGTGACCAGGTTGCCGTCGACGTGCGCCTGATCGATGCCGATCTCCGCATAATGGCCGCCGCCGAGCCGCACCTCCGGGGCGCAAGCCGGGTAGGCGCTGCAGGTGCGGCCCTTCAACACCCCGGCCGCCGCCAGCAGCTGCGGGCCGTGGCAAACGGCAGCGATCGGTTTTTTGGCGGCGTCGAACGCCTGCACCAGCGCGATCACGTCGGGATTCAGGCGCAGGTATTCGGGCGCCCGACCGCCGGGGATCAACAGCGCGTCATAGTGTTCTTCTTTGGCGGCGGCAAAGTCGGCGTTCAGGGTAAAACGATGACCGGGTTTCTCGCTGTAGGTCTGCGCGCCGTCAAAGTCGTGGATCGCGGTCTGGATGTAGTCGCCGACGGCTTTGTCGGGGCACACGGCATCCACCCAATGGCCAAGCATTTGCAATGCCTGAAACGGCACCATGGTTTCGTAATCTTCGGCGTAGTCGCCGACCAGCATCAGGATTTTTTTCTTGCTCATGATCACAACTCCAGCAGGAGGGGGAATGCCTAAGGTATAGCCCAGCGCCCCTGGGAATGCGAACCGCAAAGCGCCTATCTATACTCGTGATACTGCGGCGCTTTCTCGCCGCTCAACCCAGGGAGGATCCCCGATGCTGAATCTGGCTACCTTGCTTGAAGAAAGTGCGCGCACCTGGCCGGAACGGCCGGCGGTGATACAGGACGATATACCGCTCAGCTATCGGGCGCTGAATGAAATGGCCAACCGGGTGGCGAATTTACTGGTCGCGCGCGGCGTGCAGCCCGGTGAGCGAGTGGCGCTGGCCTGCCCCAATCGGCCGGAGTTTCCGGCTATCTATTACGGCACTCTCAAAAGCGGCGCGGTGGTGGTGCCGCTCAATATTCTGCTTAAGAGCGCAGAGTTCGACTATTACCTGGCGGACTCGGCGGCGGTGGCGTTGTTTTGCTTCGAAGGCAGCAGCGGCCTGCCGTTGGGGGAAGAGGCGCTGCGGGCGGCGGCGAAGGCGGAGCAATGCCGTGAGGTGTTTATCATCGGCGATCGGCTGCCGCTCGAAGGCGAACGTTTCAGCACGGCGATAGCCGCACAGGCCACCGAGTTCGCTTCGGCCGCGACGCTCGAAAGCGACACGGCGGTGGTGCTGTATACCAGCGGCACCACCGGCCGGGCCAAAGGGGCGGAGTTGACCCACGCCAACCTGGTGCTTAACGCGCTGGGATCGGTGAGGCTGTTCGACGGCTCGGAAACGGATCCCGATCGCCATCTGGTGACGTTGCCGCTGTTCCACACGTTTGGTTCGACGGTGCAGATGAATGCCGGATTTTCCGCCGCCGCCACCCTGGTGCTGGTCGAACGCTTCGACGCCGCGCAGGCCATCGCGCTGATGCAGCGGCACGGCATTACCTTTTTTGCCGGCGTGCCGACCATGTATTGGGCGTTGTTGAATGCGCTGGATGAGCATACGGATATCGAGCGCCTGCGCAGCACGCTGCGTATGGCGGTGTCCGGCGGGGCCAGCCTGCCGGTGCAGATCCTGGAGGATTTCTCGCGCCGCTTCGGCGTCAACATTCTCGAAGGGTATGGGCTGTCGGAAACCAGCCCGGTCGCCACCTTTAACCATCCGCACCGCGTGACCAAACCCGGCTCTATCGGCCAACCGATCTGGGGCGTGGAGGTTCGCTTGCTCGACGTCACCGGACAACCGATCGACGGTGTCGATCAGGTGGGAGAGATCGCGGTGCGCGGCTACAACATCATGAAAGGCTATCTGAACCGTCCCGAGGCGACGGCGGAAGTGCTGGAAAACGGCTGGTTCCGCACCGGCGATCTGGCGCGCCGCGATGCCGACGGCTTCTATTTCATCGTCGATCGGGCCAAGGACATGATCATTCGCGGCGGGTTCAACGTCTATCCGCGCGAGATTGAAGAGGCGCTGATTCGCCATCCGGCGGTGTCGTTGGTGGCGGTGATCGGTGTCGAGCATCCTTCGCTGGGTGAAGAGATCAAAGCGGTGGTGGTGTTGAAAGAGACGGAGGAGCCGATCGAGGAAGAGGCGCTGATCGCCTGGAGCCGGGAGAGGCTGGCGGCGTTCAAGTATCCGCGTATCGTCGAGTTTGTCGAACGCTTGCCGATGACCAGTACCGGTAAGGTGTTGAAACGCTGTTTGCGCTGAGGAAAATCCGGCCTGCCGGGGCAGGCCGGGAAACGGGCATCAACCTGGGTAGATGCCGCGCTCTTTACGTGCGGTCAGGATGCGCTCGCAAGCCACGATATAAGCGGCGGTGCGCAGGCTGCACTCTTTCTCTGCGGCCTTGTTCCAGACGTGGACCATCGCGTCGGTCATGATCTTGTCCATACGCTCGTTGATCTCGGACTCGCTCCAGAAGTAGCTCGCCATGTCCTGCACCCACTCGAAGTAACTGACCGTTACGCCGCCGGCGTTACAGATAACGTCCGGAACCACGGTGATGTTACGGGAACGCAGAATGTCGTCCGCTTCTGGGAAGGTTGGGCCGTTAGCCCCTTCCAGCACCAGCTTGGCGCTGAGGATTTCGGCGCGCTGACGGGTGATCTGGCCTTCCAGCGCCGCAGGGATCAGGATGTCCATGTCAACCGACCAGAACGCTTCGCTTTCGATCTCGCTGGCGCCTGGGAAACCGGCGATCTGCTTGTGCTTGGCCTGGTATTCGGTCAGCGCGGCCAGATCGATGCCGTTGGCGTTGAACAGGGTAGCGGAGTGGTCCTGGATGGTGACGACGCGAGCGCCGACGCCGACGAACAGGCGAGCCGCTTCGCTGCCCACGTTACCGAAGCCTTGCACCGCTACTTTGGCGCCTTCGATCTGCACGCCCAGACGCTTGGCCACTTCGCTGCCGGTCACGAACACGCCGCGGCCAGTCGCTTTCTCACGGCCCAGGGAGCCGCCGAGGTGGATTGGCTTACCGGTTACCACGCCGGTGATGGTGGTGCCGTGGTTCATGGAGTAGGTATCCATCATCCAGGCCATCACTTTGGCGTTGGTGCCGACGTCCGGCGCAGGAATGTCTTTCTGTGGCCCGATGATGAAGCCGATTTCGCTGGTGTAGCGGCGGGTCAGTCGCTCCAGTTCACCTTCAGACAGTTTGAACGGATCGACGCGGATGCCGCCCTTGGCGCCGCCGTACGGCAGGTTGACCGCGGCGCACTTGATGGTCATCCAGGCGGACAGGGCCATCACTTCGTTCAGATCGACGTCAGGGTGGAAGCGGATACCGCCTTTACCCGGCCCGCGCGACAGGTTGTGCTGTACGCGGAAGCCTTCGAAGTGACGGATGGTGCCATCGTCCATCTGCAGCGGGATATCGACAATCAAAGCGCGTTTAGGGTGACGCAGCGTATCAACCCAGCGTGAGAGGTCGCCGAGGTAAGGGGCGACGCGATCGATTTGTTGCAGATATGTAGCCCAAGCGGTGGTGCTGCTGTCTGAAGCGTAGGATAGCTTTTCCATAACCAACCTTTATATTTTAGAGGTATTTATTTCGTTTAACCGTGGATTAGCAAGCGCATAACACTTTGCGCCGCTAAATTTACCACTAATTATGCCGGTTGTTAGCCCCCCGCTCATCGGGCCAGCGGACGGTTTTTCGCCGCCTGCAGGGCGGTAAATGAATAGTTAATTACTTTTCGCCGGCCGTTAGCGGGCGCATGCATACTTTATGCATATAAAACGCATAAAAACCCTTTATATCTATTTTTCAGAAGCTTGAATGTGATCAAAAAGTTTCATTTTATTTAACTGCTATGTTGACAATGGCGTTTCCCCTCGGCAGCGTTAAAATCCTGTTAAAACGCCGTCTGCCGCCGCGTTTTGCCTGGGCAGCGAGAAGCATGATTCGGGGTTGTTTTACTGTATTGCGGCAGAGAGTGGGCTGAAAAGCGTGTTCACCTGAAACGGACGGGTGACCGCGAGCGGCCGGCCACCCGTTCTGGTTTGGCGAATCAGCGTTTAAAGAAGACCGCGCCGCGGTGGCGTGGTCATCCGATACGCATTAGGCGCCGGTATGCTGATAGCGTTGTAATTCCACCGGTTCAGCGCCGATACTCGCCAGATATTCTTTGACGGACGCCGGCGCGGAAGCTTGCGTAAATTGGTAGATGTTTTCATCCGCATCCAACAGCGTCTCCCATTTTACAATGTTCACCCAGCGAGGCTCATTGTCTACGCTGATGCCCGAGTCACGCGAAATAAACCCGTTTTGGTTCGAGATAAATTCCTCTTCAACGCGCTTGTCCAATACGGCAAACGCTTCAGGGCTGAGTGAGGCCGGCAGTTTAAAACTTGAAATTTCAATAATGTAGCTGTTGGCGGAACAGTCCGCCTTGGATTCATAATTCATAATAAAAGTCCTTTAAATTAAATTGCTTATACAACTCAAATTAAGCTGCATCCTTATTGCAGTACTGCAGGTTAAATTTATTCCTGATGTCTGAAATAAATAATTAGGAATAATCTGAATTGGCGCTTTGCTTTATGCAAAACATGATGATTTGTATGAGATTTTTCTTGCATAAGGGAGTTTGCTATTCAACTCACCAACGGCCTGAGGCAATAATTCAATAACGGTGGTGCGGTTATTAATGTCATTGGCAAGGGGGGCGGTTTTTAAATAAAAAACGGTAGATGAACGGCGTGGTTAACCTATTTCCTTTTCCTCTTTGAAGGGGCGGGCGTTATTTCGCCGGCGACCGGCAATGGCCAATCATGCCCCCCCGTCGGGATAAAAGGTCACTTGCGGCGCAGCCGGTGGTGAGGGGGAAAACAACGCCATCCGCTCGGCAAGCGGCGGCAACTGCGGTATGCTAAGCGGCTGAACAACAAACCAAACCGGGCTATACGGAGACACCCCAGCGTGGCGAATTCTTCTTCTCAACTTGAACTGTTGCGGTCAGTCGCCGACGGCATCGCGGCCCTGTTTTTCCCGAATGCGGAAGTGGTGATCCACGATTTGGCCGCCAACAAGATAGCCTACCTGGCGAACAACCTGTCGAAGCGCAAACCGGGCGACGACGCGGGGCTGGAAGATTTCACGTTTGATGGCGGCGCCAGCGCTCGGCGTAGCGTTCAATCTGGCGCGGCGTCATGCCGGGGAAACGCTGTTTGATCAGGTAGTCGCCGGCCAGGAACACGTCCGGCCACGACCAGGCGCGCATCGCGATATAGCTG
>NZ_CAJCKE010000036.1:0-33657 GCF_903970925.1 Serratia sp. ME47 | reverse complement strand
ATCGAAAGATACAACGTAAAAGAATCGGTGGAGCGGTAGTTCAGTTGGTTAGAATACCTGCCTGTCACGCAGGGGGTCGCGGGTTCGAGCCCCGTCCGTTCCGCCACTTAATTGATAAGCCCTGAGTCTCTGACTCAGGGCTTTTTCATATCTATATTTTGCGCTTTCAAGGCCGGAATTGTCCTTCTTTACAGCCTTATCTCCCGATATTGTTGCCTTTAGATCAAAAGTCTTATGCCGAACCAGGCGTTTTTGATCAATAAAAAAGTTGCCATAATCTTCCTCATACCACATTTACCCGTTAATGAGAGAAAACATTATGAGCATCCCTGCATTTGGTTTAGGTACTTTCCGCCTTCAGGATCAGGTTGTTATCGATTCTGTCAGCACCGCACTTGAGCTGGGCTACCGTACTATCGATACCGCACAGATCTATGAAAACGAAGCGGCTGTTGGCCAGGCTATAGCTGCCAGCGGCGTGAAACGTGAAGATCTGTTCATCACCACCAAGATTTGGATCGCGAACCTGGCGAAAGGCGCACTGATCCCAAGCCTGCAAGAAAGCCTGAAAAAACTGCAAACGTCCTACGTTGATCTGACGCTGATCCACTGGCCGTCACCCCACGACGAAGTGCCGGTTGCCGAATTTATGGCTGAGCTGCTGGAAGCGAAAAAGCTGGGGCTGACCCGTCAAATTGGCGTATCTAACTTCACCATCGATTTGATGCAGCAAGCGATTGACGCGATTGGCGCCGATGAAATCGCCACCAACCAAATCGAGCTGTCACCGTTCTTGCAGAACCGCAAGGTGGTCGAATTTGCACAGCAGCACGGCATCGCCATCACCTCTTACATGACGTTGGCCTACGGCAAAGCGCTGCAGGATGAAACGATCAAAAGCATCGCTGCTCGTCACAATGCGACCCCAGCACAGGTGGTTCTGGCTTGGGCATTGAAGCTGGGTTATGCGGTGATCCCTTCCTCGACCAAGCGTGAAAATCTGGCGAGCAACCTATTGGCGCAGCAACTGACGCTGACCGACGAAGATATGGCGCAGATCGCCGCACTGGAGTGCAACGGCCGTCTGGTTAGTCCGGAAGGCCTGGCGCCAAACTGGGATTAATCATTCCTCGCCGTAGTCAGCATAAGGCGTCCATCGGGGCGCCTTTTTTATCGTTTCAGGTATTCACTCACAAAATCAATAAAGCTGCGCAGACGGTTGCTGACGGCGCTGTCGCTGTAGTAAACCGCGTTGATCGGCATGGCGACCGGCAGTGTCGCTTCCACCAGAATCGGGACCAAATCTCCACGTTTGATATCTTCGTCGCTCATAAAGTCCGACAGGCAGGCGATACCGTTGCCATGCAGACAGAGATGGCGCTGGGTTTCTCCACTATTGGTGGTCAAACCGGGGGTGATTTCCAACTGGCTGCCATCTGAACAAGCCAGTGGCCAGCGGTTCAAGCTGGGCAGGTCGTTGAAACCGATACAGCAGTGATGTGCAAGATCTTCTACCGTTAGCGGCGTGCCGTGCTGAGCCAGATAAGCGGGGGAGGCGAGCACATGTCGGTAGCTGGTCATCAGTTTGCGTGCTTTCAGCGTAGAATCGGTCAGCTCGCCTACGCGGATCGCGATATCCACTTTTCGCTCGATCAGATTGATAAAGTTTTCCGAAGACACCAGCGATAACGACATTTCTGGATAACGTTCGCGGAACTCGGCCACTAAAGGCGTCAGCATATGCAGCACCACCGGCGTTGCCGCATCGACGCGCAGCAGGCCTTGCGGGCGCTGGCGGCTTTCCATCAGCGCATTTTCCGCCGCGGCCATGTCGTTCAGTACCTTCTGCACCTGGCGAAAGTAATTCTCTCCTTCCTGAGTCAGACTGATTTGGCGCGTGGTGCGGTTGAGCAACGTTACGCCCAGTTTGCTTTCCAGTTTTTTCACCGTTCGGCTGACTACGGAGTTCGCTTGTTCCAGGCGTTCGGCCGCCCGGCTGAAGCTGCCGCTTTCTACGACGGTGACAAAGGTGATCAACTCGTCAGAGTTTGCTTTCATTTTTGCTCCGATAGCAAAGTTAATTTGAAATTTTGAGCATTTTTATCATTTAAGCATAGGCCGATAATAGCCGTCATCAACTTGAATGCTATTTCGGAGTAAAAAATGCCACTCGCATTACTTGCCTTAACCATCAGCGCTTTTGCTATCGGCACGACCGAGTTCGTGATTGTCGGGTTGATCCCGACTATCGCGGAGCAGCTTGGGGTGACCGTACCGTCCGCTGGATTGCTGGTGACTATCTATGCCCTCGGCGTGGCCATTGGCGCGCCGGTGCTGACGGCCCTGACCAACCGCATACCGCGCAAACTGCTGCTGGTTGGCCTGATGGTGCTGTTCACTCTCGGCAACCTGCTGGCCTGGCAGTCACCCAGCTATGAATCGCTGGTAGTGGCTCGGTTGTTGACCGGCCTGGCGCACGGCGTGTTCTTCTCTATCGGCTCCACTATCGCCACTAGCCTGGTGGCAAAAGAGAAGGCGGCTTCCGCCATCGCCATCATGTTTGGTGGCCTGACGGTGGCGCTGGTGACCGGCGTACCGCTGGGGACGTTCATCGGCCAGCAGTTTGGCTGGCGTGAGACCTTCCTGGCCGTTTCTCTGATTGGCGCTGTCGCCACGCTGGCCAGCGTTATTCTGGTACCGAGCAATATCAAGAACCAGGGCAGCGCCGGCGTGCGGGAACAGCTGAAAGTGCTGACTCATCCTCGTCTGCTGCTGATTTACGCGATTACCGCATTGGGGTACGGCGGGGTCTTCACGACCTTTACCTTCCTTGCGCCGATGATGCAGGAACTGGCCGGCTTCTCTGCTCCGACCGTGAGCTGGATACTGTTGGCTTATGGCGTCGCGGTGGCGGTGGGTAACATCTGGGGAGGCAAGCTGGCCGATCGTCATGGGGCCGTGCGTGCGCTGAGCTTTATCTTTGCCGCGCTGGCCGTTTTGTTGCTGGTGTTCCAGCTTACCGCCAGCCACAGTATTGCCGCTTTGCTGACGGTGATTGTGATGGGCGTGTTCGCTTTCGGCAACGTGCCGGGGCTGCAGGTGTATGTGGTGCAGAAAGCCGCACAATACACACCAAATGCGGTGGATGTGGCGTCCGGTCTCAACATCGCGGCGTTCAACATCGGCATTGCGCTCGGCTCGGTGATTGGCGGCCAGACCGTTGCCTCACTGGGGCTGGCGCAGACCCCCTGGATTGGCGCGTTGATCGTGGTGGTTGCATTGTTGCTGGTTAGCTTCAGCGGTCGCCTGGATAAAAAGTCTCAGCTGCAAACGGCTTAATACGTAAAACCCTTGCTGCCTGGCCCGCATTTTGCGGGCCTTTTCGCATTTTTCACCTATTACCCCTCACCTTTACACAGCTATACCGTCAGAAGATTGAAATCGCTGCAGGCGGCCCCTATAACTGAAAAGGTGATGCCCGCAAAAGCCATGCCCTCTATGCAGGGTAGGCGTATAATCAATTCATCGTTGGCGAGTGTTCATCGCCAGTTTTCATGTTAATGGGTAATAGGCGAATCGCGTGCCGAAACGAACTTATGCAATGAGGTATGTTGCAGGTCAGCCAGTTGAGCGAATCTTTCCTGGTGCCGTTAACCAGCCGTTGCCGCCAGGGGCGGCGCTGCCGACGACCGGCGCCCTGCGCGTCATGGTATGGAATATTTTCAAACAGCAGCGAGCCGACTGGCTTTCGGTGCTGAAAAACCATGGTAAAGACGCGCAGCTGGTATTATTGCAAGAGGCGCAAACCACGCCAGAGTTGGTGAGCTACGCTACCGCCAACTATCTGGCGGCCGATCAGGTGCCGGCCTTTGTGCTGCCGCAGCACCCTTCCGGCGTGATGACGCTGGCTGCCGCTCATCCTGTTTACTGTTGCCCGCTGCGCGAGCGAGAGCCGCTGCTGCGGCTTTCCAAGTCGGCCTTGATCACCGTTTATCCGCTGTACAACGGCGAACTGTTGATGGTGGTGAACATCCATGCGGTGAACTTTAGCCTGGGTGTCGACGTCTACAGCAAGCAGTTGGGGCCGATAGGCGAACAGATCGCCAGTCACCGGGGGCCGGTGATTATGGCAGGGGATTTCAACGCCTGGAGCCGCAAGCGCATCAATGCGCTGTATGACTTTGCCGGAGAGATGGCGCTGCGCGAGGTGAGTTTCACCGACGACCATCGCCGCAAGGCCTTCGGTCGTCCACTGGATTTCGTATTTTACCGCAATCTGGGAGTGGTGGAGGCGTCGGTGCTGGTGACCAGCGCGTCGGATCACAACCCGCTGTTGGTGGAGTTTCATCCGGAGAAAGACTCGCCGGTATGGTGAATCGCAGCTAATAAAAAAGCACCCCGAAGGGTGCTTTTTTTGTGCCGAACATTTAAGTATCCGGCGTCATCTTGTTGCCGACAAACAGGGTCAGCTTCAGACCTGGCTGCAGGTTGCCTTTGGCGAGCGTTGAATTCCAACGCATCACGTCGTTAATATCGACGCCGTGACGACGTGCGATACTGGCGAGCGAATCACCTTTACGAACCTGGTAGGTGATACTGCTGTTACTGCCAGTATTGCTGGCCACTTGCAGGGTTTGCCCAACTTTTAAGGCGCTCTTGGCGCGTAAGTTGTTCCAACTCTGCAAATCGCTGGTCTTAACGTTCAGCCGCTTGGCTATGGCCGATAAGGTGTCGCCGGAGCGAACTTTATACGAACTGCCACCGGACAAACCGCTGTTCTTCGCCAACTGCGTCGTTGGCTGAGTCACGGCGATCTGGCCATCGGCCAGCGAGTCTTTCAGCTGATCGGCATGCCCTTTGGGAACCATGATGTAATGGGGCCCGTTGGGTGCCGTAACGCCTTTTTTGTAGCCTGGGTTATACGCTTTCATCTTGGTGACTGAAAGCCCAGCCATCTCAGCCGCCTGAGTCAGCTGGATCTGCTGCCCGACATCGATACGAGCCAGCGCACGGGTTTCATCCGTTTTCGGGAGTTTCACGCCGTACTTCTTGCTGTTCTTGATGATGTCGCTCAGCGCCAGCATTTTCGGGACATAGATTGACGTTTCACGCGGAAGCGACAATGCCCAGAAATTGGTTGGCTTACCCTGGCGTTTGTTTGCCTTCACCGCTTGCATCACGCGGCCTTCACCACTGTTATAGGCGGCTACGGTCAGTAACCAGTCGCCGTTAAACATGCGGTTCAAGCGCTGCATCATGTTAAGCGCAGCGGTTGTCGAGGCGACGACATCGCGTCGACCGTCATACCACTGATTGTTTTTCAAACCATAATTGCGACCCGTTTGCGGCACGATTTGCCATAGCCCTGCGGCGTTGGCACTTGACGTGGCGTGTGGGTCAAAAGCGCTCTCCACTATGGGTAGCAGTACCAGTTCCATCGGCATATTACGTTTCTTAATCTGCCCGACTATCCAGTACATGTACGGCTCTGCCCGTAATGTTACATCGTGGAGATAGCTCTTACTTTTTAAGTACTTTCTTTTCTGATCACGGATCCGGGAATTTTCCGGAACCTCCATCTTCAGCTCGTCGCTAATGAAGTTCCACAGGTCCTGTTGCGCGGCGGGACTGTTGTTATCCAACCACCGCGCCGAGCTCGCTCGGCCATTTCCTGTGTACTCTCCTGCTTCACCATCTTGACCAGCCGAAGACAAACTCTGTGCATGCTGTTCTGGCGCCGGTGCGTCCTGCCTGGACGACTGGCAACCCACTAGCAAGACCGAGGCGAGAAATATCGCTTTAGCCTTCATGTGTGTGTCAATGTAGTTGCTTAAAAGACGAGCAATAATACTTTGCTTCGCCAAATAACACAACTAAAAGCTTAGAAGTTATCTTTCCGCAGGCGTAATTCGGAAAAAACTGAATGAAGGCTTTCCGGTGGTGAATTAAAGCCTAATTTCTTTTGTAAATCAGCGTCATGGCAACGTAAAAACAGGTTAATTTTGCGCTCTAATTGCAACGTGGTCGGCACGCTAGCTTGGCCTTTTGCCCTTAACGCTTCAACATGTTGTTGATATGTTTCAATCTCTCGATCTTCCGGCAAAATAGCCCGCGCAAACTTAAGATTTGAAAGAGTATATTCATGCGCGCAGCAAATTAAGGTGTTATCGGGAAGTTGCGCGAGTTGTTGAAATGAGTCGTACATTTGTTTTGCGGTGCCTTCAAACAGCCTGCCGCAGCCGGCGGAGAAAATGGTGTCGCCGCAGAACAGATAAGGGGCACTATAGAATGCCACATGGCCCAGCGTATGGCCGGGAACGGCGATAGTCCTGTATTGGCGGCCATCGATATCAAAGGTATCGCCGTCATGGACGATGTGGTTGGCGCCTTTGCCAGCGGTTTCCTGCGGCCCGTAGACCGCCAGGCCCGGGTATTGTGCGACAATCTGCGCCACGCCACCGACGTGATCGTGGTGGTGGTGGGTCAGCAGGATCGCCGACGGCGCCAGCTGCAGGCGCTGCAGCGCCTCGAGCACCGGCCGCGCTTCACCCGGATCGACGATAATGCAGCGCCCCTGCCGGTCATCCAATAACCAAATGTAATTGTCCTGGAAGGCGGGAATGCTGATAAGATTCATGGTGTACCTCTCGTTGGCAACGGCTTGAAAGAAGATAATAAATCATGAAACCAGCCCATACTCTACAAAAGCTCACCGGCCCGCAGTCCTGGGCTGAGCTGCCGTGGGGGGAGTACTATCGTGAAGCGCTCGAGCGGCAGTTGCAACCCTGGTGGCCCAAGCTGTTCGGTTTCCATCTGCTGAAGATGGGTATGCTCAGCGCCGAGCTGGCCACGGATAAATGCGCAATCTCCCACCAGGTCAACGTAGGGCTGGAGGGGGAAGGGCTGCAGGTGATCGCCGACGCCTATCAACTGCCGTTCGCCGCCAAGTCGGTGGATGCCTGCCTGTTGGCGCATACGCTGTCCTACGCGGACGATCCGCATCGCATGCTGCGTGAGGTGGATAGGGTGTTGATCGACGACGGCTGGCTGGTTGTCAGCAGCTTCAATCCGTTCAGCCTGCTGGGATTGGGCAAGCTGGTGCCCGGATTGCGTCATCGTCAGCCCTATGTTAGCCGCATGTTTACCCAGATGCGGTTGTTGGATTGGCTCAGCCTGCTGAATTACGAGGTGTTGCACCAGGCGCGTTTTCACGTGCTGCCGTGGCACCGCAAGGGCGGCAAGTTTTTATGCACCCATTTGCCGGCGCTGGGCTGCATGAGCGTGATTGTGGCGCGCAAGCGCACCTTGCCGCTGACGCCCACGCCGATGAAACTGGGGGCGAGAAAGCCGTCTCTCAGCCGCGCGGTGGGCGCGACCAAAAGTTATCGCAAGCTGCCTTAGGCTTCCGGTTGGTAGCCGACGTCATCCTGCGTCGGTTTACCCGCCGCCTCGCGCGCCAGCTCGTCGCAGCGTTCGTTCTCCGGGTGGCCGGCGTGGCCCTTGACCCACTCCCATTTTACGGTGTGGCGCTGAATGGCCTGATCCAGCCGCTGCCACAGATCGACATTCTTGACCGGTTTTTTGTCGGCGGTTTTCCAACCGCGTTTCTTCCAGTTATGGATCCAGCTGGTAATGCCCTGGCGCACGTACTGGCTGTCGGTGCTGAGCGTCACGGCGCAAGGCACCGTCAGCGCTTCCAGCGCCACGATCGCCGCCATCATTTCCATGCGGTTATTGGTGGTCAGACGAAATCCTTCGCTGAAGGTTTTTTCCGTCTGCTTATAGCGCAGTATCGCGCCGTAGCCACCGGGGCCAGGGTTGCCAAGGCAGGAGCCGTCGGTGAAAATTTCTACCTGTTTGAGCATCTCTGGTAGACTCTTCCTATCAGTTTTATAAAAGCCAAGTCTGACATAAACGAGCGCTGTGAGCACTGCAATATGATCTCTACAACCACCAGACAGATTGTCCTCGATACCGAAACCACCGGTATGAACAAGCTTGGGGTGCACTACGAAGGGCACCGCATCATCGAAATTGGTGCGGTGGAAGTGATTAACCGCCGCCTGACCGGGCGCAACTTCCACGTATACATCAAGCCGGATCGGCTGGTGGATCCGGAAGCGTACGGCGTACACGGCATCAGCGACGACTTCCTGGCCGACAAACCGACCTTCGATCAGGTTGCCGACGAATTCCTCGACTTTATCCGCGGCGGCGAGCTGGTGATCCATAACGCGGCGTTCGATATCGGCTTTATGGATCACGAATTCCGCATGCTGCAGCAGGGGATCCCGAAGACCGAGACCTTCTGCACCATCACCGACAGCCTGATGATGGCGCGCCGCCTGTTCCCGGGCAAGCGCAACAACCTCGATGCCTTGTGCAGCCGCTATGAGATAGACAACAGCAAGCGTACGCTGCACGGCGCATTGCTCGATGCCGAGATCCTGGCGGAAGTCTATCTGGCGATGACCGGCGGTCAGACGTCGATAGCGTTCCAAATGGAAGGCGACACCCAGCAAAACGATGCCGCGCAAGAAATACAGCGTATCGTCCGCCCGGCTACGGCGATGAAAGTGGTCTACGCCAGCGACGAAGAAATAAAGGCGCACGAGGCGCGTCTGGATCTGGTGGCGAAGAAGGGTGGCAGCTGCCTGTGGCGCGGGGCGCCGGCGGAATAACGGCGTTTTTGCACGAAAAAAACGCACCGGGCGACCCTTCGTTGAAAAACTGTGCAAACGGTTCATTTGCGGAGAAAAAGGCGTTGACGGAACCGAGAGGCGTCCGTAATATGCGCCTCGTTCCCCCGCAAGAGGGAATGGCGCGGAGCGGTAGTTCAGTTGGTTAGAATACCTGCCTGTCACGCAGGGGGTCGCGGGTTCGAGCCCCGTCCGTTCCGCCACTATTCAGAAGCCCTGAGTTAGCGATAACTCAGGGCTTCGTCGTTTCCGTTCTCGGCAAAACGGTGCGGCCCAGAGAACGGGGCCGGCAGACCGGCCCCTTATCCTCAGAACAACACCGAGTAATTCAAACCGAAGGTGCGTCCGCGGCCTTTATAGCTGTACAGCTCAGGCGAGCCGTAGGTCGGGCTGTACAGGATCGGCGCGCGTTGGCCCCAAACGGTGGTGTACTCCTTGTCCAACAGGTTTTCCACGCTGAAGCTGACTTTCCCCACCGGCAGGGCATAGCTGCCGAGGAAATCGAGGGTGTTGTAGCCATCTATTTTGCGGCCTTGGGTGGAGTTGGCCTTGGTGTAATCGCCGTCGTCCGACACGTCGAAGGTTTGCTGCGACTGCAAGCGCAGATTCCAGTCGCCCGGCGCCCAGCCGACGTAAGCGGTGACTTTCGATGGGCTGGCGGTATCGACCACCAGCTTCTTCCATTCGCCGTTGACCTTGGTTTCAGAACGGATGAAGTTGAAGTTGGTGCCGGCGCTCCAGTCGCTGTCTTCGAAGAAGTAGTCCACCGCACCTTCCAGCCCATAGATGCGCCGCTTGTCCGCATTGACGTTAATGGTCATGTCGGTTTTGTTGATGGCGATGCTCTTGTCGGACAACGAGTAGTAGGCGGCGATTTGCGTGCGCAGGTTATCGCCGGTATAGCGCCAGCCCAGCTCGTAGGCGTTGACCTTGATGCCTTCCAGCTTGGAATCGCCGACGTTGACGCTCTTCAGCAACTGGTAATGGCCGCCGTTCAACGCGTAGGTGCCGTTGCCGTAATACTTGCCCGGATCCGGGATCTCGAAGCCCTGAGAGAAGTTGAACCAGGTTTGCTGACGCTCGGTCAAGTGCGCCAACAGACCGGCGTTGAACAGCGCATTGTTGTAGTCGGTTTTCCCTCCCGGGATGGCGTCGGCGGAGGCGGCGGCGCCGGTGGCGATCGCCTGCTGCTGGTTATAGCCGACGAAGTCGTCGATCTTGTTTTCGGTGTACTGGTAACGCACGCCGCCGCTCAGGGTGAAGATGGGGTTGATGTCGTAACTGGCCTGCAGGAACGACGCCAGGTTGCTGGTGGTATAGCTCGGGTAGCGGCCGGTGCCGTAAGCGTTCTCCAGCGTCATGCCGCCGGACTGTTGGGCCTTCGCCAGGTTGAAGAACTGCTGGTTGGCGTTGAAGCTTTCATGCTCGGCGTCGATGCCGTAAGTCAGCGTCAGCACGTCGACAGGTTTGCTGTTTAACGTCAGTTTGCCGCCGTAAAAATCGGTTTTTTGCTGCGAAGCGCCAATGCTGCTGACGTAATAGTTCGGCGCTTTGCCCGCCAGCGTTGGGAAGGGGTAGAAGGTCAAGGTTTCGTCGCGGTAGTAGACCTGCGCCACCAGATCCTGGCCGAGGAAATCGGTGTTGGAATATTGCAGGTTGATCAGGTGGCGCTCGGTGCCGGGGATGCGATCGGAGTTTAAGTTACCGCTGTTGTACGCCTTGGCGTTGCCGGTCACCGCCGCGAAGTTTTCCCCCAGAAACAGGCCGTGATCGCCGTCGGACTGGCTTTTGTAGTATTGGGTGGTCAGCTGCAGCTGTTGATGATCGTCGATGTTGAGGGTGCCGGTACCCATCACATCGAGGCGATTGGAATACTGCAGGCCGGTTTGAGTATTGTCGATCAGCACCTCGTTGCCTTTGCCGTCGTACCAGCCGCCGTAACGCTGGTAAGAAACGGACAGCCGCCCCGAGGCGTTGTCGTTGCCGCCGCTGACCGCCGCCGCCACGTTCTCGTCGTGATCGTTATGGCCGCCGAAACCGGTTTTGCCGCCGACCTGCAATTCGACCTGCTGCTCTTTCTGTCCTTTCTTGGTCACGATATTGATCAGGCCGCCGGTGCTGCCGCCGCCGTACAGTGCGGTCGCGCCGGAAATCACCTCAATATGGTCGATATTGAACGGGTCGATCGAATCCAACTGGCGGCTGTCGCTGCGCGACGAGTTCAGGCGTACGCCGTCGATCATCACCATCATCGAACGGCCGCGCATATTCATGCCGTAGTTGGTGCGGCCCTGGCCGCTGACGTCCATGCCGGGGATCAGCTGCGCCAACATGTCCTTGATCTCTTTGCCGCCCTGGACCTGCTGTTCGATCTCCTGACTTTCGATCACCCATGTTGTCTGCGCCATTTCCGCCGCGCTGCGGTGCGAACGGCTGGCGGAGACCACCACCTGCTCTTCGCTGCCGTTTTTCTGATCTTCTGCCCAGGCCGCCGGCGCAAGCAACGCCAGCAGACATGGGTTTAATACCCAAAGAGGTTTGCGTTTCATCGTTATTTCCCAGGTGATATTGTCGTTACGTTGTTTTTTGAGAATGCTTCTTTTATCAATAACGTTTCTTGTTATCAATAAAATCATGATATGATTTTTTGCGATGCATTAACGTAATTAATTAGTTTTATTAACATTTATCCGCTGCGCGATCGCGCGGCCACGCCGCCAACACGGCAGCCGATCGGTCATACGTAAAAGCGACAGCCGTTGCCGGAGAGTCGAGAACATGTCCGCCAGCTACAGAATTTTTGATATCACCCTGAAAAGCAAAACGCTGATTTCGCCCTCTTTGCTGCGCTGCGTGTTTGAAGGTGCGGATGTTCATCGCATGAAGCTGGAAGCGCCTGACCAGCGCATCAAACTGCTGTTCCCGGCGGCGGACGGCAAGATCACGCCGTTGGCCAACGGCCCGGACTGGTACGGCGATTACATGGCGCTCCCCAAAGAACAGCGTCCGGTAATGCGCACCTATACGCTGCGTGCGCTGCGCCGCGAGCAGAATCAGATGGACGTCGAGTTCGTGCTGCATGGCGTGAACGGCCCGGCTTCAGCCTGGGCGACCCATGCCGAACCCGGAGACACGATTCAAACGGTCGCCCCCAACGGTGACTTCGACGGCGACAGCGGCGGTTACGAATGGGCGCCGCCGGCGCAGTTGCAACAGGCGTTGCTGATCGCCGATGAGACGGCGGTGCCGGCGGCGATGGCGATTCTGGAACAGCTGGCGCAGCAGGCCAATCCGCCGCGGGTGCAGGCGTTTTTCGAGGTGCCGGTGGCGGCGGATTGTCTGGATTTGGCGCATTTCCCGTTCGCCGACGTTTATTGGCTGCCGCGCGACGTCGGCCGCCAGCTGGCGCACGGCACGCTGCTGGTGGAAGCGGTGCGCCAGCGGGTGGATATCCCCGCATCGGCCTGTGCGCAAGCGCAGTCCCTGGCGGAAAGCAGCCTGAGCGATGAGGTGTTGTGGGAGCGGGCGGCCGGCAGCAACGCTTTCTATGCCTGGGTGGCGGCCGAGTCTTCCGCGGTGAAAACGCTGCGGCGTTACCTGATTGGCGAACGCGATCTGGATCGCTCCACCGTCAACTTCATGGCCTATTGGTGCTGAGTCGGCCGCCGCCGTGCGCCTTCATCATGGGCTCTACCGCCTGGAGGCCTAAGGCGCGTCGAGCAGGCTGACGTGCGCCGCTACGATGCGCCAGCCACAGGGCAGCTTGACCCAGGTTTGCATTTGCCGCCCTCTGCGGTTGCTGCCCGGCCGATGAAATTCCGTGCTGGCCACCGCCATATCTTCACCAAAAGTCGTGATTTGGGTGTTTTCCAACAGCCGCTCCAGTCCGTTGGCCGGGCGCCGTTGACGAAAATCGCGGATCTCGTCGATACCGTAGAGGCTTTCGGTGGCACCATAGCGCACCGTGCGCGCGTCGTGCCAGAACAACTCGTCCAGCACATCGATGTCATTGCTGATTAACGCCTGCTCATAGCGGTAAAAGGCGGCGATGACCTCCGCCAGCACCGCCGGCCGATCGATATGTTCACTGTTCATTGATTACTCCTGTTTGCAGACGCAAGTGGCGATGCCGGCGCATTCCAGCGCATAGGCGGCGCGCAGCGCCAAATCTTCGCGCCACGGCGGGGCGATCAGTTGCAGGCCGATCGGCAGACCGGATGCGCTTTTCAAAGGAACCGTCACGACCGGCAGGCCAAGGAAGGAAATCGGCTGCGTCAGCATGCCCATACTGGCGCGGATCGGCAGATCGACGCCGTTGATGCGCATCGTTTCCTGGCCGATCGGCGTGGCGCTGCATGGCGTCGCCGGGGCGATCAAAATGTCCCAGTGCTTGAACAGCGGCGCGGCTTGCCGGCGAAACGCGTGACGAAAGCGCTGTGCCTGCAAATACCAGGTGGCGGGGAGCATGGCGCCGGCCAGCAGTCGTTCTCGCGACAGTGGCTCGAAGCGTTCGGGTTGGCTGCGCAACTGCGGCAGATAGCGATGGCCGCCCTCTGAGGCGCTGAGGATAAAGGCCGCCGATCGGGCCAGCTCGGCCTGCGGCAGCTCGACTTCGGCGCTGGCTGCCAGCGCTTGCGCCACCTGGTTGACTGCGGCTTTGGCGTCATCATTGCACCATTGCAGGAAATAGCCGCCTAACACGGCGCAGCGCAGGTTCTGGCTGCCCTGCGCCAGCAACGCTTCGGTGCGGGAAATCGGCCGATCGCTCTGGAACGGATCCTCGGCGTCGATGCCCTGCATCGCATCATACACCGTCGCGAGATCGTGCACCCGGCGGGCGAACGGGCCGATGTGATCCAGGCTGTCGACAAACGGCTGGCTGCCGCTGCGCGAAAGACGGCCGAAGGTCGGTTTCAGACCATAAATGCCGCACAGCGAGGCGGGCACGCGTATTGAGCCATTGGTGTCGCTGCCGAGCGAAAAGGTCACCAGGCCGGCCGCCACCGCTGCGGCCGAGCCACCCGAAGAGCCGCCGGCGATGCGCCCGAGGTCATGCGGGTTTCGGGTGGCGCCGTAATGGCTGTTCTCGGTGGTGAAACCGTAGGCGTAGGCGTCCATGTTCAACATGCCGCAAAGCAACGCGCCTTGATCCGCCAGCCGGGAGACGCCCCAGGCGTCGCGGTCGGCCGGTGGCCGATCGCTGAACAGGCGGGCGCCGGCCAGCGTGGTTTCACCGGCGACGTCGAACAGATTTTTTACCGCATAGGGAATGCCGGCCAAAGCGGGCAGCGTTTGCCCAAGCGCGCGCGAACGGTCGAGGCGATCGGCTTCTTTTTGCATGCGTTCCCGGGTGATGTGCGTAAAGGCGTTCAGCGCGGGATTCTGACGGTCGATGTGATCGAGCGTATGCCGGACGATCTCGCGCGCCGAGAGCGCGCCGCGTTCAAGGGCCGTACGGATCTCGGCGAGCGACAGGGCGCTTAAGGGATTCATGGGCGATATACCCCCGCGATTTCCTGGCGCGGATCCAGCGGGAAGGCCATCAGCGGTTCGGCCAGCGCGGCGATGCGTTCGATCTGTTTCAACAGTTCCCGGCGGCGGACATCGTCCAGTTCCACGGCCAGCACGGTTTCCATCTGGTGGATATAGGCCGCCCAATCGGCGGCGTGTTGATTGTTCATAAGCGATCCCGATAAATAAGAGAGTCAGAAGCCGGCGGCGCTGCCGTTGCTTCGCGGATCGAAAGCGCCTTCGAACATGCCGTTGGTGTGGCGTACGATGGCGCCGGCATGGCCGACCGTTTCGCTGAACGCCGGCAGCAGTTCAACGGCGTGGCCGCGCTGTCGCAGATAGTCGAGGGTCGCCGCGTTAAAGCGCCCCTCAAGCTTCAATGAGTCCGAACTTTCGCCCCAGGTTCGCCCCAGCAGCCAGCGCGGCGCGCTGATCGCCTGCTGCAGCGGCAACCCTTGCACCACATGCCGCACGAATAACGCCGCTTGAGTCTGCGGCTGGCCGTCACCGCCCATCGAGCCGTAGATCAGCGTGCGTCCGTCATACAGCCGGGCGGCGGCCGGGTTCAGCGTATGGAACGGCTGCTTGCCCGGCGCCAGCGCCAGCAGATGATCGGCGTCCAGGCTGAAAGAGGCGCCGCGGTTTTGCCACAGGACGCCGCTGTTCGGCAGTACCACGCCGCTGCCGAATTCGTGGTAGATGCTCTGAATGAAGGAGACCGCCAGCCCGCTGCTGTCCATCACCCCCATCCAGACCGTATCGCCGGGTCCTTTGCCCTGGCCCCAGTCGGCCGCTTTTTGGCCGTCGATGCGCCCGGCCAGCCTATCCAAATGGTCGGCCGCCAGCAGCGCCTGCGGATCCTGCGTCATGTGGCGCGGATCGGTGATGAAACGGTCGCGCAGATCGAACGCCAGCTTGGTGGCCTCGACCACGGCGTGTACCACGGCGCCTTCGCTCTGTCCGACCAGCGGCAGACGGTCGGTTAGCCCGAGTATGGCAAGCGACACCAGCCCTTGGGTCGGGGGAGCCAGATTGAATATTTCACCTTTTTGGTGTTCCAGGCGCAGCGGAGGACGGCGGCATGGCCGATAACTCGCCAGATCCTGAGCGGTAAGCGGCATGCCCAACATCGCCATGTCCGCCGCCATGCTTTCAGCCAGCGGCCCGCGATAAAAACTGTCGAGCCCGTCCTCACTCAGTGCGATCAGCGTATCGGCCAGCTGCGGTTGGCAGAATCGTTGGCCGGCAAGCGGGATCTTTCCCTGCGGCAGGTAAATGCGGGCGAAGGGGGCGAACTCCTCCAGCTCGTGGCGTTTGCTGCGCGTCGCCGCCTCTTGGGAGGCGGTGACCGGAATGCCGTCGGCGGCGTAGCGTATGGCGTCGGCGAGCAACCGCGACAGCGGCAGCGGCGTTTCGCCCAGTTCGGCCGAATAGGCCAACGCCTCCTGCCAACCGCCGACGGTGCCGGCCACGGTCAACGCCGCTTTTGGGCCGCGCTGCGGGATGCGGCTTTCTCCGGCGTACAGCGCCGGCGTCGCCAGCGAGCCGGCGGCGCCGCTGGCGTCGATGGTCAGCGGCTCGCCCTGCGGCGGCACGATCAGCCAGAAACCGTCACCGCCGATGCCGTTCATGTGCGGATAGACCACGGCGATGGTCGCGGCGGCGGCTACCATCGCCTCAATGGCGTTGCCGCCTTCGCGCAGCACCGCCAGCGCGCTTTCGCTGGCGAGATGGTGTGGCGTGACCGCCATGCCCTGTGGCGCGGTATTGCTGTTAATCATATTTCTGCCCTTGTCTGAGGTGAGCGTTTGGGTAACAGAAGCAAGAGGCGTTCCACTTTTAATCAGGACGATTAATTGCTTGTCAGAGAGGGGACGGGGCGTGCTATGTTCCGGTGAAACAAAAGTTACAGCGAGAGTGATGATGCAGCCCTTCGATGAACGCCTGCGCAACGAATATCCGCAATTGGCGCCGCAGGAACAGCGCGTCGCCGACTTTATCCTCGATCATTTCGATGACCTGATCAGTTACAACAGCGCCGAGCTGGCGCGCTTGAGCGGGGTTTCTAAAGCCACGGTCAGCAGGCTGTTCAAGCGGTTGGGGTATCGCAGCTACAAGGACATGCGCGCTGAGCTGCGCACCCTGCGCCAGAGCGGCATGCCGGTGACCGACGAGAGGCATGCGGTGCAGGGCAATACGCTGCTGGCGCGGCATTACAAGCAGGAAATGGCTAACCTCTCGCACTGGGTGAGCCATCTCGATGTGGAGCAATTCGGCGCGGTGATCGCCGCACTGGCGCGGGCGCGGCGGGTCGCGCTGCTGGGATTTCGCAACAGCTATCCGATAGCCATGCATCTGCGTCAGCAGCTGATGCAGGTGCGGGAGCGGGTGATGCTGATGCCGCAGCCCGGCCAGACGCTGGCGGAGGAGCTGGTCGATCTCGCGCCGCAGGATATGGCGGTGGTGGTGGCGTTTCGGCGCCGGCCGCGTCAGCTCAAGGCGATACTGACGCAGCTGCAAACTCGCCGGGTGCCGACGCTGTTGATCTGCGAACCGCAGGCGCAGTCGCTGATCCCGCTGGCGGACTGGCATTTGGCCGCTTCGCTGGACAGCGTCTCCGCCTTCGACAGCTATTCAGCCGCCATGAGCTTATGTAACCTGCTCAGTAACGCCCTGCTGCATGAGATGTTGGAGCAGGGGCGATCGCGTATTCATCACATTGCCGGTCTGTATCAGGATTTGGACGAACTGGAACCGCGCTAACCGGCGCTTTTTTGGTGCTGATGCACATTTTTGGTGCGTATTTGGCCTGCCTGCTTTCCCTTTCTCCGTCGCCGGCCCGCTGAGGTCTGCAGGTTTTTTCTCGTTAATCAGCGCCAGTTAAGGCATGGGTTCGACGTATATTCGATTGGCACATTAGTTGCAGAGTCTGCGGTGTAAGAATCTTTTGTTTCATCTTTTCACCATCGGGGATACGCTATGAACATCAAAAAAACGCTGTGGACGGTTTTCACTGGGATCGCCTTGCTGGCGCAGGCCGCGCCGACCATGGCGGATCAATTGCAAGAGATCCGGCAGCGCGGCGTCCTGCGCGTGGCGGTGCCGCAGGATTTCCCGCCATTCGGCTCGGTGGGCACCGATCTGCAGCCCCAGGGTTATGACATCGATATGGCGCGTTATCTGGCCGATAAGATGAAACTTAAATTGCAGTTGGTGCCGGTCACCAGCGCCAACCGGGTGCCTTATCTGCAGACCAATAAAGTGGATCTGGTGATCTCCAGCCTGGGCAAAAATCCGGAGCGTGAAAAGACCATCGCCTTCAGCCGCGCCTATGCGCCGTTCTTCCTGGGGGTCTTTGGTCCTAAAGACGGCGCGTTGGCGGACATGGCGCAGCTCGATGGCAAGACCGTCGGCGTCACGCGCGGTGCGGTGGAGGATATGGTGCTGAGCGACGGCGCGCCTAAAGGGGCGCAGATCAAGCGTTATGAGGATAACAACACGACGCTGTCGGCCTATCTCTCCGGGCAGGTGCAGTACATCGCCACCGGTAACATGGTGGTGAGCGCCCTGGCGCGCCAGAATCCGGACAAGGCGCCGGCCGCCAAGTTTATGTTGAAAGATTCGCCGTGCTTCGTGGGGTTGCGCCAGGGAGAACCGGCCCTGAAAGCGGCGGTGGATGCGCTGATTGGACAGGCGCTGGCGGACAAGACGCTGAATGGCCTGTCGGAGAAATGGTTGAAAGCACCGCTGCCCGATGGTTTTGGCGCATAACGGGAGCGGCGGATGACCTATCAGCTGAATTTCTCCGCGCTCTGGCCCTACATGCCTGAGCTGTTGGCGGGGTTACTGACGACGATGGCGCTGACGGCGCTGGCGACGTTGATGGGGGTTGCGCTGGGCATTTGCGGCGCGGCGATCCGCAGCGGCCGGGCCGGCGCGCTGAGCCGCCTCTGGGGCGTTTACGTCGAAGTGGTGCGCAACACGCCGTTCGTCGTGCAGTTGTTCTTCATCGTGTTCGGCCTGCCGAGCCTGGGCTGGAAACTGACGGCCGGGCAGGCGGCGCTGCTGGCGATGGTGATCAACCTTGGCGCCTACAGCACCGAAATTATTCGCGCCGGCATTCAGGTCACGCCGAAGGGGCAGTGGGAAGCGGGGCGCGTGTTGGGGCTCAGCCGCAGCCAGACCTTTTTACGCATCGTACTGCCGCCGTCGCTGCAGCGTATTTATCCGGCGTTGGTGAGCCAGTGCATCATCGTGATGCTGGGATCCTCGGTGGTGTCGCAGGTCTCATTCGAAGAGCTGACCTTCGCCGCCAACCTGATCCAGTCGCGCACCTTCCTCAGCTTTGAAGTCTATCTGGTGACGGCGCTGCTTTATCTGTTGTTGTCGCTGTTGATGCGTCAACTGTTGCTGGCCGCCGGGCGGCGTTTTTTAGGGAGCCGGAACTGATGCTGACGTTTACCGATTGGGACATCGTGCGCAATCTGCTGTTGGCGGCTCGCTGGACGCTGCTGCTGTCGTTGACGGCATTTTTCGGCGGCACGCTGGTGGCGCTGCCGCTGGTGTTGATGCGCCTGAGCAAACGCCGCTGGGCAATGCGTTTTGTCCGCGTTTACGCTGAACTGTTTCAGGGCACGCCGCTGCTGATGCAGCTGTTTTTGGCGTTTTTCGGTCTGGCGCTGTTCGGCGTCGACGTCAGCCCATGGACCGCGGCCGCGCTGGCGCTGACGCTATTCACCAGCGCTTTTCTGGTGGATATCTGGTCCGGCAGCATCGCCGCCTTGCCGAAAGGTCAGTGGGAGGCAGCCCGTTGTCTCGGGCTGAGTTTCACGCAGACGCTGATGCGCGTCATCACGCCGCAGGCGGTGCGTATCGCCATTGCGCCGACCGTCGGTTTCTCGGTTCAGGTGATCAAGGGCACTGCCTTGGCGTCGATCATTGGCTTCGTCGAGCTGACCAAGGCCGGCACCATGCTGAACAATGTGACTTATCAGCCCTTCAAGGTGTTTGGTCTGGTCGCATTGGGCTATTTCCTGATGTGCTATCCCTTGTCGCGTTACAGCCATTATCTGGAGAAGAAATGCCATGCCGATCATCACCATTAATCAGGTTCAAAAATATTACGGTCAGAATCATGTGTTGAAGGGCGTGGATCTGGATATCGACATGGGGCAGGTGGTCTCGATCATCGGCCGCAGCGGGTCTGGTAAAAGCACGCTATTGCGCTGCATCAACGGGCTGGAAGGGTATCAGGAAGGGAGCATCAAACTGGGCGGCATGACCATCACCGATCGCGATTCGCAGGCGCGTGAAATCAGCCGCTCGATTGGCATGGTGTTTCAGAACTTCAACCTGTTCCCGCATATGACGGCGCTGGAAAACGTGATGCTGGCGCCGCGCCGGGTGCTGAAAAAAAGCGCTGCCGAGTGCCGCGAGTTGGCCGAACAGATGCTGAACAAGGTGGGATTGGGTGAGCGCATGCATTACGCGCCGGCCAACCTTTCCGGCGGGCAACAGCAGCGGGTGGCGATCGCCCGGGCGCTGGCGATGAAACCGAAGGTGTTGCTGTGCGATGAGATCACCTCGGCGCTGGATCCCGAGCTGGTGGGTGAAGTCCTGAAGGTGCTGGAACAGTTGGCGCGAGAGGGCATGACGCTGATTCTGGTCACTCATGAAATGAGCTTCGCCCGCGAGGTGGGCGACCGGGTGGTATTTATGCACCAGGGCAAGGTGTGGGAGCAGGGAAATAGCCGCACGCTGTTCGCCAATCCGCAAACGCAGGAATTGAAACAGTTTATCGCTTCTGTGCGCGGGTTGTCAGAAGCCTGATTTCGGCAAATAAAATGACAAGTTATTAAGCTGGTAAGGAAATAACATGCTAACTACTCCGCAGTTCGAACAGATTAACCCGCCGGCGCGCCTGCTGATGGGGCCGGGGCCGATCAACGCCGATCCGCGCGTGCTGCGCGCCATGTCGAGCCAACTGATCGGCCAGTACGATCCGGCAATGACCGGTTACATGAATCAGGTCATGGCGCTGTATCGCGCGCTGTTCCGCACCGAAAACCGCTGGACGATGCTGGTGGACGGCACCTCGCGCGCCGGCATCGAGGCGCTGCTGGTTTCCGCCATTCGTCCGGGCGATAAGGTGCTGGTGCCGGTATTCGGCCGCTTCGGACATCTGCTGTGCGAAATTGCCCGCCGTTGTCGCGCCGAGGTACACACGATCGACGCGCCGTGGGGCGAGGTGTTCAGCGCCGATCGCATCGAAGACGCGATTAAGCGGGTGCGCCCGCGCCTGCTGCTGACGGTGCAGGGCGATACGTCCACCACCATGCTGCAGCCGCTGCATGAGTTGGGCGATATCTGCCGCCGCCACGGCGTGCTGTTCTATACCGATGCGACGGCGTCTTTTGGCGGCAACCCGCTGGAGACCGACGCCTGGGGGCTGGATGCGGTCTCCGCCGGGCTGCAGAAGTGCCTGGGCGGCCCTTCCGGCAGTTCGCCGGTCACCCTCAGCCCGCAGTTTGAAGAGATCGTGCGCCGTCGCAAATGCGTGGAGGAGGGGATCCGCACCGCCGAACATGCCGACGGCGACGACGAGATGATCTACTCCAACTATTTCGACCTCGGCATGATCATGGATTATTGGGGGCCGGAACGCCTGAATCACCATACCGAAGCCACCAGCATGTTGTTCGCGGCGCGAGAATGCGCGCGGGTGATCCTCGAGGAAGGGCTGGATCAGGCCATTGCCCGCCACCGGCTGCACGGCGCGGCGATGCTGGCGGGCATCCAAGGCATGGGGCTGGCGGTGTTCGGCGATCTCGAGCACCGCATGAATAACGTGCTCGGCGTGATGATCCCGCCGCAGGTGCACGGCGAGCAGGTGCGGCAGATGATGCTGAACGATTTCGCTATCGAAATCGGCACCTCTTTCGGCCCGCTGCAGGGCAAGATCTGGCGCATCGGCACCATGGGCTACAACGCGCGCAAAGATTGCGTGCTGCAAACGCTGGCGGCGCTGGAGGCGGTGTTGAACCGGTTGGGCTTCGCCACGCAACAGGGGGAGGCCCTCCAGGCGGCCTGGAACCTGTACGATGCAGGACGGCCAGAATGACGCCGCAGGAGGCGCAGCAGGCCGCCGCGCGGGTGATGGCGCGCTGTGACGAGCTGGCGGCGATCAGCGCGGAGCCCGGTAAACTGACGCGTCTTTATCTGTCTGCGGAACATCGGCGCGCCAACGTTCTGGTGGGCGAATGGATGCGCGAGAGCGGCATGCGGGTGTGGCAAGACAGCGTCGGCAATATCTGTGGCCGTTATGAAGGGCTAACGCTCGGCGCCCCCGCGCTGCTGCTCGGTTCGCATCTGGACACGGTGCGCAACGCCGGGCGTTATGACGGCATGCTCGGCGTGCTCACGGCGCTGGAAACGGTGGCGCAATACCATCGCCAGGGGCGCCGTTTGCCGCTGGCGCTGGAGGTGATCGGCTTTGCCGACGAAGAGGGCGCTCGCTTCGGCGTGACGTTGCTGGGCAGCCGCGGCTTGACCGGCCAATGGCCGCAGGAATGGCTGGCGCAGACTGACGCGGACGGGGTGAGCATCGCGCAGGCCATGCGCGACTTCGGGCTGGAGCCGACGGCGATCGCGCAGGCGCGCCGCGCGCCGCAGGAAATCCGCGCTTATCTGGAATTGCATATCGAACAGGGCCCATGTCTGGAGGCGGCCGACCTGGCGCTGGGGGTGGTGACGGCGATCAACGGCGCGCGTCGGCTTAACTGCGTCTTTAGCGGAGAAGCGGGCCATGCCGGTACGGTGCCGATGGGGCAGCGCAAAGACGCGCTGGCGGCCGCGGCGGAATGGATAACGGCGGTTGAAACGTTGACCCGCGCAGCCGATCCGCATCTAGTGGCCACCGTCGGCTGCATCGAGAGCCTGCCGGGCGCGGCCAACGTGATCCCGGGCGAAGTGCGATTGACGCTCGACGTGCGCGGCCCGCAGGATGCGCCGCTGGCGGCGCTGTTGGCGACGTTGCTGGCGCAGGCGCAGACGATCTGCGCACGCCGCGGAGCGCGCTTCGCCAGCGAGGAGTTTTACCGCATTGACGCCACCGCCTGCGATGGCGATCTGCAGCGCCGCTGGCAGGCGGCCGTCGAGCAGGTACAGGGGCAGAGTCTGGCGCTGCCGAGCGGCGCCGGTCATGACGCCATCGCCGTGGCGGCGCAATGGCCGGTCGGCATGCTGTTCGTGCGTTGCGCCGGCGGCGTCAGCCATCATCCGGCTGAAGCGGTGCGGCAGGCTGACGTAGCGCTGGCGATCCAGGCCTATTGCCTGACGATCGCCGGCTGGGAGCTAAGATGAGGGTATGAGACTTCCTAAGATGACGCGTTACGACGATAGAAGCTCAGGGCGATGGCCAATCCGGCCAGCAGTCCGGCGCAGGTGCGGTTTAGCCAGCGCAGAGCGCGGCCGGAAAATATACGCATAGCATGGTGGCCGCCAAGCGCGTAGAGACTCATCAGAGCGATATCGATCAGGGCGGTCACCAAAGCGAGAATCACGTATTGCAGCGCTACGTCGCCCGCTGGCTGGATGAACTGCGGCAGAAAGGCGGAAAAGAACAGCAGTCCTTTGGGGTTGGAGAGTGCGACCAGCAGCGAGCGCATAAACGCGGCGCGGCCGTTGCGGGCGCCGGGCATCGCGTTCTGTGCTGCCTGCGGGGTGCCAAGCGGCGCGCGCCACAGTTGGCAGGCTAGATAGAACAAATAAGCGGCGCCGGCCCATTTGACCAGCGTGAAAAGCAGTTCGGAAGCTTGCAGTATTGCCCCTAAGCCGCAGCCGACGGCACCGATCAACAGCAGGTCGGACAGCGCCGCACCGGCAATGCCGCAGGCGGCGACGCGTTTGCCTTTGGTGGCGCCGTTATTGAGCGCCAACAGCATGGTTGGGCCCGGCGTAATGGTGACCGCCGCGACGGCCACGATATAGAGCAAGAGTGTCGTCATATCCATATCACTTCTCCTTGCGTTATCGGCTAAGGTGCCGGGAATTCAGTCAAGACGCAGAAAGCTGTCGGCATCGCGCCAGGCCGGGAAGGCGCTGCGGTAACTCTGCAGGGTTTCCAGCGACAGCTCGGCGTCCAGCCGCGCGGCTGCGCCGGGCTCGGCATCCGCCAGGATCTCGCCCTGCGGGCTGATGATCAGGCTGTCTCCGCTGTAGTTCAGGCCGTTCGGATCGTCGCCCACCCGGTTGCAGCCCGCCACATACACCTGATTTTCAATCGCCCGCGCCGCCAGCAGCGTTTGCCAATGGCGGCTGCGCGGCGCCGGCCAGTTGGCGACGTACAGCGCCAGATCGTAATCCTGCTGATAGCGCGCCCAGACCGGGAAACGCAGGTCGTAGCAGATCTGCGGCAGAATGCGCCAGCCGCGCCACTCGACGATTTCGCGCCGGTTGCCGGCCTGATAGTGCAGGTGTTCGCCGGCCATGCGGAACAGATGGCGTTTATCATAGGCATGCACCTGGCCGCCCGGCTCCACCAGCAGGAAGCGATTGACCGCGCCTTCGGCGGTTTTCAGCGCCACGCTGCCGCCGATCAACGCGTGGCTTTTCACCGCCCAGCCGTGCAGCCAGTCGATCACCTGCTGTTCGGGCAGGGCGCTCTCGCCGGCATCCATGGCAAAACCGGTGGTGAACATTTCCGGCAAGACGATGAGATCGCGCCCGACGATCGGCGCCAGCAACGCGTCGAAGGCGGCCAGGTTAGCGAGGCCGTCGCGCCAGACCAGAGGTTGCTGCAACAGGGTAATTTTTAAAGTCGACATAACCGCTCCGCAGCTGCATCCAGCGTGGCGTCCTGTTTAGCGAAGCACAGCCGGATCAATTTATGGGGGAAAGGATCGGCACAGAAGACCGACAGCGGAATGGCCGCCACGCCCACGTGCTCGGTTAACCAATGGCAGAACGCCACATCGTCCAGATCGGAGATGGCGCTGTAGTCCGCCAGCAAGAAGTATGTACCCGCGCAGGGTAAAATTTCCAGTCGGCTGCTCGCCAGCGCTTGCACGAAGCGGTCGCGCTTGGCGCGGTAGAATGCCGGCAGCTGTCGCCAGTGCTCTGGCTCGGCGCGCAGGTTATCCGCCAGCGCCAGCTGCGCCGGGGTGTTGACCGAGAAGGTCAGGTATTGATGCACCTTGCGCACCTCGGCGCTCAGCGCGGCGGGCGCCACGCAGTAACCCACTTTCCAGCCGGTCATGTGGAAGGTTTTACCGAAGGAGGACACCGCGATCGCCCGTTGGCGCAATTGTGGGTGGGCCAACACGCTGGCGTGCCCGCCTTTGGCGAAGCAGATGTGTTCGTAGACTTCGTCGCTGAGCACGTAGATCTCGCGTTCGGCGATGGCGTGCCACAGCTGCTGCATGTCTTCCGCCTGCCAGGCGGTGGCGGACGGGTTGTGCGGCGTATTGACGATCACCAGACGGGTGCGCGGCGACAGCGCGGCGGCGAACCGTTGCCAATCCACGGCAAATGCGGGCGGCTGCAGGGCGAGGCGTTTGAGTACGCCGCCGGCCAGCGTCACCGCCGGCGCGTAGCTGTCGTAGCTCGGATCGAAACAGACCACCTCATCGCCGGGGCGCACCAGCGCGGTGATGGCGGCGAACAGCGCTTCGGTGGCACCGGCGGTGACGGTCACTTCGCTGCCGGCATCCGGCTGCCAGCCATACAGCTCGGCGGTTTTGTCGGCGATGGCTTCGCGCAGCGCCGCCACGCCGGTCATTGGCGCATATTGGTTGGCGCCCTGGGCGACGTGCCAGGCCAGGCGTGCTTTCAGGTAGTCCGGCCCGTCAAAATCAGGAAAGCCCTGCGACAGGTTGATCGCCTGATGCTGCTGCGCCAGCGCGCTCATTTGGGTGAAGATGGTGGTGCCCAGGGCAGGCAGTTTACTGTCGGGAATCAATGCGGAAGTGCTCATAGCAGGTGAATACTCCAGGCGCTTATATTGCCGTCAATATAACACGATGCTAGTATTTGGCAATCAAGACGCTTAGATGGCTAAATGCGAAAAAGTGCTTAGCCTGTCGCGCAGCCGGCTAAGCCTCACCTGCTGACCGCTATACCGAACGGGAAACGATAACAATGACGGAGAATCCGCAACTTACCGCATTACTGGCGGCCTGCCACTGGATTGGCGACAAAGGCTGGTGTCCGGCGACCGGCGGCAACATGTCGCTGCGCCTCGACGAACGCCAGTGCCTGGTCACCGAGTCCGGCAAAGACAAAGGGAGTCTGAGCGCCGCCGATTTTCTGCGGGTGGATATCGCTGACAATCACGTGCCGAGCGGCCGTACGCCGTCGGCGGAAACCGGGCTGCATACGCTGCTCTATCGTTTGTACCCGCATCTTGGCGCGGTGTTGCATACCCATTCCGTCAACGCCACCGTGTTGTCGCGGGTGGAACGCGGCGATGCGTTGGTGCTGCAGGGGTATGAAATGCAAAAGTCGCTCGCCGGTCAGCGCAGCCACCTGGACAGCGTGGCGATCCCTATTTTCGATAACGATCAGGACATTCCCCGGCTGGCGTCGCGCGTCGCGGCCTATGCCGAGGTCACGCCGCTGCAGTACGGTTTTCTGGTGCGCGGCCACGGTCTCTATTGCTGGGGAAGCCAGGTGGCGGAAGCCCGCCGCCATCTCGAAGGGCTGGAATTCCTGTTCCAGTGTGAACTGCAACGTCGCTTGCTGGAGGCGAAATGATCCGCGCTATCGTAACCGATATTGAAGGCACCACCAGCGATATTCGCTTCGTGCATCAGGTGCTGTTTCCCTATGCCCGCGAGCGGCTGGCGGAATTTGTACGCCGTCACGCCACGGAGAGCGAAGTCGCCGCGCCGTTGGCGGCGCTGCGCGCTGAAATAGACCAGCCGCAGGCGGATCTCGATGCGCTGATCGCCGCGCTGTATCGCTTTATGGATGAAGATCGCAAATCCACCGCGCTCAAGGCGCTGCAGGGCATCATCTGGCGCAGCGGCTATCGCGAGGGCGACTTCCGCGGACATCTTTATCCGGAGGTCGCCGGGCAGTTGGCTGCCTGGCAGCGCCAGGGGCTGAAGCTTTACGTTTATTCTTCCGGTTCGGTGGAGGCGCAAAAGCTGCTGTTCGGCCACAGCGACGCCGGCGATCTGCAGCCGCTGTTCAGCGGCTATTTCGACACCCGCGTCGGCGCCAAGCGTGAAACCGCGTCGTACCGCAACATCGCGCAGGCTATCGGCATCGCGCCCGACGAACTGCTGTTCCTGTCCGATATTCACCAGGAGCTGGACGCCGCGCAGGCCGCCGGCTGGCATACCTGCCAGCTGATCCGCGATGAGGCGGACGCACAGAGCCGGCATCCGCAGGTCAGCCGTTTTGATCACATCGATTTAGGGGAGTTTGTCTCATGAGTGGATTGACCATTTTCAGTGATACAGCACCGCAGCAGCCGCTGTGGCAGAGCCGCGACGCGCAGGAAATCCAGCGCCAGCTGGCGCAGATCGGCGTGCGCTTTGAGCGTTGGCAGGCGGATCGCGAGTTGGGCGACAACCCGCAGCCGGAGGCGGTGATCGCCGCCTACCAGCATGAGATCGACCGGCTGGTGGCGGAAAAGGGCTACCAGAGTTGGGACGTGATCAGCATGCGGCCGGATCACGAGCAGCGTCAGGCGCTGCGCGAAAAATTCCTGTCCGAACACACGCACGGCGAGGATGAAGTCCGCTTTTTCGTTGAAGGGGCGGGGCTGTTTTGCCTGCATCTGGACAGCAAGATCTTCCAGATCCTGTGCGAAAAGAACGATCTGATCTCGGTGCCGGCCAACACCCGTCACTGGTTCGATATGGGCTCGGCGCCGCACTTTACCGCGATCCGGGTATTTGACAACCCGGAAGGCTGGGTGGCGCACTTCACCGGCGACACGATCGCCGATGCCTATCCGCGCCTGGACTGATCGTCAACCGGCGGGCGTTAACCCAGCGCCCGCTGGAAAATCCCCGCTTCAACCTGCTGCGGCGTGATCACGCCGCTGTCGAACACCCACCCGCTGATAAGCTTGGCCGGCGTGACGTCGAACGCCGGATTGCAGACCGGCGCATCGGCCGGCGCCCACTGGCAGGCGCCGAAGCTGCCTGAAACGCCGGTGACTTCGGCCGCCGCGCGTTGCTCGATCGGGATGGCGGCGCCGTCCGGACAGTGCGGATCGTGGGTGGTATGCGGGGCAGCCACATAGAATGGAATGCCATGGTAGTGCGCCAGCACCGCCAGGCTGTAGGTGCCAATCTTGTTGGCGACGTCGCCGTTGGCGGCGATGCGATCCGCGCCGACCCACACCGCATCGACCTGGCCCTGCGCCATCAGGCTGGCGGCCATCGAATCGCAGATCAGACGATAGGGAATGCCCAGCTCGCCCAGTTCCCAGGCGGTCAGACGGCCGCCCTGCAGCAGCGGCCGGGTTTCATCAACCCATACCTGTTGCACTTTGCCCTGCTGGTGGGCACGCAGCAGCACGCCGATGGCGGTGCCGACGCCGGCGGTGGCCAACCCGCCGGTATTGCAGTGGGTCAGCAGGCGGCTGCCGGGCTTGACCAGCCCAGCGCCGTGATCGGCGATGCGATCGCACAGCCGGCGATCTTCCTCCACCAGCCGCAGCGCTTCGTTCACCATCGCCGGCGCCCAGTCCGGCTCCGCCAGCGCCAGCTTCATGCGATCCAGATTGTTCATCAGGTTAACCGCCGTCGGGCGGGCGGCGCGCAGCGTGTGCAGCGCCTGTTCCAGCTCGGCGCGCGGCACACCGCGTTCCGCCAGCAGCGCCAACAGCAGGCTGGCGGACAGCCCGATCAGCGGCGCGCCGCGCACCCGCAGGCTGTGAATGTGCCCGACCAACTCCTCCACGCTGTCGCAGGCGCGCCACCGCTTTTCCTGCGGCAGGGCTTGCTGATCGAGGATCCAAAGGCGGTTGTCCCGCAGGGTCAAACTGGTGGTGTTAAGCGCTTGCATCGGCGGTTAATTCCTTGTTGCGAGGTTATTGCATCTGAAACGCTATTCTGCCAACATGACTTCCAGATGTATAGACGTCCAAATGCTTTTACGTCTAAATAAACAGAATCGCTGGGGGCAGCGAGAGAGAACAGAGGGGTTGGGGAATGTCGCTTTATCGTACGTTTACGGCTGCCGATGCCGTTGAATATGCTCGCCAATACGGGCAGGTGGCCGATCCGCAGGCGCTGGTGAGCGCCGACGAGATCGGCGACGGCAACCTGAACCTAGTGTTCAAGATCCGCGATCGCGAAGGCGTGAGCCGGGTGATCGTCAAACAGGCGTTGCCGTACGTGCGCTGCGTGGGCGAATCCTGGCCGCTGACGCTGGATCGGGCGCGCATCGAAGCGGAAACGCTGTTGATCCACGGCGGTTTCTGCCCGCGACATACGGTAAAAGTCCTGCACCACGATCCCGAGTTGGCGGTGATGGTGCAAGAAGATCTCTCCGATCATCGCATCTGGCGCAGCGAACTGGTGCAGGGGAACTATCATCCGCTGGCGGCCGGTCAGCTGGCGGAATACCTGGCGCAGACGCTGTTCCACACCTCCGATTTTTATCAGTCGGCGCAGCAGAAAAAAGCGGAAGTCAGCCGTTTCACCAACCCCGAGCTGTGCCAGATCACCGAAGATCTGTTCTTTACCGATCCCTATATCGACCACGAGCGTAATCAGTTCGAGGCGGCGCTGTTGCCGCAGGTGCAGGCGCTGCGTGAGGATGCGCCGCTGAAGCTGGCGGTCGCCGGCCTGAAACACCGCTTTCTCAGCAAGGCGGAGGCGTTGTTGCACGGGGATATCCACAGCGGTTCAATTTTCGTGGCGGAAGGGCGATTGAAAGCGATCGACGCTGAATTCGGTTTCTACGGCCCGATCGGTTTTGATGTCGGCACTGCGTTAGGCAATCTGCTGCTCAACTATTGCGGCCAGCCTGGGCTGTTCGGGCCGCGCGACGCCGCCGCCGGGCGCGAGCAGCGTCTGCAGGATGTGCGCGAGCTGTGGCTGATCTTTGCCGATCGTTTCCTGGCGCTGTGCCATCAGCAAAGCCGCGATGCGGCGCTGGCGACGCCGGGTTACGCCGAGCAGTTCCTGCAGCAGGTCTGGACTGATGCGGTAGGGTACTGCGGCACAGAGCTGATTCGGCGCACTATCGGCCTGGCGCACGTCGCCGATCTGGACAGCATCGCCGACGCCGACATGCGCCTCGACTGTCAGCGTCATGCGCTGGGTTTGGGGCGCACGCTGATCGTCAATGCGCCGCAAATCGAGCATATCGACGCGCTGTTGGCGCGCATTCGTCAGCAAGGCTGAAGAGCCCGACAGTAATGAGGCAAACCCGGCTGCGGCCGGGTTTTTTTTAATAACTTATTGGCATCAGTAACAGAATAGATAAATTGTTTTTAACTAAAAAGGTATTTTCACTCGCTTCTTATTTGTAAATTTAATTATATTTTATGACCGTTGGTTACATGTCTTTAATATTAACGCCATCCATAAGGACAGTGCTTATTTATCTGGCTTTCATGATGGTAATTAAAATAAAAAAACGCCATCCGTTCTTTTTTTGATCGTTTTATTGTGGGAGTGGGAAGATGAAAAAAGACTTTTTATCGATAAAAACTATCACGTCGCCGTTACTTTTTTAGGAAATGGGATAGCTCATGCTTGGGTTTGAATAAAGCAGCGGGTTGATTATCTCAATATTACCCCCTAGATTATTCGAGTGTCGGACAATCGTAAATAAATAACGCAAGGTTATTAACTATAAGTAACCTTTGGCCTCACTTTGTCTGATTATTTCTATCGAGATCGGAGTGCTCCATGCAATTAACGCCAAGAGAAATCGAAAAGCTGATGGTCTATACCCTGGCTGACGTCGCATTAAAACGAAAATCCAGAGGGATAAAGCTTAATTATCCCGAGGCGGTGGCCATTATTACCACCGCGGCGCTGGAGGGCGCCCGCGAGGGAAAAACGCTGGAAGAAGTCATGAACGACACGCGGCAGGTTTTGAGCCGCGATGACGTCATGGACGGCGTGGCGGACTTGATCCCGCATGTGCAGGTCGAGGCGATATTCAGCGACGGCAGCCGCCTGGTGACGGTGCACGATCCTATTCAATAAGCGCCGATGGCCTTCCTGAATCCCATGGACGAATCTTATCAGCACAGGTATTCCGATGAAAAAGCATGACAAAGAAAAGCACGTGCCGCCAGGCGGCTATATCCTGTCCGAAAGTCCCATCACCTTCAATGAAGATCGCGAGACGGTTATTTTAACGGTGCGCAACACCGGCGACAGGCCTATTCAGGTCGGCTCACACTTTCATTTCTTCGAAGCCAACAAAGCGCTGCAGTTCGATCGCGCCGCCGCCTTTGGCAAACGGTTAAATATCACCGCCACGACGGCGATCCGTTTTGAACCCGGCGATGAAATCGAGGTGGCGCTTATTGCCATCGGCGGCAAGCAAACGGTTTATGGTTTTAATAATCTGGTGGACGGTTGGGCGGGCGACAGCCCGGTAGCCGCCGGTGAAAGAGTAAAGAAAACTATAGATGTAAAGCGAGCTATTGAGCTGGGTTATAAAAACCGCGATCAGGCGCCCATCAAGACGGACGAGGAATAAAGCATGCCAACGATCTCCAGGCAGGAATATGCCGGGCTGTTCGGCCCGACCACCGGCGATAAAATTCGCTTGGGCGATACGCAACTGTTTATTGAAATAGAAAAAGATCTGCGCGGTTACGGTGAGGAATCGGTCTACGGCGGCGGTAAGTCGCTGCGCGACGGCATGGGCGCCGATAACCGATTAACCAGCGACAATGTGTTGGATCTGGTCATTACCAATGTGACCATTCTGGACGCCCGGCAAGGGGTGATCAAGGCGGACGTCGGCATTAAAAACGGCCTGATCGCCGGCATTGGCAAAAGCGGCAACCCGGCGATGATGAACGGCGTCACGCCCGGCATGGTGGTGGGCGTCAGCACCGACGCCATCTCGGGCGAACACCTGATCCTGACCGCCGCCGGCATCGATACGCACATTCATTTCATTTCGCCGCAGCAGGCCGCACATGCGCTCTCCAACGGCGTGACGACCTTCTTCGGCGGCGGCGTCGGGCCGACCGACGGTTCCAACGGCACCACGGTGACCGCCGGGCCCTGGCATATCCACCGCATGCTGCGCGCCTTTGAGAGCATGCCGGTCAACGTGGGGATGCTCGGCAAGGGGCACGCTTCGCACGCTGCGCCGCTGGTCGAACAGATCGCCGCCGGCGTGGCCGGGTTGAAGGTGCATGAGGACTGGGGCGCCACCAACTCCGCGCTGCGCCACGCGCTGCGGGTGGCCGACGACATGGATATTCAGGTGGCGGTGCATACCGACAGCCTGAACGAGGGCGGCTACGTCGAGGACACCATCGACGCCTTCGAAGGGCGCACTATCCACACCTTCCACACCGAAGGCGCCGGCGGCGGGCACTCGCCGGATATCATCAAGGTCGCCGCGCAGATGAACGTCTTGCCGAGCTCCACCAACCCCACGCTGCCGTTCGGCATCAACAGTCAGGCCGAACTGTTCGATATGATCATGGTGTGCCACAACCTCAACCCCAATGTGCCGGCCGACGTGGCGTTTTCTGAAAGCCGGGTGCGGCCGGAAACCATCGCCGCGGAAAACGTGCTGCACGACATGGGCGTGCTGTCGATGTTTTCCAGCGACTCCCAGGCGATGGGGCGGGTTGGCGAAAACTGGCTGCGGGTGATGCAGACGGCGCACGCGATGAAAGCCGCGCGCGGCAAGCTGCCGGAAGATGCGGCGGAACACGATAACTTCCGCGTGCTGCGCTACGTGGCGAAGATCACCATCAACCCGGCGATCGCGCAGGGCATCAGCCACGTGCTGGGGTCGGTCGAGGTCGGCAAGATGGCCGATCTGGTGCTGTGGGAGCCGCGCTTCTTCGGCGCCAAGCCGAAGCTGGTGATCAAGGGCGGGATGATTAACTGGGCGGTGATGGGCGATCCCAACGCGTCGTTGCCGACGCCGCAGCCCACGTTCTACCGACCGATGTTCGGCGCCATGGGCAAATCGCTGCAGGAAACCTGCGTCACCTTCGTCTCCGGCGCGGCATTACACGACGGCATCAAAGAGAAACTGGGGCTGGAGCGGCAGGTGATGGCGGTGCATAACTGCCGCGCGATCTCCAAGCAGGACATGGTGCGCAACGCGGAAACGCCGCACATCGAGGTGGACCCCGAAACCTTCGCCGTCAAGGTCAACGGCGAACACGCCACGGTGAAGCCGATCGCCACCGCCGTGCTTAATCAACGCTACTTCTTCAGCTAGGAACCGCCGCTCATGATCGTGATTGAAAAGATACTCGGCAATATCAAACGGGATGCCGTCTGGCGTGAGCGCTTGCAACACGCCTCGCTGGACGTGCTGGCGCTCTCGCAGTGGGAGGCGCAGAAAAGCCGCTGTCGCAAAACCACCCGCGATGGTCAGGATCTCGGCATTTCCCTCGATCGTCACCAGGTGCTGGCCGACGGCGATGTGCTGCTTTGGGACGAAGCGAACCGCAGCGCGGTGGTGGTGCAGATGAACCTGCGCGATGTGATGGTAATCCATCTTGAGTCGCTGCTGGCGACCGATATGGCGACGGTGCTGAAGACCGCGTTCGAACTGGGGCATGCGCTGGGCAATCAGCACTGGAAATCGGTCATCAAAGGGAATCGCATCTTTATTCCGCTGACGGTGGCGACCAAGGTGATGGATTCGGTGATGAAAACCCACGGCTTTCATGCGCTACCTTATTCGTTCGTGAAGGGCGAAAGCATTTTGCCGCATCTGACCCAGCCCGAAGCGCGCCTGCTGTTCGGCGGCGCGGAGGACTCCGCCACCCATGTGCATGTTGACAGCCCATTCCTCGGTCAGCATGTGATCAAATTGAAATGAACGCTGTTCAGCTGATTCGCATCCTGCAGTTTGCCGACTCGGTGCTGCCGGTGGGAGCGTTTGCCTTTTCCAATGGCGTCGAGTCGGCGATCCAGGCCGGCATCGTGCGCGATGTCGACACGCTGAAATCGTTCACCCGCACCGCTTTGCAACAGGCGGCGGGCGGCGACGGCCGGGCGGTCGCGGCGGCCTGCCGGGCGCTGCAGGGGGGCGATCGCGAGGCGGTTATCGGGCACGACTGGGCGCTGTTCAACCGCAAGCTAAATGAAGAAAGCCGCAGCATGGTGGTGAGGATGGGAAAGAAGCTGGCGGAAATGACGGCGGCCATCTGTGATGAGCCCCAGGTGGTCTGGTGGCTTGAGCAGATCAAAACCGGCCGCGCCGCCGGCACCTATCCGGTGACGCAGGCGGTAGTGATGACGGCGCTGGGCGCGGG
>NZ_CAJCKE010000035.1:0-36900 GCF_903970925.1 Serratia sp. ME47 | reverse complement strand
CTGATAAATTGTTAAAGAGCAGTGAGTTAGGCGCTTTCGCTTGCTAACTCGAGGTGGCGTATATTACGCTTTCCTCTTTCAGAGTCAACCCTAATTTTCAGGATTTTTTCTCTGCGACCCCCGGACACTCTGTGAAGTTGTTCACATGTTCCGTGTCGATGGAGGCGCATTATAGGGAGCCGGTTCAGAATGACAAGCGTTAATATGCATTTTTTATCTGACCGCTCACTATTCATTCGTAACGCCTATTAAACCCGCTTTTTGATGGCTGCCGGCAGGTCAGCCAGGCTGTTTAGCACCCAATCGGCCAGCTTTTCGCCCTGCTCCGTCACCGGCTTGCCGGTACGCACCAGCACCTTGGTGCCGACGCCGGCCGCGATCGCCGCCTGCATGTCTTCCGGTTTATCGCCCACCATATAAGAAGCGGCCATATCGATGTTCAATTCCTGCTGCGCTTGCAGCAACATGCCCGGCTGCGGCTTACGGCAGTCGCACACCTGGCGATACGCTTCTACTGCCGCCTCCGGATGATGCGGGCAGAAATAGATGCCGTCGAAGTCGACGTCGCGATCGGCCAGCGACCAGTCCATCCACTCGGTCAGGTACATAAACTGGTCTTCGCTGAACTTGCCGCGCGCAATGCCGGACTGGTTGGTCACCATCACCAGCGCGAAGCCCATCTTTTTGAGCTCGCGACAGGCGTCGATCACGCCGTCGATAAAGTGGAAGTTGTCGATTTCATGGACATAGCCATGGTCAACATTAATCGTGCCGTCACGATCGAGAAAAATTGCTGGAACGCTTTGTGTCACCGCTTTGCTCCTGAGGGCCTGTATACGCTGACAGTATCGCATGTTTTACCCCACGCTGAGAACGCCGGAGAACGTCGTTGGTCGTTGACTTAGACGTCTAGACGCCTTAACATCTGAGGCATACCTTGGTTCCACGCCGAGGTTTACTTTTATCTAGCCACGGGCAACCACGCTAAAATAAGAAGAATATGATTAAACTTTCTAACATCACTAAAGTGTTCCAGCAGGGTTCGCGCACCATTACCGCGCTCTCTGACGTGACCCTTCACGTTCCTGCCGGGCAAATCTATGGCGTCATCGGTTCCTCCGGCGCCGGTAAAAGCACGCTGATCCGCTGCGCCAACATGCTTGAGCGCCCCACCTCCGGCCAGGTGCTGGTCGATGGCCAGGATCTGACGTCTCTGTCGGAAAGCGAACTGACGCGCGCCCGTCGCCAAATCGGCATGATCTTCCAGCACTTTAACCTGCTCTCTTCCCGTACGGTGTTCGGCAACGTGGCGTTGCCGCTGGAGCTGGACAATACGCCGCGCGCCGAGATCAAAAAGCGCGTGACCGAACTGCTGGAACTGGTCGGCCTGGCGGACAAGCACGACGCCTACCCGGCCAACCTGTCCGGCGGCCAGAAACAGCGTGTGGCGATCGCGCGCGCGCTGGCCAGCAACCCTAAAGTGCTGCTGTGCGACGAGGCCACCAGCGCGCTGGATCCGGCCACCACCCGTTCCATCCTGGAACTGCTGAAAGACATCAACCGCCGTCTGGGCCTGACCATTCTGCTCATCACCCATGAAATGGACGTGGTGAAACGCATCTGCGACCAGGTCGCGGTCATCAGCCAGGGGCAGCTGATCGAAAAAGACAGCGTCAGCGAAGTGTTCTCGCACCCGAAAACACCGCTGGCCCAACAGTTCATTCAGTCCACGCTGCATCTGGATATCCCGGACGACTACGCCGCGCGCCTGTCGCCGGAGCGTCAGGGCGACCGTCAGCCGCTGCTGCGCCTGGAGTTCACCGGTCAGTCGGTCGATGCGCCGCTGCTGTCTGAAGCCGCTCGCCGCTTCAACGTGAACAACAACATTATCAGCGCCCAGATGGATTATGCCGGCGGCGTGAAATTCGGCGTGATGCTGGCGGAGCTGCACGGCAGCGACGAAGACGCGCTGGCGACGATTAAGTTCCTGCAAGAAAATCAGGTAAAAGTAGAGGTTCTGGGTTATGTCTGAGGCAATGATGTGGTTGATGGCGCGTGGCGTGTGGGAAACCGTCATGATGACCTTTGTCTCCGGCTTTTTCGGTTTCGTGCTCGGTCTGCCGGTAGGCGTGCTGCTGTATGTCACCCGCCCGGGGCAGATCATCGCCAACAATTCGCTGTATAAGATCCTGTCCGGGCTGGTGAACATCTTCCGTTCCATCCCGTTCATTATCCTGTTGGTTTGGATGATTCCGTTTACCCGCATGATCGTCGGCACCTCGATCGGTCTGCAAGCGGCGATCGTGCCGCTGACCGTCGGTGCCGCGCCGTTCATCGCGCGCATGGTGGAAAACGCCCTGCTGGAGATCCCGTCCGGTCTGGTGGAAGCGGCGCGCGCCATGGGCGCCACGCCGATGCAGATCATCAAGAAAGTGCTGCTGCCGGAGGCCCTGCCGGGCCTGGTCAACGCCGCGACCATCACCCTGATCACCCTGGTGGGCTACTCCGCCATGGGCGGCGCGGTCGGCGCCGGCGGCCTGGGCCAAATCGGTTACCAATACGGTTATATCGGTTATAACGCCACAGTTATGAATACCGTATTAGTATTACTGGTAGTTTTGGTTTATCTGATCCAATTCTGCGGCGATCGCATCGTCAAAGCCGTTACCCATAAATAGTTTCACAGCATATTAATGCGAGTCTAATGAGGAAGGGATATGTCGTTAACATTTAAATCCATCGCGACAATTGGCGCACTGATCGGCACTCTGGCTCTGGCGGGCTGCGGCCAGGATGAAAAGAATCCAAACCACATCAAGGTCGGCGTGATCGTCGGCGCTGAACAGCAAGTGGCCGAAGTGGCGCAGAAAGTGGCGAAAGAGAAATACGGTCTGGACGTTGAGCTGGTCACCTTCAACGACTACGTGCTGCCTAACGAAGCGCTGAGCAAAGGCGATATCGACCTGAACGCCTTCCAGCACAAACCGTATCTGGATCAGCAAATCAAAGATCGCGGCTACAAGCTGGTGCCGGTCGGCAACACCTTTGTTTACCCGATCGCCGGTTACTCCAAGAAAATCAAATCGCTGGACGAACTGAAAGAGGGTTCTCAGATCGCACTGCCGAACGATCCGACCAACCTGGGCCGTTCGCTGCTGCTGCTGCAGAAAGTCGGTCTGATTAAACTGAAAGACGGCGTTGGCCTGCTGCCGACCGTACTGGACGTGACCGAGAATCCGAAAAACCTGAAGCTGGTTGAGCTGGAAGCCCCTCAGCTGCCGCGCTCTCTGGACGATCAGCAGATCGCGCTGGCGGTGATCAACACCACCTATGCCAGCCAGATCGGCCTGACGCCGGCGAAAGACGGTCTGTTTGTGGAAGATAAAGACTCGCCTTACGTCAACCTGCTGGTTGCGCGCGAAGATAATAAAGACGCGGAAAACGTGAAGAAATTCGTTCAGGCCTACCAGTCTGACGAAGTTGACGCCGCCGCCAACAAAATCTTCAACGGCGGTGCCGTGAAAGGCTGGTAAGCGCTTATTCACCAATTTTATTCCTATAATTGCAAGACGGGCCAAGGCCCGTCTTGTTATTTCCGCCATAGATTGCTTCAATAGCGCCACTTTCATTAAGGCAGAGGAATCTCAATGCGTGTTTTACCTCTCTGTTTGTTAGCGCTCGCGCTGGCCGGATGTTCATCGCAACGTATCGCGCCATCCTCAACAAACAGCACCAGCAAGCCGACCACGACCGCCCCGGCCAAGACCACGCCGGCCGCCCGCCCCGCTCCGGTAAAACTGTATAAAAGTGCAGAAGAACTCGTGGGTAAACCGTTCCGCGATCTGGGTGAAGTGTCCGGCGAATCGTGCCAAACCACCGTACAAGACTCCCCACCGAATCTGGCTACCGCCCGTAAACGCATGCAAATCCGTGCGTCTTACATGAAGGCCAACGCCGTGCTGCTGCACGACTGCCAGATTGTCAGCGGCGTCGCCGGTTGTTACCAGCAGGCCGTTTGCCAGGGCTCGGCGCTTAACGTCTCGTCTAAATGACCGAATTCGTTTTCGAGCAGATCGGCGTGATCCGCTCGCCGTATAAAGAGAAATTCGCCGTGCCCCGCCAACCGGGGCTGGTCGAAGACGGTGGCGGCGAACTGCTGCTGCTGCCGCCCTACAACCAGGCGGAAGCGGTTCGCGGTCTCAGCGATTTCAGCCATCTGTGGGTGATGTTCATTTTCCATCAAACCATGGAAGGCGGCTGGCGCCCGACGGTACGCCCACCGCGTTTAGGCGGCAATGCCCGCATGGGCGTGTTCGCCACCCGCTCCACCTTCCGCCCCAATCCGCTCGGCATGTCGCTCATTGAGCTCAAAGGCGTACGGGTGAAAAACGGGGAAGTGGCGCTGGAACTGGGCAGCCTCGATCTGGTCGACGGCACCCCGGTGGTGGACATCAAGCCTTATCTGCCGTTCGCCGAGAGCCAACCGCAGGCCCGCGCCGGCTTTGCCCAGGCCGCGCCCGCCGGCGATATGCCGGTGCGTTTCGCGCCGCAGGCGGAACAGCAGCTGCAGCAACATCAGGCGCGCTACCCGCAATTAAGGCGTTTTATCAGCCAGGTGCTGGCACAGGACCCCCGTCCCGCCTATCGTAAAGGAGAGGACGTCGAACGGGATTACGCCGTCTGGCTGCTGGATTTCAACGTGCGCTGGCGCGTCGTGGACGGCCACACCGAAGTGCTGGCGCTCGACCCGCGTTAAAATTCCGCCGCCTCTCTTTTGGCGACCCGCTCGCGCTGGTAAACTAAATCACTTTTTGGCCGCCACTCTGGCAGCCCGATGCAATTTGCAGTTCTAACGGAACCAAAACACCATGCGTACTAGCCAATATCTGCTCTCCACTCTGAAGGAGACACCTGCCGACGCCGAAGTGATCAGCCACCAGCTGATGCTGCGCGCCGGGATGATCCGCAAGCTGGCCTCCGGTCTTTACACCTGGCTGCCGACCGGCCTGCGCGTTCTGAAAAAGGTTGAAAACATCGTTCGCGAAGAAATGAACAATGCTAACGCGATCGAAGTGTCCATGCCGGTGGTTCAGCCTGCCGACCTGTGGCAGGAAAGCGGCCGTTGGGAGCAATACGGCCCCGAGCTGCTGCGCTTCGTCGACCGCGGCGACCGTCCTTTCGTGCTGGGCCCGACGCATGAAGAAGTGATCACCGATCTGATCCGCAACGAGATCAGCTCGTACAAGCAGCTGCCGCTGAACTTCTTCCAGATCCAGACCAAGTTCCGTGATGAAGTGCGCCCACGTTTCGGCGTGATGCGTTCCCGTGAGTTCCTGATGAAGGATGCCTACTCCTTCCATACCTCGCAGGAGTCTCTGCAGGAGACTTACGACGCGATGTACGAAGCGTACAGCAAAATCTTCAGCCGCATGGGACTGGATTTCCGCCCAGTGCAGGCCGATACCGGCTCGATCGGCGGCAGTGCGTCGCACGAATTCCAGGTGCTGGCAGACAGCGGTGAAGACGATATCGTGTTCTCCACCGGTTCCGACTTCGCCGCCAACATCGAGCTGGCGGAAGCGGTCGCTCCGGCAGCGCCGCGCGCGGCGGCCAGCGAAGAGCTGCGCCTGGTGGATACGCCAAACGCCAAAACCATCGCCGAGCTGGTCGAGCAATTCCAGCTGCCGGTGGAAAAAACCGTGAAGACGCTGATGGTGCGCGCCACCGAAGAGAGCGGCCATAAACTGGTCGCCCTGCTGGTGCGCGGCGATCACGAGCTGAACGAAATCAAGGCCGAGAAGCTGGCGCAGGTTGCCGCGCCGCTGACCTTCGCCACTGAAGAAGAGATCCGCGCCATCGTCGGCGCCGGCCCGGGTTCCCTCGGCCCGGTCAAGCTGCAGATGCCGGTGGTTGCCGACCGCAGCGTAGCGGCGATGAGCGACTTTGGCGCCGGCGCCAACGTCGACGGCAAACACTACTTCGGCATCAACTGGGAGCGGGATCTGCCGCTGCCGCAGGTGGCCGACATCCGTAACGTGGTGGAAGGCGACGCCAGCCCGGACGGTCAGGGCACGCTTCTGATCAAACGCGGCATCGAAGTGGGCCATATCTTCCAGCTCGGCACCAAGTATTCGGAAGCGATGAAAGCGACCGTACAGGGTGAAGACGGCCGCAACCAGGTGCTGACCATGGGCTGCTACGGCATCGGGGTGACGCGCGTCGTGGCCGCTGCCATCGAGCAGAACCACGACGAACGCGGCATTATCTGGCCAGACGCCATCGCGCCGTTCCAGGTCGCTATTCTGCCGATGAACATGCACAAGTCGTTCCGCGTGCAGGCGCTGGCCGAAGAGCTGTACAACACCCTGCGCTCCCACGGCATCGACGTGATCCTCGATGACCGCAAAGAGCGCCCGGGCGTGATGTTCGCGGATATGGAGCTGATCGGCGTGCCGCACTCTATCGTTATCGGCGACCGTAACCTCGACAACGAAGAGATCGAGTACAAAAACCGCCGCGTCGGCGAGAAGCAAATGATCAAAACCGGTGAAATCGTTGATTTCCTGCTGGGCCAGATCAAACGCTAAACACCGAGCGTCAGCGAATAAAAAACCCGCCTAGGCGGGTTTTTTTATGTCCATGGGGACAGGGGAAGTTAGTTGTTGCTGCAGCTTTTACTGCGGTCGAACGCGATTTTACCGTCCGGCACCACCGCCTTCTCTATCTGCCCCTCTTCCATCGACGGCTGCACGCTGAAGTGCGCGTTGAAAGTCAGAAACACCGGCTCACCGGCATTCTTATTGGCTTTGGCGTAACCTTGCTCCAGCGCGATGTTGTTATCCACCGGGAACGTGATGCCGGTGGCGCAATCTTTGAACACCGCCGCGTCGGCCATATAGGTGTAGCTGCCTTTCATCACCATCGGCGTTTTAGGCAATGGCTTCTCGACCGGCTCCAGACGATAATTCAGCTTGGAGGCGATCGGCGCGCCGCTGCGATCCAGCATCTCAAGACTCTTGCCCACCGGGCGGAAGTAGCGTTTTTCCCCGGTGCTGTCAGTCAGCACCAGCTTATCCGCGGTGCGCGCCCATTTGCCGTAGTCGGCGAAGGTCTGATCGCCGTCTTTGGTGCCGCGATAAGTTTCCTGCAGCACAAAGGTGCCGTCCTCATCCAGGAACAGCGCCGTATCCAGCCCGCCGCAATCGGCGCAAGGCAACACCCCTTGATAACTCTGCGGCATCGCCTGCAGCGGTTGTTCCTTCGGTTGATAATGATTGTTGCATCCCAACAACGAGAGTGCGCCTGCCGCCAAGAACAGGGCTACCGTAATTTTCTTCACAGTTATTCTCCTACTGTGTTCATGTATTCCTAAGTGCGAACCTTGCCACGCAGCGCCTTGGTGGCGCCCTTACGCGCCTTGCCTTCCAAACGGCGCAATTTTGCCCCTTTGGTCGGCTTGGTCGCCTTGCGCGTTTTTTCCACCACCATCGCCTGCTGAATCAGCGCGACCAATCTGGCCAACGCCGCTTCGCGATTCAATTCCTGACTGCGATACTCTTGCGCCTTGATAATCACTACGCCATCAGCGGTAATGAGATGATGATTCAGCGCCAGCAGCCTTTCCTTATAATACTCTGGCAGGCTGGATGCCCGGATGTCAAAGCGCAAATGGATCGCCGTTGAGGTTTTGTTCACGTGCTGGCCACCCGCGCCCTGCGCGCGGATCGCCGTCAATTCCAGCTCATTATCCGGTATGGCTACGTTTCTTGACAGTTCCAGCACCGGTCACACCTGTGCCTGCTGCCACTCGGCAAACTGGATTTCCAGACTATTCTGAGCATCAGACAGCCAAATAGTTCCCTCCTGCAGCGTTGCCTGCAGCGTCATGGTGCGGCTGGCCAGCGCCGTCAGGCGCGCCAGCTGTTCGTCATCGAGGAAGCGCACGCTCAGGTTCTTGTAGCCGGCCACTTTTCCCTGCATCGCCTGCCACCAAACGTGCGCGGCGCGCTCGCCGTAAGCGTACAAGACCACGCGCGGCGACTGGTTGCAGGCCTTGCGGATGCGTTTCTCGTCGGGCAATCCCATCTCGATCCACATTTCCAGCCCGTTGTGGTCGTTGCGCTGCCAGATCTCCGGCTCGTCGTCGGCGCTCAACCCTTTGGTGAACACCAGCCGCTCGTCGGCGTGGCAGATCCAGGCCAACAGTCGCAGCATCATGCGCTGCTCATTTTCGGACGGGTGTTGCGCCAGCGTCAGCGTGGCGTCGTGGTAGAAGTGACGATCCATATCAGCAATATTGACCGCGGCTTTATAAATGGTTGCTTTCAGCGCCATGGGTGACCTCGTTATTATCCGGCGACAGTGTACTTGATCAGGGCCAAACCCCGCCAGCGCGGCCAGGCTGCGGCAGTGCGAAAGGCGTGCCGGGGTGCTGATAACTCCATAACAGCTGTGCTATAGTCGTCTAGGATAGGATAAAACTCCGAGAGTCTGCGCCTCATCGCGATAGTAGTCTTGATGATGCAGAGGTTCTTAAGGGAGGAAACTGTGCAACAATACTGTGAGTTAGTACGCCGTACTTACGCCGAGATTGGCAGTGGAGATCTTGGCTACGTGCCTGATGCGCTGGCTTGTGCGTTAAAGGCATTGGACGATGTCGCAGCGAACCACGCGCTACCGTCCTCCGTTAGGGAACAGGCGGCCTTTGCCGCCGCTAACTTATTGGTGAGCGACTATGTTGATGAATGATGAGTACCAACCCATCAATTGCGATGACTACGACAACCTGGAACTCGCCTGTCAGCATAAACTTATTCTGAAGCTGGAGTTACGCGACGGAGAAGTGATCGAGGCCAAGGCGATCGACCTGCTGCAAAAGAAACGCGTTGAGTATCTGACCATCGAACAGAACGGCCAGCAGCGCGACCTGCGTCTGGACCATATCAGCAGTTTCAGTCATCCGGAAATCGGTACCGTGGTCGTCAGTCTGTCGGACTGAGCAGCGGTAACCCCATCCCAACAGGGCAGCCCAACGGCTGCCCTCGTCATTTAGGGCTTCAGGCTGGCGTAATAAGCCGCCAGATCGGCGATATCGTCATCCGACAATCCCGACACATAGGCTTTCATCACCTCGGCCTGGCCGCCGTTGCGTTCCCCTTTCTTGTACGCCTGCAACGCGTGCTGCAGGTACATGGCGTTCTGCCCGGCCAGATTCGGGTACATCGGCACCGTCACCTTGCCCTGCGCGCCGTGGCAGGCCGCGCACGCGGCGGCTTTGGCCTGACCGGCGGCCGCATCCCCCGCCGCCAATGCCGGCAGGCTGAACAGGCCGGCGGCCAACAGCGCGATTTCCACAAACTTCATCATTGCTCCTCACGATTATGATTTTTTTCCCAGCGCAGCCGCCACGGGCGTTCGCCTTCCGGCACCTGCCCCGCCTCACAGACGAATACGCCCAGCGCGGCGATCAGCTGCTCATCATAATAAATCAACGGGATGCGTTCACGCTGCCAGGGAGGAATACCCAGCTCCTGCCACAGTTTTTTTATCGGCCGCGAATGGGCGCGCCCCACGATGCGCACCGCGCCCTGTACACCGCCGAAACGAATGCTAATCTGCTGCGATGGCAGCGGCGCGCGCAGCGCCAGATCGCCCTCACCGGCAACCAACTGCCCCAGCCCGTCCGGCAACGTCAGCGGCTGGTCAGGCTGCCAGGGCAGATGCACATCGCGCAGCGCCGCCAGCGGCGGCAACAGGTGCAATCGGCCTCGGAAGCGGCGGATCTGATAGGCGCCGAGCTGCAGCTGCGGTTCGGCATCTTCCCGGCTGAGCGCCACCTCATCCCACAGACGCTGCAACTGCTCACGCGCCGGCATGGTAACGTTGAACAATGCGATCCAGCGCCGCAACAGAGCGAAGCGCCGCACCGGCGAACAGGCCGTCAAACCGTCGATCGCCAATGAGCGATCCGCCGCCAACAGGCTTTGCAGCGGTTCCGCCAGCAGCTCGTCCAACAATTGTTCCTGTTCGGCGCACAGGCTGGCGCTGCGCGCCACCGCCGAGGCGAAGTGCGGCCAACGTTGATTGAGCTGCGGCAACACCTGCAACCGCAGGAAATTGCGATCGAAGCGCGTGTCCTGATTGCTGTCGTCGTCTATCCAGGCCAAACCGTGGCGTTGCGCGTAATTTTCCAGCGTTTGACGCGAGCAGCCCAGCAGCGGCCGCAACAGCAGGTGCTCGCCCAGCGTGGCGCGCGCCGCCATCGCCGACAACCCTGCCGGCCCGCTGCCGCGCTTGAGCGCCAACAGGAAAGTTTCGCTTTGATCGTCAAGGTGTTGGGCGGTGAGCAGCGCTTCGCCCTCCGCCAATGCTGCACTGAAAGCGGCATAGCGCGCCGCACGCGCCGCCGCTTCGATGCCGCCCTGGCGGGCATCCACCTGCACGTGCGTCACCGTCAGCGGGATCCGCCACTCGGCGCACCGGCTGCGGCAATGCTCAACCCAACGGTCGGCAAAGGCGCTCAGGCCATGATGCACGTGCAACGCACGTAGCTGCAGCGCCGGACGTTGGCGGCGCAACGCCGCCAGCAGATGCAGCAGCACGCTGGAATCCAGGCCGCCGCTAAACGCCACCAGCAGCCGCTGCTGCGCGCCCAGCTGGTCCGCCACCTGCGTCGTTAATTGATCAGTATCCATCGGTAGGCTTTGTCACTTCTACATAGCTGCACGTTAACCCCGCCTACCGCCATCAATCAAGCATTAACCGTCCGGGCCTGGCGTCGCGTCAGCAGCCACCAGCCGCCCAGCACCGCGATCACCGCCAGCGCACATCCGGCCGCTCCCCAGCCGATCTGGGCGAAAATGCGGCCATACGCCTGCATCGCCGCCCCTTCGATGTGATCCTCGGCGGTCTGATTGGCGATAATGCCCGCCAGATAGTTGGCGATCGAACCGGTCGCCAACATATAGATGCCGGTCAACACGCCGGTGGCGCCGGGGATATTCAGCCGGGTGATCTGCGCCATCGCCACCGGATCGATAAACAGTTCGGCAAAGCCCATCACCGCCAAACCGGCGATCATCAGCCCCATCGATCCCGGCCCGTGCAGCCGCGTATTGAGCGCCATCAGCGTAAAGCCGATGCCGATCAACAGCAGACCGAAGGCGAACTTGCACCAGATGCGCAGCGTGCGATCGCCATCGCCGCTCGCCAGCCAGGCCAGCGCCACGCCGCCCAGCATCACCGCGCAGGCGTTAACCGACTGGAACAGCGCGGTCGGCACCGTCCAGCCGAACCAGCGCCGGTCAACGAAATGATCGATAAACAGGCTGATGGAGCTGCCGCCCTGCTGGGCAAAAGCCCAGAACAGCGTGCCCAGCAGCATCAGTACGATGATCTGCCACAGCCCCCGGCGCTGGCCGGCGTCCGCGCGCAGCATAATGCGCGCCACCAGCGCCACCGCCGCCACGCACACCAACCCGAGCAAATAGCCGGCCGAGTCGCGTTCAAACAGCAGCGTGAAGAACAGCGGCGACGCCAGCAGCGCCGCCAGCAGCCATCCCCAGTGCGGCAGGCCCAGGCTCCTGGCGCGCATCAGCGGTGCATTCACGCCGCGCGTGTGGCGGAAATGGCGTCCGCCCAGCAGAAAAATCACCAGGCCGGCGAACATGCCGATCCCGGCCAACGCAAAGCCGACGTGCCAGCCATAGCGCTCGGCCGCCAGCCCGCAGGCGATCGGCGCCAGAATAGATCCGACGTTGCCGGCGGCGTACAGCAGCGAGAAGCCCCCTTCGCGGCGCGAGTCCTGCGCCGGATACAGCTCGCCCAGCAGGCAGCTGATATTGGATTTGAACAGGCCGTAGCCGCAGATGATGATCGCCAGCGCCAGATAGAGCGACTGGGCGGAGACCGCGCTCAGGCCAAGCACGATATGTCCCAGGGTCATCAGCGCCGCGCCGGCGATCACCGCGACGCGGTTGCCCAGCAGGCGGTCGGCGAGCCAGCCGCCAAGAATAGGAGTGACGTAAACTAACGAAGCGTAAGCGCTGTAGAGATCGATGGCGTGGCTGTCGGTATAGCCGAGTTGGTGGGTCAGATAGAGGATCAATAACGCACGCATGCCGTAAAAGCTGAAATATTCCCAAATTTGTATCGCTACGACATAGTAGATTGCGCGCGGCTGTGAGGGTGTTTTCATGGTGGTCTCCCATCAGTCGGTGAACGACAAAGGGGAAGCGCGAGCGCCTCCCCTCTTATTGGCTGCGGTTATTTCGCCTTCAGCACTTTCACCCGATAACGTCCGTCCGCCTGGCGATAGGCGCCGTGAATGTCGGTTTCAAAGCCCGGATAATGCGCGCCGATTTCGCACAGCATCTGCAGGAACTCCAGCACCGGCCGGCTCTCTTCGGTCAGCATCTCGCCCGGCATCACCAGCGGCACGCCCGGCGGGTATGGGAGGATCATGTTGGCGTTGACCTTACCGACCATCTCTTCCAGATAGACCTCTTCCACTTCGCCGTGCAGCTCTTTCTGGAACGCCTGGTACGGATTCATCACCATGGTTGGCAGCACTTCGAACGCGCGGTACATCAGGTCTGGCAAGTTGTGTTGCTCCACCAAGCGGTGAATGTTCTGCGCCAGATCCTGAATGCGCATGTTTTCATAGAAATCAGGCGCTTCCTGATACAGCGAAGGCAGCATGTTTTTCACCCGCAGGTTCAGGTCGAACGAGCGTTTGAAGTCGGTCATCGCGCGCAGCAGGCTGAGCGCCTTGGTTTTATCGATGCCGATGCTGAACAGGAACAGCAGGTTGTAAGGCCCGGTTTTCTCGACGATGATGCCGCGTTCGTCGAGGTATTTCGCCACGATGCTGGCCGGGATGCCGAACGGCTGCATCTCGCCTTCCTTGCTCATCCCCGGGGTCAGGATAGTGACCTTGATCGGGTCCAGATACATGTGTTCGTTGTCGATGTTCTTGAAACCGTGCCAGGCGCTGTCGGAGCGCAGCGGCCAGCATTCCGGCTCATCGATATGCTCCGGCTGCCAGACGTCGAAGAACCAGCCGTCGGACTCGACTTTCAGGCGTTTGATCTCTTTGCGGAACTTGATCGCGCGCTCGATAGAGCCGTTGATCAGGCGCTTGCCGGCGTTGCCTTTCATCATCGCCGCGGCGGTTTCGGTCGACGCCACGATGCCGTAGTGCGGCGAAGTGGTGGTGTGCATCATGTAGGCTTCGTTGAAGGTTTCTTCGTTGATATCGCCCTTCACATGAATCATCGAAGCCTGCGAGAAGGCCGCCAACAGTTTGTGGGTGGACTGGGTTTCATAGATCACCTTGCCCTCTACGCGGCCGCCGCTCATGCCGCACTTGCCTTTATAGATCGGATGGAAGTTGGTGTAAGGCACCCAGGCGGAGTCGAAATGGATCGACTTCACGTCCAGAGTGTTCTTGATAAAGTCGGTGTTGTACAGCAGGCCGTCATAGGTGGAGTTGGTGATCACCGCATGCACCGGCCAGGTGGCGTTCGGGGTCTCCTTCACGCGTTTGGCGATGGTGGCGCGCTGGAACTCGCTCTGCGGAATGCCGCCGAGGATGCCGTAGGCATTGCGGGTCGGGCGGAAGTAGATCGGCGTGATGTCGCTCATCATCATCAGGTGAGTCAGCGACTTGTGGCAGTTACGGTCAATCAGCACCGTGCTGCCCGCCGGCGCTGAATACATGCCGACGATCTTGTTGGCGGTGGAGGTGCCGTTGGTCACCATGTAGCTGCGCTCGGCGTTGAACACGCGGGAAATGTACTCTTCCGCCTCTTTGTGCGGGCCGGAGTGATCCAGCAGCGACCCAAGCTCGGACACCGAAATCGAGATATCCGACTTCATGGTGTTCGGGCCGAAGAAATCGTAGAACAGGCTGCCCACCGGGCTTTTCTGGAACGCGGTGCCGCCCATGTGGCCCGGCGTACAGAAGGTGTATTTGCCTTCGCGCACGTATTTGAACAGCGCCTTGGTCAACGGCGGCAGGATGGTGTCGATATACTCGTCGGTGTTCTGTTTGATCTTGGCGGCGATGTCGGTTGCCGCGCCGAGCGCATACTCGAAGAAGCGCACCTGCATGCGCAGATCGTTCAGGCTGACGTCCAACGTGGAATAGGTGTTGGCGAATGCGTACAGCGGCATGTATTCGTTCAGCTGGCTGATCTCTTCGCACAGCTCCAGATTGTATTTGTCCCAGTCGAAGATCACCCCGCACAGACGGGCGTTGTTCTCGATCAGTTTCAGCAGGTCTTCGCGATCGTTAGGGTAAACGATGCGGAAATCCAGACTTTCCAGCGCCTGATGCAGTTCACGGATAGGCTCTTCTTTGAAGTAGACACCCATGTGATTCATGATGGCGATAACGTTCATATGCATTTCTCCTGGCAAAGCAAGCCCCTTCCCGTCGCGGCTGACAGGTCGGAAAGAAAGGGGCTGGGTAAATTCAGTCGGTCAGCGGACGCGAATCAGTGCGCTTTGGCCGTGGTGTTTTCATCGACCGCCGCTGCATTGGCAGCCTGGCGGGTATTCATTTTCCGGGCGTAGAACATCAGGATAATCAGGCTGATGATAAAGGTGCCGGACAGTTCGAAAGAGTTGGCGCCCATCAGCGCGATGAAGCAGAAGCCGCAGCCGCACACCGAAGCGATCAGGCTCAGCAGGTTGCGCACGTTGACCCCTTCGAAGCGAATCAGGTCTACGCAGGAGTAGAAGTAAGGCAGCATGGTCAGCAGCACCGCGATGCCGGTCAGCTCGCCGAACAGATCGGAAGCCTTGCCGCCGGCGGAGCTCATCAGGGTGATCAGCACCATCAGCGCGGTCATTTTGCAGCTCGCGAGCAGCAGGCCTTTTTTCGGAATGCCGTTTTTATCCAGCTCGCCGTACACTTTCGGGAAGTTGCCGTCGTTGGCGGCGCGCACCCCGGCCTGGCCGACCAGCATCATCCATGACCCGAGCGAGGTCAGGCAGGCAAAGGCGGTGAACGCGGAAACCATCGGTGCCGCCCAGTTGCCCATAATCGCCGAGGCGCTGATGGCGAACGGCGCGCCGCTGGCGGCCATTTCAGACGCCGGGAACATGCCGCTGATCACTTGGGTGGCGGCGATGTAGATGATGCCCGCCAGGCCGGTGCCGAGCATGGTCGCCAGCGGCACGGTGCGTTTCGGGTTTTTCACCATGCCGGTGCTGACCGCCGCGGATTCCACGCCGATGAACGCCCACAGGCACAGCAGAATACTTTTGATGACCGCATGGCTGTCGGTGGTGCCGGAGGTATTCCAGTTAGCCTGGTAGGTGGCGGCGTCAAACCAGTGCCAGCCGAGGGTGGCGGTTACGATCACCGGGATCAGCACCAGCACCAGGCCCAGGGTGGTCAAGCGGCTGACCCAGGTCCCGCCCAGCATGTTGACGAAGGTGAAGATCCACACGATGGCGATACAGGCGATGCCGGCAGGCACCGGGTTGTTCAACGCCGGGAAGAAGGTGGAGAGATAAGAAACGGCGGTAATGCCGATGGCCAGGTTGCCGATCCAGTTGGCATGGTAATAAAGCACGCCGGTCTGGAAGCCGAACGCCGGGGAAATTTCACCGGCGTAGGCGATAGGGCCGCCCTGCTGCGGATTTTTGGTCGCGAGGCGGGCGTACACGTAGGCCAGCGACATCGCCCCGATAATCGAGATCACCCATCCCCAAATGGCGATGGATCCGAGACTCGCCAGGTTGGCGGGCAATAAGGCAATCCCGCTCCCCATCATATTACCGGCGACTACGCCGGTGCAGGCAATAAGCCCTATTTTCTTGGGTGAAGCCATGGTCAGTTTCTCCTGATTTACGTTTCTTATAAGCCACACCCATAAATAAAAGATTTTAATGAGCCGGCTTGATAGTCAGGATGCTAACCATCGGCAGAAATAAAGTCCTAAAGATAAAGTGAGATTACGCTCATGATCATACAAATGATAATCTGAGGTTTTTGATTAACACATCAAGATAAAAAGGTAAGCTAAAGAAAAGATAAACATCGTTAAAAAACAGGATAATAACCAGGTTAATCACGAATAACAAACAGCAGAAAAGGAACGATATTGCGCAGCAAAATAACACAATGGCGCAACATGTCTTCACCAATAAATAACGCCGCCGGAATTCCCTGAGAATAATGGCGGCGTGGTTCTGGTGAATTATTGGCGCTGATAGTTATTTAAATAAGGCACCACGTTGGTCAATGACGTCTGGAATACGCCATTGGTGATCCAATGCAAGGTATCTTCACCGGGGCGCAGGTTGAACGCGGTAATATAAGAATCCGCCGCCAAATGATTCTGCCCCTGCATTTCATACACTTTGCCCAGCAGCACATAATTCAGCCACGACATTTGCAACTCAATCCCCAGCTCGATCGCCCGGTGCGCATCGTCAATGCGTCCCTGCGCCAGCGCATCAACCGCCAGAACTTGCTGCACGATCGGCGTATTTTTCAATTCGGGGATCGTCGCCAGATGGCTGATATCGGCGCGCAATTGCGCCAGCCCCTGGCTGTCGAACGGTTGATAAGAGTTGCGCAGCACATCCACCAGCGCTTTTTCCGCCAGCAGGTAGTGGAAATTAGGCGCGCTTTTAATCAGCTCGCTCAGCTGCGCGCTGGCGCGAGTCAACGAATCGGCGTCGCCATGGATCAACAATTGATGCGCCTGGTAGAAGCGCTGCAGCAGCGGCCCGTTGTCCGGCAGCAGCTGTGCCAGACGCTGTTCCAGCTGCGGCGGCCAGGGCTGTTTCAGCGCGGCGGACAGGCTGGCGAGGAAGTCGCTTTGGATCTTCAGCTGGTTATCGGCGGTAATGAAGTAACGCTTGTCCAACATGATTGAGCTGTCGGCGTTATCCACCAGCCGCACGGACAGGAAACACTGCTGGGCGCGGTAGTGGCGCTGATTGACGAACTCGATATACAGCGACTTGCCGGAGTTGCTGGGGCCGGAATAGTTGTAATTGGTTTGGTCGTGCACCAGGAAGGTCGAGTAGGTGTTGAGCGAATCGGTGATCAGCTCGCTGACGCCCACCACATAGGAGAGCTGCGGCATCCAGTTGCTGCAGCTCTCGCCGCCCTGAATGCGGATATCGATATCGCGCGGATTGAGCAGCACCGGCATGGTCGATACCGGCACGCGCTGCGACAGCGTGGCGATGCCGACAAACGCCACGCAGACGCTGAGCGCCGCCAGAAACGCCAGCCACACCCAGAACGTCGAGCGGCGATAAAAGCGCGGCTGCTTTTCGCCGGGCGCGGCAACCGGCGTTCGGGTCCGGCTCGGCGGCACGTACGGCGTATCGTCTTCATCATCGCTGCCGTCTTCCGGCTCATGCATGATCACCGCAATCTGCGGCGCCGGCGCAGGGGCGGGCTGCGACTCCCCGTCTTCACACCAGATCACCGAAGCCGCCAACTTATACCCGCGCTTAGGCACGGTGATAATGTATTCCGGACTGTCGCTGTCGCCGTCTTTCAGGTATTTGCGCAGTTCTGAAATGCATTGGGTCACCACGTGATTAGTGACGATATTGCGCTTCCAAACGCTATCGATCAGCTCGTCGCGGCTCAACACCACATCGGGGTGCCGGGCGAAATAGCACAGCATGTCGATCAGGCGCGGTTCCAGCGTTTTCTGGCGGCCGTCACGGCTGATGGTATTGTCGGCAGGGGTAACCAGCCACTCCCCGACGCGAAAAGCAGGCTCTTGCATGGCGGAAATAACTCTGTAGGCATGTGGGGCAAGGGCGCGATCATAGCATAATCGCCCCCGGCTGTGGCCGCCGGTAGGCGATTAAGCCGTTAACTCTCGTATAATTCTAACGGTAAACCATCGGGATCGCTGAAAAAGGTAAAACGAGATTGAGTATAAGGATCGACGCGTACCGGTTCGCAGGCGACGCCGGCCGCCTGCAGATGGGCGATGGCTTGGTCTATATCGTCAACGCTGAACGCCAGATGGCGCAGGCCGCAAGCCTCCGGGCGGCTGACGCGGGCCGGCGGCGAAGGGAAAGAAAACAGCTCGAGGGTGTATTGCCCGTTGAGCGCCAGATCCGCTTTCCAGGAGTCACGCTCCTCGCGGTAAACTTCACTCAGCAGGGTAAAGCCGAGAATGTCGCAATAGAAATGCTTACTGGCAGCGTAGTCCGCGCCAATGATCGCGATGTGATGCACCTGACGTAATGCCAGCATAGAAACCCTCTCCTGTTCATTCTGATGGTGCACGGTATCCGGCGGCGATGAGGCCGTCAATGAGGAAGCCCGGCGCATCTTTCCAAACCGCCGGGCGCATTATGGCCTTATGGCTGCGGGGCTTTCAGCACCTTCACCAGATAGCGTCCGTCTTCCGTCAGCTTGGCGCCGTGGATATCGGTTTCAAAACCGGGATAGCGCTCGCCGATCGAGCACAGCATCAGCAGGAAATCGAGCACCGCCCGGCTCTCTTCGGTGATCATTTCCCCCGGCATCACCAGCGGCACGCCCGGCGGATAAGGCAGTATCATATTGGCCGCCACCTTGCCCACCAACTGATCCAGCTCGCAGGTTTCCACATTGCCGCGCACCTGCTCCTGGAACATCTGGTGCGGCGTCAGCTTCATTTCCGGCAGCACGTCAAACGCCCGCTGCATCAGGCGCGGCAGATCGTGTTGGCAGATCAGGCGATGAATACCGGCGGCCAGATCCTGGATGCGCATGTGGCGATAGAAATCCGGATCCTCGGCGTACAGATCCGGCAGCATGTTCTTCACCCGCAGGTTGAGATCGTAGGCACGCTTGAAGTCGGTCAGGCCGCGCAGCAGGCTCATCGCCTTGGTTTTATCGATGCCGATGCTGAACAGGAACAGCAGGTTGTACGGCCCGGTCTTCTCCACCACGATGCCGCGCTCGTCGAGGTACTTCGCCACCAGCGCCGCCGGGATCCCCTCTTCCTCCAGCGCCCCCAGCTCATTCATGCCCGGCGTCAGGATCGTCACCTTGATCGGATCGAGATACATATGATCGCGATCGGTCTGGCCGAAACCGTGCCAGTTATCGTCCGGATCCAGCGGCCAGCACTGCGCTTCATCGATCTCTTCCGGCTGCCAGATATCGAAGAACCAGCTGTCGCTTTCCTCGCGCAGCCGCTGCACTTCACGGCGAAAATGCAGCGCGCGCTCCACCGAACGGTTGATCAAGCGGCGCCCCGGATTGCCGCGCAGCATGGCGGCGGCGGTTTCCATCGACGCCACGATGCCGTAATGCGGCGAAGTGGTGGTGTGCATCATGTAGGCTTCGTTGAAGGTGCTCTCGTCGTAGTCGCCCTTGATATGAATCATCGAGGCCTGCGAGAAGGCCGCCAGCAGCTTGTGGGTGGATTGGGTTTCGTAGAAAACCTTGCCGGGCACCCGATCGCCGCTCATGCCGCTCTTGCCGTCGTAAATCGGGTGGAAGTTGGTGTAAGGCACCCAGGCGGAGTCGAAGTGGATCGACGGCACCTCCAGCGTCTGCTTGATGTAGTCGGTGTTGTACAGCAGGCCGTCATAGGTGGAATTGGTGATCACCGCATGCACCGGCCAGGTGGCGTTCGGGGTCTCCTGCACCCGGGCGGCGATGCTGGCGCGGGTAAACTCGCGCTGCGGAATGCCGCCGAGGATGCCGTAGGCGTTGCGCAGCGGGCGCAGATAGATCGGCACGATATCGCTCATCATCAGCAGGTGGCACAGCGATTTGTGGCAATTGCGGTCGATCAGCACCGTGCTGCCCGCCGGCGCTGAATACATGCCGACGATCTTGTTGGCGGTGGAGGTGCCGTTGGTGACCAGATAGCTCTGCTCGGCATTGAAGGTGCGTGCGATGTACTCTTCGGCCTCCAGATGCGGGCCGGTGTGATCCAGCAGCGACCCGAGCTCGGTGACCGAAATCGAGATGTCGGCCTTGAGGGTATTGGCGCCGAAGAAGTCATAGAACAGGCAGCCCACCGGGCTTTTCTGGAACGCGGTGCCGGCCATGTGGCCCGGCGTGCAAAAGGTGTACTTTCCTTCGCGCACGTAGTTGAACAGCGCCTTGGTCAGCGGCGGCGTAATGGTGTCGATGTATTCCGCCGTGTATTGCTGGATGCGCTGCGCGATATCGTCCGCCGCATTCAGGCCATACTCGAAGAAATAGAGCACCATGCGCATTTCATGCAGGCTGACGTCAAAGGTGGAGTGAGTATTGATAAAGGCGTACAGCGGCAGGTATTCGTTCAGCTCGTTGATCTCGCTGCACAGCTCCAGGCTGTAATCGTCCCAGTCGAAGATCACGCCGCAGATGCGGGCATTAGCTTCGATCAGCTTCAGCAGGTCACCGCTGTTTTTGGGGTATACCAGCTGGAATCCCATCGCGCCCAGCGCCGCGTGGAGCTCGCGGATCGGCTCATCTTTGTAGTAGACGCCCGTCGGGCCCATGATGGCGATGATATTCATCGGCAGCTCCTGTCAGTTAACGGCCAAGTCTCTATAACACCACGAAAATCCGGCGGTGTGTAGCCAAAAAAAAACCGCCCGAAGGCGGTTTATTACCGTGAAGATCGCAACTCAGCAGTAGCCGTAGTTCATCAGACGCTGGTAACGGCGGTTGAGCAACTCTTCGTCGTTCAGGCCATCCAGATCTTTCAGATCGGCCAGCAGCTGCGCTTTCAACGCGGCGGCCATCGCCGGCACGTCGCGGTGCGCGGAACCCAGCGGCTCCGGGATCACCGAGTCGATCAGCTTCAGCTCTTTCAGACGCGGCGCGGTGATGCCCATCGCTTCTGCGGCCAGCGGCGCCTTGTCGGCGCTCTTCCACAGGATGGAGGCGCAGCCTTCCGGCGAAATCACCGAGTAAGTGCTGTACTGCAGCATGTTCACCTTGTCGCCCACGCCGATCGCCAGCGCGCCGCCCGAGCCGCCTTCACCGATGACGGTGCAGATGACCGGTACGTTCAGGCGCGACATCTCACGCAGGTTGCGCGCGATGGCTTCCGACTGGCCGCGTTCTTCCGCGCCCACGCCCGGATAAGCGCCCGGGGTATCGATAAAGGTGATGATCGGCATTTTGAAGCGGGCGGCCATTTCCATCAGGCGCAGCGCCTTGCGGTAGCCTTCCGGCGCCGGCATGCCGAAGTTGCGGCGGATCTTCTCTTTGGTCTCACGGCCTTTTTGGTGCCCGATGATCATCACCGGGCGGCCATCCAGACGCGCAATCCCCCCGACGATCGCTTTGTCGTCGGCGTAAGCGCGATCGCCCGCCAACTCTTCGAAGTCGGTAAAGATGTGTTTGATATAATCCAGGGTATAAGGACGGCGCGGGTGGCGTGCCAATTGGGCAATCTGCCAGGCCCCAAGATCGGCAAAAATCTTGCGCGTCAGCTCAACGCTCTTTTCACGCAGGCGCTGAACCTCTTCGTCCAGATTAATATCTAATTTTTCGTCTTGACGGCTGACTGCAGTCAGCGAGTCAATTTTCGCTTCCAGCTCTGCAATCGGCTGTTCAAAATCAAGAAAATTCAGACTCATAGCATTCCTATTTTAGTCAAATTCCAAGTCCACCTGCTCATTGCCTACCAACGTCCGCAAGTCTATCAACAAGCGGTCGGTGGGCGTCACGCGCCAGGTTGCGCCAAAACGCAGCTTGGCTCGCGCATCTTCCCGTTGATAGTAGAGATGCACTGGAATCGTCCCCGAGCGATGGGGTTCCAACGACTGACGGAGACGGTTCAAAAGCTGGTCATCAATTTGCCTGTCAGTCAGCGAGATAGCAAGCCCGCGAGCGTATTTTTCCCGGGCTTCACTGATGTCCATTACCTCGCGGGCCATCATTTTAAGCCCGCCGCTAAAGTCATCAAAGCTGACCTGTCCACTGGCGATAAGGATACGGTCTTTTTCCAACAAATGCTGGTATTTTTCTAACGCTTCGGTGAATAGCATCACTTCCAGACGGCCCGAACGGTCATCCAGCGTACAGATGCCGATGCGGTTGCCGCGCTTGGTCACCATCACCCGCGCGGCGACCACCAACCCGACGGCGGTAGTCATTTTGCCCCGATCCGTCGGGTGCATGTCTTTCAAACGCTGGCCACCGGCGTAACGTTCGATCTCCTTGAGGTATTGGGTGATCGGGTGGCCGGTCAGGTACAGCCCCAGCGTTTCCCGTTCACCGTCCAACACCACCTGCTCCGGCCAGGGCGCGATGTTGGCGTAGGATTGCTCCACCTGCTCCGGCGCTTCCGCCAGCACGCCAAACATGTCCACCTGGCCGATAGCTTCGGCTTTCGCATGCTGATCCGCCGCTTTCAACGCGTCGCCGAGCGAATTCATCAGCGCGGCGCGGTGTGGCCCAAGGCGATCGAACGCCCCGGACATGATCAGTTTTTCCAGAATGCGGCGGTTCAGTTTCTTGATGTCGGAGCGCGCGCAGAGATCGAACAGGTCTTTGAAATAACCTTGCTCGCCGCTGTTGCGCGCTTCGATAATGGCTTCGATCGGCCCTTCCCCCACGCCCTTGATGGCGCCGATGCCGTAAACGATCTCGCCGTCGTCGTTGACGTGGAAGTGATACAGGCCGCTGTTGATGTCCGGCGGCAGGATCTTCAGCCCCATGCGCCAGCATTCGTCCACCAGACCCACCACTTTGTCGGTGTTGTCCATATCGGCGGTCATCACCGCCGCCATAAACTCGGCCGGATAGTGCGCCTTCAGCCACAGCGTCTGGTACGACACCAGCGCGTAGGCGGCGGAGTGCGATTTGTTGAAGCCATAACCGGCGAATTTCTCCACCAGGTCGAAGATTTTCACCGACAGTTCGCCGTCGATGCCTCGCGCTTTGGCGCCGTCTTCAAAGCCGCCGCGCTGCTTGGCCATTTCGACCGGGTTCTTTTTACCCATCGCACGGCGCAGCATGTCCGCGCCGCCCAGCGTATAGCCGGCCAGCACCTGGGCAATCTGCATCACCTGTTCCTGATACAGGATGATGCCGTAGGTCGGCTCCAGCACCGGCTTGAGCGACTCATGCTGCCACTGAATGTCCGGGTAGGAGATCTCTTCGCGGCCGTGTTTGCGGTCGATGAAGTTATCCACCATGCCCGACTGCAGCGGCCCCGGACGGAACAGCGCAACCAGTGCGATCATGTCTTCGAAGCAGTCGGGCTTCAGACGTTTGATCAAATCTTTCATGCCGCGCGATTCAAGCTGGAACACCGCCGTGGTTTCCGAACGCTGCAGCATGTCGAAGCTTTTCTTGTCATCGAGCGGGATGGCGGCGATGTCAATCGGTTCCAGCCCAGTCTTGGCGCGCCGGGCGTTGATCATCTCCAGCGCCCAGTCGATGATGGTCAGGGTGCGCAGACCGAGGAAGTCGAACTTCACCAGCCCGGCGTATTCCACGTCGTTCTTGTCGAACTGGGTCACCGGGTGGTTCCCTTCGGCATCGCAGTACAGCGGCGCGAAGTCGGTGATCTTGGTCGGCGCGATCACCACGCCACCGGCGTGTTTCCCGGCGTTGCGCGTCACCCCTTCCAGCTTGCGCGCCATGTCGATCAGCGCCTTGACCTCTTCGTCGGCCTCGTAAATCTCCGGCAGCTGCGGTTCGGCGGCGAAGGCTTTCTCCAGCGTCATGCCCGGATCCGGCGGCACCAGTTTGGAAATGCGATCGACGAACCCGTACGGGTGCCCCAACACGCGGCCTACGTCACGGATAACCGCTTTCGCCGCCATGGTGCCGAAGGTGATGATCTGCGATACCGCTTCGCGGCCGTACATCTCCGCCACGTGCTCGATTACCTGGTCACGTTTCTCCATGCAGAAGTCGACGTCGAAGTCGGGCATCGAGACACGTTCCGGGTTCAGGAAGCGTTCGAACAGCAGGTCGAATTCCAGCGGATCGAGGTCGGTGATTTTCAACGCATAGGCCACCAGCGAACCGGCGCCGGAGCCACGCCCTGGGCCCACCGGCACGTTGTTGTCCTTCGACCACTGGATAAATTCCATCACGATCAGGAAGTAGCCGGGGAACCCCATCTGGTTGATCACTTTCAGCTCGACGTCCAGACGCTCGTCGTATTCCGGGCGGCGCTGCGCGCGCACTTCAGGATCGGGGAACAGGAACTCGAGGCGCTCTTCCAGCCCCTCTTTCGATTTGAGTACCAGGAAATCCTCGGTGCTCATATCGCCGGTCGGGAACTGCGGCAGGAAGTACTCGCCGAGGCGAATGGTGACGTTACAGCGTTTGGCGATTTCGACGCTGTTCAGCAGCGCTTCCGGGATGTCGGCGAACAGCTCGCACATCTCGTCTTCGCTGCGCATGTATTGTTGCGGGCTGTAGTTGCGCGGCCGCTTGGGATCGTCCAGCGTAAAGCCGTCGTGGATGGCGACGCGGATCTCATGAGCGTCGAAGTCATCTTCCACCAGGAAACGCACGTCGTTGGTGGCCACCACCGGCAAACCGCGCTCGGTGGCCAGCGCCACCGCCGCATGCAGATAGTTCTCTTCGTCCGGGCGGCCGGTGCGGATCAACTCCAGGTAGTAGCAGTCCGGGAAATATTGCTGGTAGAAATCCAGACACTGATCCACCTGCGCCTGGTTGCCGCGCAGCAGGAACTTGCCGACGTCGCCCTGACGCGCGCCGGAAAGCAGGATCAGCCCTTCGCGATGTTCAATCAGCCAGTCGCGATCGATGATCGGGCCGGCGGCGCCGTAGCCGCGCTGATAGGCGCGGGAAATCAGCAGCGTCAGGTTCTGGTAGCCTTCGTTGTTGCTGGCCAGCACCGTCAGTTGAGCGAGTTCGTCGCCCAAGACTTCGCTTTGCACATGGAAATCCGCGCCGATGATCGGTTTGATCCCGGCGCCGTGCGCGCTGCCGTAGAACTTCACCAGCCCGCACAGGTTGGTGAAATCGGTGATTGCCAGAGCAGGCATGGCTAACGCGGCGGCTCTTTTCACCAGCGGCGCCGTCTTGGCCAATCCATCAATCATGGAGTAGTCACTGTGGACGCGCAGGTGAATAAAACGAGGTTCGGCCATCTCCAGATACCTGATTGAAGGGGCTCAGCGTGCTGAGCCCGGGTTAATGCTATCGTCGAGCCGGTCAGGCTCGCAGGCTACAGCGCGAGCGCCCTTTTCACCGGCGCGAAGCTGCGGCGATGATGCTCGGTGGCGCCCAGCGCGGCCAGCCGCTCCAGGTGGAAGGCGGTCGGGTAGCCTTTATGCTGCGCGAAACCGTAGTCCGGGAACTCGCTGTCCAGCTCGGCCATTTCGCGATCGCGCGTGACCTTCGCCAGAATGGACGCCGCGCTGATCTCCGCCACGCGGCTGTCGCCCTTCACCACCGCCTGCGAACGCATCGGCAAGCTCGGGCAACGGTTACCGTCGATTAAAACCATGTCCGGCGCGATATGCAACCCGGCCACCGCGCGCTGCATCGCCAACATGGTGGCGTGCAAAATGTTCAGCTGGTCGATTTCCGCCGGTTCGGCGCGCCCCAGGCTCCAGGAGAGCGCTTTGGCGACGATTTCGTCATACAGCGCCAGCCGGCGTTTTTCACTGAGCTTTTTGGAGTCCGCCAGCCCGACGATCGGCTGCGCCGGATCGAGGATCACGGCGGCGGTGACCACCGCGCCGACCAACGGGCCGCGGCCCACTTCGTCCACACCGGCAATCAGCGTGGCAGCGGGATAGATAAAGGGTTCAATCATGCTTTCGCCAGCTCCAACACAGCCTGAGCGGCCTGTTCGTCCGCACCGCAACGGATGCTTTGGTGCAAGGTAAGGAAAGTCTGTTTCAACGCGTCGGTTTCCGGGCTCTCTTCCAGCAGCGGCATCACGGCGGCGGCCAGTTTGTCCGGGACGCAGTCATGCTGCAGCAGTTCGGTGACGATCTCCCGCCCCGCCAGCAGATTCGGCAGCGAGACATAAGGCGTTTTCACCAGCTTCTGCGCCAACCAGAAAGTGAACGGCTTCATGCGATAGCCCACGACCATCGGGCACTTGGCCAGCATGCATTCCAGCGCCGCCGTGCCGGATGCCAGCAGCGCCGCGTCGCTGGCGATCATCGCTTCACGCCCCTGCCCATTCAGCAGGTGTACGGTCAGATCCGGCGCCACTTCGGCCTTGATGCGCTCAAACTGCTCACGCCGTTTGGCGTTGACCAGCGGCACCACCACTTCCAGCTCGGGATAACGCGTGCGCAGCAGCTGCGCGGTTTTGAGGAAGTCGGCGCTCAGCATCTCGACTTCGGCGCCGCGGCTGCCCGGCAACAAGGCCAAACAGCGCGCCTGCGGAGCGATGCCAAGCTGAGCGCGCGCCGCCAACCGATCGGGCTGCAGCGGCATGGCGTCCGCCATGGTGTGACCGATAAACCGGCAGGGGACGTTGAAACGATCGTAAAACGCTTTTTCGAAAGGGAGAAAGGCCAGCACCAAATCGGTGGCTTTGCCTATTTTGAAAACGCGCTTTTGTCGCCAGGCCCACACGGAAGGGCTGACATAGTGGATGGTGCGAATGCCGCGCTGCTTGAGGCGGCCTTCCAGCGTGATGTTGAAGTCCGGCGCGTCGATGCCGACAAACACGTCCGGCCGCAGCTCACCGAAGCGGCGGGTGAGATCCTTGCGGATCTTCAACAGGCGTGGCAAGCGCTCGAGCACTTCCACCACGCCCATTACCGCCAGCTCTTCCATTTCGTACCAAGCTTCGCACCCTTCGGCCTGCATCAGCGGGCCGGCGACGCCAACGAAACGCGCGTCAGGGATCTGCGCCTTGAGCGCACGGATCAAACCGGCGCCGAGAATGTCACCGGAGGTTTCTCCGGCGACCAATCCGATAGTCAATGGACGATTCGACATAACTCAGCGAATGATGCCACGGGTAGAACGGGTGAAGAAATCGAGGTACTGCTGCACCACCGGCTGCTCTTTGGCCAGGGCTTCGATTTCCGCTTTCGCTTCATCCAGCGTTTTTTCGCTGCGATACAGGATTTTGTAGGCGTTGCGGATCGCCTGCATTTCATCCTTGTCAAAACCGCGGCGCTTGAGGCCGACCGCGTTGACGCCGAACGGCGTAGCGTGGTTGCCCTGAGCGATGACGAACGGAGGCACATCCTGAGCGACACCGGAACAACCGCCTACCATCACATGCGCGCCGATAATGCAGAACTGATGGATCGCCGTCATGCCGCCGATGATGGCGTGATCGTCGATTTCCACATGCCCCGCCAGCGTGGCGTTGTTGGCCAGCACGCAAGCGTTGCCAACTACACAGTCGTGGGCGACGTGCACGTTGACCATCAGCAGGTTATCGTTGCCCACTTTGGTCAGGCCGGTGCCCTGCGCGGTGCCGCGGTGGATGGTGACGCTTTCGCGGATGCGATTGCGATCGCCCACTTCCACACGCGTCGGCTCGCCCGCGTATTTCAGATCCTGATTCACTTCGCCGATAGAGGCGAACTGATAAATCTGGTTATCGCGGCCAATCTTGGTAATGCCGTTCACCACCACGTGGGATTTCAGCACCGTGCCGGCGCCGATTTCCACCTGGGAGCCGACGTAGCAGAAAGGGCCGATATGCACGCCGGCGCCAATCACGGCGCCTTCTTCGACTATCGCGCTAGGATGGATAAAGGCGGTTTGGTCAATCACGGATTAAGCCTCCCGGCTGCGGGCACACATCATGGTTGCTTCGCAGACAATTTTACCGTCAACGGTCGCCACGCCTTTGAAGCGAGTCAGACCGCGGCGAGTTTTCTCGAAGGTGACTTCCATGACCATCTGATCGCCTGGCACCACAGGGCGCTTGAAGCGAGCTTCGTCGATACCGGCGAAGTAATACAGTTCGCCCGGTTCCAGTTTGCCGACGCTTTTAAACGCCAGGATGCCGGTGGCCTGCGCCATGGCTTCCAGGATCAATACGCCTGGGAAAATCGGTTTGCCAGGGAAGTGGCCCTGGAAAAACGGTTCATTCACCGATACGTTCTTCACCGCACGCAGATATTTGTGCTCTTCAAACTCGAGGACGCGGTCGACCAGCAAGAACGGGTAACGGTGAGGAAGCAGATCCAAAATTTCTGCAATATCCAGAGTATGAGTGTCAGTAGTCAAAATACTCTTCCTGTCTCTAAAAACTGATGGCATCAACAACACGGCCTGCGCTGACCCCAAAAGGAGATCATCATGCAGGCCGCAAATTAACATCTCTTTGCGCTTTTGGTCTCACGACCAACGCGTTTCGTTTTGTACCCGCGAGAGCGGGCGGCAATGACTAGTCTTTTCCGACTTTACGTTCGACAGCTTTCAAGCGCTTGCTGATCTCATCGATATTCATTACCAACGCAGCGGTTTTACGCCAAACCTTGTTAGGCTGCAACGGAATGCCCGAAGAGTATACCCCAGGTTCGGTGATTGGTCGCATAACCATTCCCATTCCGGTAACAACAACCTTGTCGGCAATTTCCATGTGACCGTTGATCACGCTGGCGCCGCCAATCTGGCAGTAGCGGCCGATTTTCAGGCTGCCGGCCATGATCACACCACCGGCGACGGCGGTATTGTCGCCAATCACGACGTTATGTGCAATCTGGCATTGGTTGTCGATGATAACACCATTCCCGATTTGAGTGTTATCCAAAGCGCCGCGGTCAATGGTGGTGCAAGCGCCGATTTCGACGCGATCGCCGATAATCACCGTGCCCAACTGAGGGATCTTGATCCACTCGCCGCGCTCATTCGCATAGCCGAAACCGTCTGCGCCGATCACGGTGCCCGACTGAATCAGGCAGCGCTGGCCGATTTCGACCGCATGATAAATCGTTACGTTCGCCCACAGACGCGTTCCCGCGCCGATGCGTGCGTGTTTGCCGATGAAGCAGCCCGGGCCGATAACCACGTTATCGCCAAGCACCGCACCCGACTCGATCACCGCGTTCGCCCCAATGGCGACGTTCTGCCCCAGTTGCGCTTCAGGCGAGATCACCGCGCTTGGCGCGATATCCTGAGCCGGCGACGGCGTGGTGTCCATCAGCTGCGCCATGCGCGCATAGGTCAGGTAAGGGTTCTTAACCACCAGCGCCGCAGCACGGCAGTGTGGTAAATCCGCTTCGGTAAGCACCACGGCGCTTGCCTGGCAGGAAGACAGCTGCTCTTGATAGCGGCTGTTTGACAAAAACGTGATTTGGCCAGGCTGTGCCGAATGCATAGAAGCAATGCCGGTGATGACGAGATCGCCATCACCGTGCAATTGTGCATCCAACTGCTGCGCTAAATCAGCCAGTCGAATTGAAAGCATGTGTTATTTAACCTGTTTCAGCACGTCAGCAGTGATATCTTTGGAAGAGTCTGCATAGGCAACGGCGTTGGCGTCGATCACCACGTCATAACCGCCTTTGCTCGCGACAGATTTCACCGCGTCCTGAATGCGGCTCAGGATCTTGTTACGCTCTTCCATCTGGCGACGACGGTTGTCCTGCTCGAAAGCCTGGGCTTTCTGAGAGAACTGCTCGCGCTGCGCCATCACGTCTTTTTCCAACTTGCTGCGGTCGCTGGCTTTCATGGTAGCGCCGTCACGCTGCAGACGTTGCATTTTGGTCTGCAGGCTACGTTCCATGTTCTGGAGTTCGCTTGCACGGCCTTTAAACTCGTTTTCCAGCTGTTTAGCGACCGCTTCGCGGGCCGGCAGCTGTTGGAAAATGCTGGAGACGTTAACGACAGCGATCTTATCTGCTGCCTGAACGCCAGCTGAAGCAGCCATTGCTAAACCGAGGCCTGCGGCACACAACCACTTTTTCACTATAAACTCCTTACCATCACCCATTTGTGTCATATGACACTGAAGTACACAATTTGCCAGACTTATCCCACCAAACAATGAGAATCATCTCCCTCTGCCGGCGGGCGCCTGGCCATTGCGATTCTTAATAACTGTTATGCCCAGAGGCGAGACCCGTTACCAGGTCTTACCGATGTTAAACTGGAACTGTTCGGACTTGTCGCCTTCGTATTTCTTGATCGGGTTGGCGTAAGAGAACACCAATGGCCCCAATGGCGACATCCACTGCAGCGCGATACCGGCGGAAGAACGAATATTGCTGGCCTTGCTGTAGTCCGGCACGCCGTACATCAGCGTCTCGTTGGTATTCTTCCACTTGGTATCCCACACGGTACCCGCATCGATGAACAGCGACGTGCGCACAGAGTTGGCGTATTTCTCGCTGATGAACGGCGTTGGGGTGATCAGCTCCAGGCTGGCGACCGCCATGGCGTTACCGCCCACCGCGTCATCCGAACCACAGATGCTCTGACGATCGGTGGTGCTGCCGGCGTTGAACTGGCACTGGTACGAATTGGAGTTGTAGTACACCGCCTTCGGACCAATGGTGTTGGACTGGAAGCCACGCACGGTGCTCGAACCACCGGCGTAGAAGTTCTCGTAGAACGGCATTTCCTTGCCGCCCAGCCCATCCGCGTAACCCAGACGGCCGCGACCCAACAGCACCCAGGTGCGGTCGTCGTTGATCGGCACGTACTGTACGCTGTCCAGCGTCACCTTGTAGTATTCGTTGTCCGAGCCCGGAATGGTGACCTTGCCGTTCAACGTGGTGCGGTTACCCGAAGTCGGGAAGTAGCCGCGGTCCAGGTTGTTGTAGGTCCAGCCCAGGTTCAGGGTAAAGTCGTCCGTCGAGTAGCTGGCGCGGTCGGTCTTGTTCGCATCCACGCCCATCGAGTCGAGGTAACGCCACATGGCGATCTGCGGCTGCATGTTCGACAGGCCGTTGTGGACATAGCCCAGGCCGGTGCGCAACGAGTTGTTTTCGTTGATCGGGAAGCCCAGCGTGCCGTCAACACCGTAACTCTTGTTGGTGTAGTCGGACAGGTCCGCGTTATCCGCTTTAAAGTCGTTGTAGAAGACGCGGCCGCCCAGGCTCACACCGTCAACGGTGAAGTACGGGTTGGTGACCGAGAATTCGGTATACGTCTGGTAATCGTTCTTGGTGCCGCTGATGCCGACCGAGTAGCCGGTACCCAACCAGTTATCCTGCTGCACGCCGGCCTGGAAGCTGACGCCGCTCTCGGTGCCGTAACCTACGCCGAAGTTAAATGTACCGGTATTGCGTTCTTTCACCTTGTAGGTCACGTCGACCTGATCGGCAGTGCCCGGCACGCGCTGGGTTTCCACATCGACCGTTTCGAAGTAGCCCAGGCGGTTCAGACGCTCCTTGCCCTGCTCGACCTGCTCGTTGCCGAGCCAGGCGCCTTCCATCTGGCGCATTTCGCGACGCAGTACGGAATCCTTGCTGGTGTCGTTGCCTTCGAACTTGATGCGGCGCACGTAGAAACGGTTGCCCGCGTCAACGTTGACGTGCAGCTTGACGGTTTTATCCGCGTCATTGATCTCCGGCTGGGTGCCGACGCGCGGGTAGGCGTAACCATAACGGCCCAACATCGTTTTGATGTTGTCTTCCATTTTGGTCACTTTGCTGCCGTTATACAGCTCGCCCGGCTCGATTTTGGTGATCTGAGCGACTTCCGCCGAGTGGCCGGCCAGGTTGCCGTTCACGACAACATCAGAAAGCTTGTACTGATCGCCTTCGGTGATGTTGATGGTGATGTAGATGCCTTTTTTATCCGGCGTCAGGCTCACCTGGGTAGAATCGATGTTAAAGCGGGCATAGCCGCGATCCAGATAGAAGCTGCGCAGGGTTTCGAGATCGCCCGCCAGTTTTTGCTTCTGGTATTTGCGATCGCCGACCAGGTTCCACCACGGCACTTCGTCACGCAGCTGGAAGCGCGAGATCAGTTCGTCGTTGGTGAAGGCGTGGTTGCCGACGATGTTGATTTGTTGAATCTTGGCGGAGACCCCTTCCGTGAACACCAGCTTCAGGTCGACACGGTTGCGCGGCAACGGCGTGACTACGGCTTTCACCGAGGCGCTGTATTTACCGACGCTGTAGTAGAAGTCTTCCAGCCCTTTTTCAATGCTGGAAATCGTGGTGCGGTCGAGCGCCTCGCCTACCCGGACGCCGGAGGCTTCCAGGTTTTGCTTGAGCATGTCATCCTTCACCGACTTGTTGCCGGAGAAAGTGATGCTGGCGATGGTAGGACGTTCCTTCACCTGCACGATCAAGGTATTACCATCGCGCAGTACGCGCACGTCCTCGAAGTTGCCGGTGGCAAACAAGGCACGAATGGTATTACTGATGTCATCGTCAGTGACGGTATCGCCGACGCGAACCGGCATGTTGAGTAACGCCGCACCGACGGCAACTCGCTGCAGGCCTTCGAAATGAATGTCTTTCACTACGAACCCGTCTGCACCGTATACGGTGGCGCTGCCAAACAGCAGCGACGCTATGAGCAACTTTTTCATCGCCATCGTTGTTATGCGTTCTTCCTAACCTATCCCCGCCCCTAAAGGCGGGAAAAATCATTGAAAAGTGCAAGACCCATCAACAACACCAGCACGATCGAACCTATGCGGTAGCTGTAGTCCTGTACTCGCTCGGAAACCGGCCCACCCTTCAGCTTTTCTATCGCCAGGAAGAGGAGATGCCCACCATCTAACACCGGTAATGGGAACAGGTTGATGATCCCCAGGTTGACGCTAATCAACGCCAGGAACATCAGATAATACACGAATCCGACTCCGGCTGACGCCCCAGCTCCCTGTGCAATCGAGATCGGGCCACTCAGGTTGTTCAGCTTTACATCACCGGTTATTAATTTGCCCAGCATGTTGACCGTCAGCCGCATCAGCTGCCAGGTCTTGTCGCCGGCCTGATACAGCGCCGGGAACGGTCCATACTGGCGAATCGTCTTATACTCTTCCGGCAGCGGCAGCACCTTTGGAATGATGCCTGCAAACCCCACCGATTTGTCTTTTCCCACCGGCTTTGTATCCGGTATCAGCGTCAAAGACAAGGGGGCGCCGTTTCTTTCAATCTCCAAAGCCAGCGGTTGCCCCGGGCCATCGTGGATACGCTTCACCAGCGTCTGCCAACGACCCAACGGCTGACCATCGACTTTAACGATCCTGTCCCCCGCTTGTAAACCCGCCTTTTGCGCCGCCGAGTTCGGCTGCACTTCCGCCAACACGGATTCGATCTGCGGGCCGCGCGGCATAATCCCCAGCGCGACAACGGGATCCTGCTTGTCCGGTTCAAAGTTCCACTGGCGCAAGTCCAGGGTTTTGGTCACCACCTGCGAAGAGCCGAACGGCGCTACGCCGACTTCGGTTTGCGCATCGCCAATCTTCGCCACCAGCGCCAGACGAACTGACTCCCAATCAGGCGTTTCGATGCCGTCAACCGACTTTAGTTCCATGCCAGACGAAATTTCAGCCTTGGCGGCGATCGATTGCGGCGCGATTTCGCCGATCACCGGACGGAAACTCGGCACGCCGATGATGAACACCAGCCAGTAGGCAAGGATAGCAAACAGGAAGTTGGCGATGGGGCCGGCGCTGATGATGGCCGCGCGCTGCCAGACGGTTTTATTGTTGAAGGCCTGGTGGCGCATCTCCGGCGCCACCGACTCCACGCGCTCGTCCAGCATCTTCACGTAGCCGCCGAGCGGGATCAGAGCGATAACGTACTCGGTGCCCTGGCGATCGGTTCGACGCCACAGCGCCCGGCCGAAGCCGATGGAGAAGCGTTCAACGCGCACGCCGCAACGACGGGCAACCCAAAAGTGTCCGAACTCATGCACGGTAATCAAGATACCGAGCGCAATCAGAAACGCCACCAGGTTCCAAAGCACGCTGACCATCATCCCTCACTTTCCGTCATCGACGGATTAAAACACCAACAGCATCAGGCAGGCAAACACCGGTACCGCCGCGGTCAGGCTGTCGATACGATCCAGTATGCCGCCATGACCGGGAATCAAATGCCCGCTGTCCTTGATGCCCGCTTCGCGTTTGAACATGCTTTCGGTCAAATCGCCCAGCACCGAAGCCAGCGCGGCGATCACCGAACAGGCCAGCAGCGTGGTCGGCACCACGTTCAGCGGCGCGTAACGGCCGAACAGCCACGAGATCACCGCCGACGTCAGCAACCCGCCGATCAAACCTTCCCACGTTTTGCCCGGTGAGACCTTCGGCGCCAGCTTATGCTTGCCGAACAGCTTGCCGAACATGTAGGCACCGGAATCTGCGCCCCACACCAGCAACATCACGTACAGCAGCCACCAGGCGCCGGTAAACGGGTTTTGCTCGTAGCCGAACTGGCGCAGCGCCAGCATGCCCCAGAAAAACGGCACGATGGTCAGCAGGCCAAACAGCAGGCGCAGCGGGCGCGAATTGCGCCAGATAGCGGCCGAGCCGGGATAGAACAGCACCAACAGCAACGCCGCCAGCCACCAGGCCAACGACAGCCACAGCGAGCCGCTTATCTGCGGCACGGATTGATGGTAAGCGGGGACGCTGAGCATCATCAGCGCAAGCAGAAAACCGCACAGTATCGCCAACCAGATGCGCTGCGAACGGGAGGTAAAACCGGCCAATTGGCCCCACTCCCAGGCAGCTAACATGCACACGACGAGCGTTACCAGAGCAAAGGCCAACGGCGGCAACAGGAACAGCGCCGCGATAACGATCGGGATTAAAATCAGAGCAGTTATGAGGCGATACTTCAGCAAAAGTTCTCCCTAGGACGCATCGGCGCCGTTAGGTGTTGTTCCCCCGAAGCGGCGCTCACGTTGTGCAAATGCATTCAGCGCACCTTCAAAGACAAGTTCATCGAAATCAGGCCAGAGCACATCAGTAAAGTAAAGTTCAGCATAGGCGATTTGCCACAGCAGGAAATTACTGATGCGATGCTCGCCACCGGTGCGGATAACCAGATCCACCGGCGCCAGGTCGCTCATGCAAACCCGCTCGTTCAATAATTCCTCGCTGATCTGATCCGGGTGCAACTCGCCTACCCGTACCTGTTCGGCCAGTTCCCTTACTCCCTGAATGATATCCCAACGGCCGCCGTAGTTGGCAGCGATATTGAGCGTCAGGCCATCGTTATTTTCCGTCAGAGCTTCAGAGCGGCGGATCCGCTCCTGCAAACGCGCGCTGAATCGGCTGATATCGCCGATCACTCGCAGCCTGACGTTATGTTTATGCAGGCTTTTTACTTCACTATCCAAAGCGCGGACAAAAAGCTCCATCAGGGCAGAGACTTCCTGCACCGGACGGTTCCAGTTTTCGCTGCTGAAGGCATAAAGCGTGAGCGCATCTAAATGGTGGCTGGCGGCAAAACTGACCGCGCGGCGAACCGATTTCACCCCTGCTTTATGACCGAAGACACGTAACTTGCCCTGACGTTTGGCCCAGCGTCCGTTACCGTCCATGATAATGGCGACATGGCGCGGCCCCGGGGAAGATGGATTAGCCTCTTGTTGGTTTGCGGACGACATAACTCGTACTTATTTCCTCAATAGAAATATAACTGCCTTTCCGGAACATCAGGCCCTTACGCGCAAAAAAAGCCGTGTGCCCGACACGGCTTTCAGCCTGGCCTTGCGACACCCGGCGCAGCCGGGCCGCCATTGACGCACAAGGCGCCAATCGGGCCATAATTCAACGGTATAACCGCTGACAGGTGGCGCAGACTATACCACCTCAGCGGGGCATGAACAAACGGCCCCGCTGCGGCGCACGCGAATTACGAGCAAAATCGGATAATCACCGTGATCGGCCGCACAACGCGCGAACCCGCTCCTCAGCGGCGGCGCGCGCCTGACGGTCAATGTCTAAGACCGCTTCGATGCTCGTCGGTTCCTGCAGCGCGAGACGTTCCACCACCTGGCGATTGACCGCCGCGATATCGGTAAAGCGAATCTGCTGCTGCAAAAATGCCGCCACGGCGATTTCGTTGGCCGCGTTCAGCGCGGTGGTGGCCGCCTGGCCGGCATCGAACGCTTCGATCGCCAAATACAGGCAAGGATAACGCTCACGCTCCGGTTCGGCGAAGGTCAGCGAACCGATACGGCAGAAGTCCAGCGCTTCCACACCGGAATTCACGCGCTGCGGATACGCCATCGCGTGAGCGATTGGCGTGCGCATATCCGGCGTCCCCAACTGCGCCAGCACGCTGCCGTCGGCATAGCGCACCATCGAGTGAATCACCGACTGCGGGTGCAGGATCACTTCCATTTGCTCGGCCGAGGCGTTAAACAGCCAGCGGGCCTCAATGTATTCCAGACCTTTGTTCATCATGGTGGCGGAATCCACCGAGATCTTGCGCCCCATCGACCAGTTCGGATGGGCGCAGGCTTGATCCGGCGTCATCGCGGCGAACTGTTCCAACGGCGTGGTGCGGAACGGGCCGCCGGAACCGGTAAGCACGATGCGCGAAACACCATGACTGTCCAGTGAAGAGTATCCCAACTGACGCTGAATGTTCTCAGGCAAACTCTGAAAAATCGCGTTGTGCTCGCTGTCGAGCGGCAGCAGTTGCGCCTGGCTTTGCCGCACTGCGTCCATAAACAGGCGGCCACAGGTGACCAGCGACTCTTTGTTGGCCAGCAGCACCTGCTTGCCCGCGCGGATCGCCGCCAGCGTCGGCAACAGCCCCGCGGCGCCGACGATGGCCGCCGTCACTTGATCGACGTCATCCAAAGCGGCCAATTCACAGGCCGCTTGTTCCCCGGCCAACACTTCGGTAGCGACGCCGTTCTCCGCCAGGATAGCGCGCAGCTCGCGCGCGGCGCTTTCATCCGCCATCGCGGCAAACGCGGGCCGAAATTCCATGCATTGCTGCGCGGCCTCGCGATCGCTGTCGCGAGCGTCCACCCAACGATCGCCCTGGCCGGTCGCTTCGCGCTTCCAGAACGGCGCGCGGGTCTTCAGGTAGTCCATGATGAACTCGCTGGCGGCGAAC
>NZ_CAJCKE010000034.1:0-38178 GCF_903970925.1 Serratia sp. ME47 | reverse complement strand
TGGAGCAGATTTGAACGCTGCTTGCAGCGGCCCCGAAGGGGCGAGGCCCAGGGATGGGCTGAGTAACGTTGGCAAAGCCAACCGTCTGATAGGGCAAAGGCGCGGGTTGCCAGGGGCCGCGCCTTTCGGCCCCTGGCTCGGTCGAGGTGCAGGAGCATCATGATGCACCTCTCATTTATCGACCGAAAACGTCACGAGTACTTCAAAAAAACGCTAACTGACAAGCATTGGCCGCGCAGGCAGCCCGTCGGTCACATCCCTTCAGGGAACGAAATCGAGCACCACGGCGTTGAACAACGCGTATTCAGTGGCGCTGGCCATCGGCGGAAACTGCGCGCGCTGCACCGCCGCGTTGGCCGCCGCGCACAGCGGCGCATCGCCTCTTACGATCTTGCTGCTCGCCAGTTTCCCGTCCGGCCGCAGACGGATGCTGATGGTGCAGCGTTGGCCGCGCGCATGCTCCGGCAAACGCAGCTCGCGACTCACCGCGTTATGCACCCGCACCGGATAGCTGAGCGGCGCCGCAACCGGCGCCTCGGTCTGCGGCGACGGCAAGGGGGTGCCGGCCTGACGCCCGGCGCCCGCGCCGCAGCCGCTCAACAGTAACAGCGCCAACAGGCTTAGTGTCTTTTTCATTCCCTATGTCCTTATTGGGGATTAATCTTTATCGAGCGCCCTTACTGCGCCGCTGGGTAAGCCTCACCGTCATCTGCGTAACGCTGCAGCCGCTCGCGCCACCACTTGGCCGCCAGACCGCTGGCGCTTTCCCGCCAGCCGAAGTAGGCGATGTCGCTGCAACGTTCCGATTCGACGCGTTTCGCCACCAGTTCGCCGCTGTTCAGGTAAGGTTCCGCCAAGGCGCGCGGCAGATAGCCGCAGCCCAGTCCGGCTAGCTGCGCCTGCAGTTTGGCGTCGAAGCCGAAGACCGTCAGCGTGTCTTGCTCTTCCAGCAGGTTCAGGCTCTGCGGCGCGTTGACGCGCGAGGTATCGCGCACCACCACCGCCCGGTGCTGACGGATCTCATCCTTCGGCAACGGTTCCGGCAGCGCGGCCAGCGGATGCTGCGGCGCGACGGCAAACACGTAATCCAGCTGCCCCAGGCGGCTGAACGCATAGCCCACCCGCGACGGCGGCTCGCAGATGGCGCCGATGATAATGTCGGCGCAGCCGTAAACCAGCGACTCCCAGGAGCCGGCCAGCACCTCGTGGCTGAAACGCAGCCGGGTATGGTGATGCTGCCGGTAGAACTCTTCTATCAACGGCAACAGGCGGGCAAACGGGAAGGATGCGTCGATCCCGAGCGTGATCTCGCTTTCCCAGCCGTTTTCGACATAGCGCGCCTGCTGTTCCAGATCCTGCGCCGCGCGCAGCAGCACCCGCCCTTTTTCCAGCATCAGCTTGCCGGTATCGGTGAACTTCGCCCGATGGCCGGAGCGATCGAGCAGGGTGATGTCGAGATCGTTCTCGAGCTTTTGCACCATATAACTCAGTGCCGAAGGGGTTTTAAACAGTGCGGCGGCCGCGGCGGCGAAAGATCCGTGCCGGTCCAGCGCATCCAAAATCAGCAGCGCTTCCAGGTTTAATCTCATGTTTTCTCCCGTGTATAAAAAAACTCAACAAGTCGGCAAAAATTCTGCGGTATCTTTGAAATCGCCCTCTGCCTACCATGGGTTTTATCGGCGTTACACTCATCAGATGTTCAACCGAAATATCACTGGGAAGGTAAATTATGTCCAAGTTTCAACTGCTTGATAAAGACAACTCCGCACTGATTTTTATCGATCATCAACCGCAAATGGCCTTCGGCGTGGCTAATATTGATCGTCAGCAACTGAAAAACAACGTTGTTGGTTTGGCGAAGGCAGGCAAGATTTTCAACGTTCCTACCCTTTTCACCTCGGTCGAAACCGAAAGCTTCAGCGGCTATATCTGGCCGGAGCTGCTGGCGGTACACCCTGAAATCACCCCGATTGAACGCACCTCGATGAACTCCTGGGAAGACGCGGCCTTCGTCAAAGCCGTGGAAGCCACCGGCCGCAAAAAGCTGGTGATCTCCGCGCTGTGGACCGAAGTGTGCCTGACCTTCCCGGCGCTGATGGCGCTGGAAGCCGGCTATGAAGTGTATGTGGTGACCGACACCTCCGGCGGCACCTCCGTCGATGCGCACGAGCGCTCGATCGATCGCATGGTGCAGGCCGGCGCCGTACCGGTGACCTGGCAGCAGGTGCTGCTGGAGTACCAACGCGACTGGGCGCGCAAAGACACCTACGACGCGGTGATGGCGCTGGTGCGCGAACACAGCGGCGCGTACGGCATGGGCGTCGACTACGCTTACACCATGGTGCACCACGCACCGGCCCGCACGGTGAAATAATTCCCCCTGCCCCGGCCCCGCGCCGGGGTATTTTCAGGAGTCGGTTTTATGGCCCATCCGCAGCATGTCACGCTGGTGATCACCCACCGTTTGGCGCCGGGGAACGAGCAGGCCTATGAGGCCTGGCTGAACCGCATCATGCCGGACGCCGCGGGCTTCACCGGCCATCTGGGCGTCAACGTCATCCGCCCATCCGACAGCGAACAGGCCTATACGGTGCTGGTCCGCTTCGACAATGTCGATAATCTCTACCGCTGGCTCAACTCGCCGCTGCGCAAGCAATACATCGAAGAAGTCACTCCGCTGTTGCTGGAGAATGACCATATCGAGATCCGCCCCGGCGCGGAGTTCTGGTTTACCCCGCCCAACCCCGGCGTGCGCCAACCGCCCCAGTGGAAGCAGTTCATCATCACCCTGCTGGTGATCTTCCCTTCCACCAATCTGGTGCCCTGGTTTTGGGGGCTGGCGCTGCCGCAGTTGAACGGCACGCTGCTCGGCCATTTTCTCAATGACGCCACCGTGGTCGCCCTAGTGGTGTACCTGTGGATGCCCATCGTGACTCGCGTTTTTCATCAATGGCTGATCCGCCGCTAGGCGGTTCGCCGGGAGAATGTTATGAACCACCACGCTTCATTGATCCTCACCAACGGCAAATTTCACACCGTTGACCGCCAAAACCTCACCGCGCAGGCGGTCGCCATTCGCGACGGCAAGTTTCTGGCGGTCGGCAGCGAAGCCGAAGTCATGCAACACGCCGGGCCGGAAACCCAGGTGATCGATCTGCACGGCCACACCGCCATTCCGGGCCTGAACGACTCGCACCTGCACCTGATCCGCGGCGGTCTGAACTACAACCTGGAGCTGCGCTGGGAAGGCGTGCCTTCGCTGGCCGACGCGCTGCGCATGTTGAAAGAGCAGGCGCTGCGCACGCCGAGCCCGCAATGGGTGCGGGTGGTCGGCGGCTGGACCGAGTTCCAGTTTGCCGAACGCCGCATGCCGACGCTGGACGAAATCAACCAGGCGGCGCCGGACACGCCGGTATTTATTCTGCATTTATACGATCGCGCGCTGCTCAACCGCGCGGCGCTGAAAGTGGTCGGCTACACCAAAGACACGCCGAACCCGCCGGGCGGCGAGATCCAGCGCGACGCCAACGGCAACCCGACCGGCATGCTGATCGCCAAACCCAACGCCATGATCCTGTACGCCACGCTGGCGAAAGGGCCGAAGCTGCCGTTGGAACAGCAGGTCAACTCCACCCGCCAGTTTATGCGTGAGCTGAACCGCCTCGGCCTCACCAGCGCCATCGACGCCGGCGGCGGTTTCCAGAACTACCCGGAGGATTATCAGGTGATCGCCGAGCTGCACGAGAAAAAGCAGCTGACCATCCGCATCGCCTATAACCTGTTCACCCAGCGGCCGAAGCAGGAATTGGAAGACTTCGAGCTGTGGACCGACATGCTCAAACCGGGCCAGGGCACCGACTTCTATCGCCACAACGGCGCCGGCGAGATGCTGGTGTTTTCCGCCGCCGACTTCGAAGACTTCCTGCAGCCGCGCCCGGATCTGCCGCCGGGCACCGAAGACGAGCTGGAGCGAGTGGTGCGCCATCTGGTCGAGCACCGCTGGCCGTTCCGCCTGCACGCCACCTATGACGAATCCATCAGCCGCATGCTGGACGTGTTCGAGAAGGTGAACCGCGATATTCCGTTCAACGGCCTGCACTGGCTGTTCGACCACGCCGAAACCATTACCGAACGCAATATCGAGCGCGTCAAGGCGCTGGGCGGCGGCATTGCGGTCCAGCACCGCATGGCGTTCCAGGGGGAATATTTCGCCGACCGCTACGGCATCGAAGCCACCAAACATACGCCGCCGGTAGCGAAAATGTTGGCGGCCGAGCTGCCGGTCGGGCTGGGCACCGACGCCACCCGCGTCGCCAGCTACAACCCGTGGACGGCGCTGTACTGGCTGGTCTCCGGCCGCACCGTCGGCGGCATGGCGATGTACGACGACAGCGCCCGGCTGGATCGCGAAACGGCGCTGATGCTGTGGACCCAGGGCAGCGCCTGGTTCTCCACCGAACAGGGCAAGAAAGGCCAGATCAAGGTCGGCCAACTGGCGGATTTGGCGGTGCTGTCGCAGGACTACTTCAGCGTGCCGGAAGAGCAGATCAAAGGCATCGAGTCGGTGATGACGGTGGTGGACGGCAAGGTGGTCTACGCCGCCGGCAGCTTCTCGCCGCTGGCGCCGCCGCCGCTGCCGGTGCTGCCGGAGTGGTCGCCGGTCACCCAGGTGCCGGGCCATTACCGCTCCGCGCCGCCGTCGGCGGCGGCCCGCGTCGGGGTAGTGAGCCAGGCGCACCAATGCTGCGGCCCGTGCGGCGTGCACGCGCACCAGCATGACATCGCGCGCCGCTCCAGCATCCCGGTGTCGGACGAGAATGCCTTCTGGGGCGCGTTCGGCTGTTCGTGTTTCTCGTTCTAAGTTATCAAGCCAATAACTTATTATAAAATTAATTTAATAAGCTATTAAGCTGGCAATGTAATAAATTAATGGCGCTGTCCGCGGAGAGCGCCATTTTCTTTTCAATCGCGGTTGATCTCCAGCCAGCGCCGCTGCTCGGCGGAGGCGGCTATCGCGTCCAGCACGCACGACACCTTCCAGCCCTCTTCAAAGTCCGGCCACATGCGATCGCCCGCGGCGATGCCGTTGACCAGATCGCGGATCTCCACCGTCTTCTGATCGTTAAAACCAATGCCGTGCCCGGCGCTGATGCAAAACGCCGCATAGTCCGGGTGCTTCGGCCCCACCAGCAACGTCTTGAACCCCTGCCGCTCCGCCGGTTCATCGTGCCGATACAGCTTCAGTTCGGCCATCCGTTCCTGGGTATAACTCAGCGTGCCTTTGGTGCCGGTAACCACATAGGTCAGCCCCATCTTGCGCCCGCAGGCGATGCGCGACGTTTCGATAGTGCCCATCGCCCCGCCGGCGAAACGCAGCAGCGCGCCGGCCTGATCTTCGTTTTCCACCGGATGCATACGCGACGGGTCTTGCGGATCCGGCCGCTGTTTGATCACGGTCTGCATATCGCCAGAGACCGCCACGATATCGCCCACCAGGTAGTGCGCCATATTGACGATATGCGCCGCCAGATCCCCCAACGCGCCCAGCCCGGCGCTGGCGCGGCGGCAGTGCCAGTCGATCGGCGTGCGCGGGTCGGCCAGGTAATCCTCATTGTGGGTGCCGTAAAAATGCACCACCTCGCCGATTTCGCCGTTGGCGATGATCTCGCGCGCCAGCTGGCTGGTGGGGTTTTTCATGTAGTTGAAACCGACCAGCGTTTTCACCCCCTTGGCGCGGGCGGCCTGCACCATCTCCGCCGCGTCGGCGGCGTCCAGCGCCAGCGGTTTTTCCGAATACACGTGCTTGCCGTGGCGGATCGCCGCCAGCGCCATCTCTTTGTGCAAGAAGTTGGGGGCGCAGATGTCCACCACGTCGATCGCCGGATCGGCCACCAGCTGCCGCCAGTCGCCGGTCGAACGCGCAAAGCCGAACTCGGCCGCGCGCTGCGCCGCCAGCTCGGGCGTCACCTCCGCCAGCATCTCCAGCACCAGATCCCCTTTAAGGGGAAATACCGTGGGGGCCTGCGCATAAGCGATAGCGTGACAACGCCCGATATAGCCGGTGCCGATTAACCCAACGCGTACCTGTTTCATCATCCTCTCCCGTGACCGAAATCTTGCTGAAACCCGGCGCCCTGAGTGAAACGCGCCAGCTGATAACGGTTTTATATGGAATACAAATTTCAATAACAAGCGCACGGAAAAAGAAAGTTCGGATTCGTGATGTCGTTCATGAAACGTTGACAGGATGATGCAAAAAGGAAAATCCGAACGCGGCGTTGCCGTATCCGGATAAGGTAAAATGAACCATTTATTTCATATTACGGTAAACCGTTGGCACCGTGCTGAACGTAGCCAGGGCGTTGCAGCAGGCGCTGCTGATAGGCCGCCAGCGCCGCATACTCCGGCCGCTCGAACGGCGTCATCAGCCAGCGGTTGAGCGACAGCCCCAGCACCACGTCCGCCAGCGTGAAGGCGGCGCCGGCGGCGTAAGGGCCGTGCTGCGCCAAATGCGCATCCAGCAAGCCCATCAGCCGATTCCACTCGCGCTCGGCGGCGGCCAGGCTGGCGGCATCCTGGTAATCCGCATGCCCGCGCACGCGCGACATGAACACATAGCGCCAGGCGCCGTTCAGATCGGTGGCCTGCCAGTCCATCCACATCTCCACCGCCGCGCGCGCGCCGGGTTCCTGCGGCAGCAGATCGCGGCGCCCTTCCCGCCCCGCCAGATAGCGGCAAATGGTGTTCGATTCCCACAGCACCCGTGCGCCGTCGATCAGCACCGGCACCAGGCCGTTGGGATTGAGCGCCAAAAACTCGGGTACCTGCGTGGAGCGAAAGCCGCTGCCCCAGTCCTCCCGTTCCAGCGGCAGCGCCAGCTCATGACAGGTCCACAACACCTTGCGCACGTTGATCGATGAAGCCTTACCCAATAATTTCAGCATTCGCTTTCCTCACCCTCTCCAGAACGGTTTATACCCTTCCCGCCAGGCATCGGCCCGCGTCAGGCCGATATCCGCCAGTTGCCGGTCGTTCAGCAGCAGTAATTCTCTGCGCGTTCTGCGACGCAACAAATACCAACGCCAGCGTGACCAGCCTACCCGTCGCCACGTCGTCATGCCATCAAACAGAGCCATCTTATTATTCCCCCTGATGTTTTCGCCTTGTTGTGATGATGCGCGCCGGGCAAAAAACAATACAGATGCACGTTAGCGCTATTTTTTTCATACAGCTGCATACCAAAATGCGCTGAATGGTTTACTTTTGAGGCATCTGTACCGGTTTTTACGGCATTCAACTCAACGAGAGGCATCTGTATGACACGCTATGCCGCCCTGGCCGCCATTCTTAGCCAGCGCATCCAGCAAGGACTGTATCCGGCCGGCGACCGCTTGCCTTCGGTGCGTGCGCTGAGCCTGGAACACGGCGTCAGCATCAGCACGGTGCAACAAGCCTACCGCCTGCTGGAAGAACAGCGCCTGGTGGAAGCGCGGCCGAAATCGGGCTACTTCGTGCATGCGCAGCGCACGCAGGCCGAGCTGCCCGCCATGACGGCGCCGGTGCAGCGGCCGGTGGACATTTCGCAATGGGAACAGGTGCTGGAACTGGTGCGCAGCCGGCCGCGCGAGGGCCTGATCCAACTGGGGCGCGGCATGCCAAACATCGCCGAGCCGACGATGAAACCGCTGATCGTCGCCTTGAGAAACGCCGCCCGCCACGGCGATTTGCGCAGCCTGTATTACGACAGCATTCAGGGCGTGGCGGCGCTGCGCGAACAGGTCGCGCGCCTGCTGCTGGATTCCGGCTGCCAAATCGGCGCCGATCAGTTGCTGATCACCACCGGCTGTCAGGAAGCGATCTCCGCCGGGCTGCGCGCCGTTTGCCAACCCGGCGATATCGTGGCGGTCGATTCCCCCTGCTTCCACGGCACCATGCAAACGCTGAAGGGATTGGGCATCAAAGCGCTGGAAATCCCCACCGATCCGCTGACCGGCGTGAGCCTGGCGGCGCTGGAGATGGCGCTGGAACAGTGGCCGGTCAAGGCCGTCCTGCTGACGCCCAACTGCAACAACCCGCTGGGCTACATCATGCCCGACGCCCATAAACAGCGGCTGCTGACGCTGGCGCAGCGCCATGATGCGGCGATCATCGAAGACGATGTTTACGGCGACATCGCCTACCACTACCCGCGGCCGCGCACCATCAAATCGTTCGACGAAGATGGCCGCGTGCTGCTGTGCAGCTCGTTTTCTAAAACGCTGGCGCCGGGGCTGCGCGTGGGCTGGATCGCGCCCGGCCGCTATCTGGAGCGGGTGCTGCACATGAAGTTCATCGGCTCCGGCGCCACCGCCACCCAGCCGCAGCTGGCGATCGCCGAATTCATTCGCGGCGGGCACTATCTGAAGCACCTGCGGCGCATGCGCGCCCGCTACCAGCAAAACCGCGACCGCATGACCGATCTGATCCTGAAATACTTCCCGGCAGGCACCCGCGTCAGCCGGCCGCGCGGCGGTTTTATGCTGTGGATAGAGCTGGATGAAGCGTTCGACACCCTGCGCCTCAACCGTCATCTCGAGCAGCAGGGCGTGCAGATCGCCGTCGGCAGCATCTTTTCCGCCGCCGGCAAATACCGCAACTGCCTGCGCATCAACTATGCGCCGGCGCTGACGCCGGAGATCGAGCAGGCGGTACAGCGGGTCGGCGCCACCATCCAGCGGCTGATGCCGGCCGACAGTTTGGCGCAATCGGATTAAATCTTGACGCGATCGGATTATCGGCGCACGGACAGGCTGTTTTAGAGTAATGCCTTCTCTTACCACTGGCAGGCAACAACCATGAGCAGCGATCAAATTCCGGTTTCCAACGCGTTGGCGGTGCGCCTCGCGGCGCAAGGCGTCGATCTCGAACGGGTCGGTCAGTTAGCCGGCTTGCCCGCCGGGCTGCTCAGCGAGCGGCGCGTAAAAGTGCGGTTGACCACCCAGCAGTTCTTCGCCGTCTGGCGCGCCCTCGCCCAACTGAGCGACGATCCCGCCTTTGGTCTGCGGCTGGGCGGCGACGTCGCGCCGGAGCATTACGATATCGCGTCGGTCGCCGCACTGCACTCCGCCACGATGGGCGAGGCCCTGCGTAAAGTCGCGCGCTACAAACGGTTGGTGTGCCCGGAAGAACTGATGCTGGAGGAAGATGGCGACAGCGTTCGGCTGCATACGCGTTGGACGATGATCGAGGACCATACGCCGGAATTGCTGATAGACACCATGTTCGCCTCTATCACCACCCTGTGCCGCCGTGGCACCGGTTTACCGCTGCAGCCCAAGGCGCTTGAGGTGACCCGCCGTCGCGATCCCCACTCACCGCTGCTGCGCCACTTCGGCTGCCCGGTGCGATTCGACGCGCCGCTGGACGTGCTGGTATTTGACCGTGCGCTGATGCAGCAGCCGCTTATCACCCACGACCAGGACATGTTGGCGCTGCTGCTGCCGGAGCTGGAGGCCGAGTTGGCCGAAGCGCGCGCCGAGCAAGATTTGCCCACACAGGTGATGACGATCCTCGGCCGCAGCATGCGCGGCCAGCGCCCCAGCGTCAACAGCGTGGCCGCGGAGCTCTATCTCAGCCCGCGCACGCTGCAGCGCCGTCTGCAACGGCACGGCTACAGCTACCAGCAGTTGTTGGACAAAACCCGCCACCGCACCGCCTGCCGCTTGTTGGCGGAGACCGATCTTGAGCCAGGGGAAATCGCCTTTGTACTGGGATTCGAAGAGCTGAATTCGTTCAGCCGCGCCTTTATTCAGTGGGAAGCGCTGACGCCCAGCCGCTGGCGGATGAAGCGCACCGCCGGCCAGTGGGAGAACAGAGCATGAAAGTGATTATCTTCGGCGCCAGCGGCATGGTGGGCCAGGGCGCGTTGCGGGAATGCCTGCGCGATCCGCGCGTCAGCGAAGTGCTCAGCATCGGCCGTCGTCCGGTGGCGCAGAGCCACGCTAAGCTGCGCCAGCTCTCCCTGCCCGATCTGCGTGATCTGTCGGCGCTGGAGCCGCAGCTCGCCGGCTATGACGCCTGTTTCTTCTGCCTGGGGATTTCGTCCGCCGGCCTGAGCGAAGCCGAATATCGCGCGGTGACTTACGATCTCACGCTGGCCGCCGCCCGCCCGCTGGCGAGGCTGAATCCGACGATGCTCTTCCTCTACGTTTCCGGCGTCGGCACCGACAGCAGCGAACGCGGCCGCAGCATGTGGGCCAGGGTCAAGGGCGCCACCGAAAACGCGCTGCTGGCGCTGCCGTTCCACGCGGTGATGTTCCGCCCCGGCGCCATTGTGCCGCTGCACGGCATTCGCTCCAAAGTCCGCGCATACGATCTGATTTATCGGCTGTTCAAGCCGCTGTGGCTCGGCGCATTGCGACTGTTTCCCGCGCAGGTGAGCAGCACCGAACGAATCGGGCTGGCGATGCTGGCGGTGGCGCGCCGGGAAACGGCTTTGCGCATCCTGGAGCCGCCGCAGATCAATCAACTGGCGACGCGCTGAAATACCGTCATCAACCGCGCCGCCGCCAATACTCCGCCACCCGGCGGCGCAGATGCTCGATGCCCTGCGGATGCTCAATAAACTGCGCCACCGGCATCATCCGCCAGCGCTGGCCTTCGTCGCCGAAGCGAATGGCGGCGATCTGCGCCGGGGCGATCTCGCCGGCCATAAACCAGGTCGGCGGGGAGCCGGGCAAAATGCCGGCGTAGCGCCGCCGCCAGACAACCTGGTGTTCGGCGATCGCCACGCCGAACTCTTCCCGCGTTTCCCGCTGCACGCACTGCAGCGGCGTTTCGCCGTTTTCCCGCCCGCCGCCGGGCAGATCCCACTGACCGGGCCACGGAATGCCCGGCTTGTCGTCCCGTTGGTAAACCAGCAAGAGACCGTCGCACAGCAGCGCGATCTTGGCCCCGCCAAACGCCTCGTCCGTCATGATTTCTCCGCTCCCGACCCCATCGCCTTTGACTGAACATCATACTTCATCCCCGCGCGGCCTGGTGTATAGTGAAAATCCGTTTTCACAACAGACGAACAATGACGATGAACTCTCCGTTTCTGGTGACTCCCCAATGGCTTGCGCAACATATCAACGATGAAAATCTGGTGGTGATCGACGTTCGGATGTCGCCGGTCGGGCTGACGCCGAAAAAAGATATGCTTGCCGAGTTCGAACGCGGCCATATCCCCGGCGCGGTCTATTTTGATATCGACGACGTGGCGGACAAAAACACCGCGCTGCCGCACATGTTGCCGACGGCGGCGGAATTCGCCGCGGCGGCGGGCCAATTGGGCATCAGCGAGCGCGATACCCTGGTGATTTACGACGAGGGCAATCAGTTCTCCGCACCGCGCGGCTGGTGGACTTTCCGCAATTTCGGCGCCGAGCGCGTCTATGTGCTGGATGAAGGGCTGAACGGCTGGACCGCGCTGGGGCAAGCGTTGGAAACCGGCCCGGCGCAGCCTGCTCCGCAGACGTTTAACGCCCGGTTCAACGCCGACGCGGTGGTGGATATGCGGCAAGTGGAGCAAGCGTTAGGCACGCCGGTGCAAATTCTCGACGCGCGCGCCGCGCCGCGCTTTTATGCCGAAGCGCCAGAGCCGCGCCCCGGGCTGCATCGCGGCCATATTCCCGGCAGCATCAACATTCCGTACAGCGAGCTGCTGGAAAACGGCCGCTTCAAATCATTGGAGGCGCTGCGCCAAACCTTCAGCGACAAGGGGGTGGACATCAACGGCCCAATCATCACCAGCTGCGGCTCCGGCGTGACGGCGGCGGTGCTGGCGTTTGGCCTGCTGTCGCTCGGCGCGCCGCAGGTCAAGTTGTATGACGGCGCCTGGAGCGAATGGGGCCAGCTGAGCGGCAAGCAGCCTATCGCCCAAGATTAAGTTTCGATCCGCTCGACCACGATCTGCGCCAGCCGCTGCACGGCGGCCGAAGGCTGATCCTCGGCGCGGTGCAGCACCACGCCGAGTTGGCCGAGAGCGGGCAGCAGATCGGGGGCCAGCGGCGACAGGCCGGGCGGCAAGCCCGCCGCCGTGCGCACCGTAACGCCCAACCCGGCGCTCACCGCCGCCCACACGCCGTTCAGGCTGCGGCTGCTAAAGGCGATGCGCCAGGGTATGCCGGCGCGATCCAGCGCCTGCGTCGCCGCGCTGCGCATCAGACAGGGCGCGTCGAACATCACCAACGGCAGCGGCTCATCCCCTTCTCGCCAGGGCGCCAGCGCGAAGCCGGGCGACGCGATCCAGTGCAACTGCCGCTGCCCCAGCGCCTGATGAAACGGCGTGCTCAGACCGCCATCCCACGCCAGCGACAGATCCAGCTGGCCTTTCAGCACCCAGTCGATCAGCTCGGCATTACGCGCGATGCGCGCCTCGATCCTCACCTTTGGATTGGCGCGCGCGAAGCTGCCCAACACCTGCGGCAGAAACGTCTCGCCGAAATCCTCCTGCAACCCCAGCCGCACCGTGCCCTGCAGATCCAGCCCGCGCACCGCGGCGGCGGCTTCGTCATTAAGCTCCAGCAGGCGGCGCGCGTAGCCAAGCAGAGTTTCCCCCGTCTCGGTCATCACCATGCCGCGCCCGGCCTTGCGCAGGATCGGCGCGCCAACCTGCTGTTCCAGCTTTTTCAGGTGGGCGCTGACCGCCGACGTCGAACGCCCCAGCCGTTCAGCCGCCTTGGCGAAGCTGCCCAGCTCGACGCCGGTGACGAAGCTGCGCAAATCCTCGAGATCGAACGTTATTCGCCCCATGCTGACCATCCTGATTTTCTGAACCATCAATCAAAATAATACCGATTTTACTGATAAAGATGGCGTGTCACGCGCTCCGGGTCAATGTCTTTCCGGAGAATCCTTATGCTCGCGATGCAATACCGTTTTACCCTGCCCGCCGGTTCCGCCCCTCTGTCCGCTCCCTTTGACCACACTGCGACGCGGGTTGACAGCTCAATGTGATATTGATAATCATTATCAATATTGCATATTCATTTGCGGCTCGCGGGATACGGGCCGCTCTCCGGGGTCAACCGTCATGTCGTCATCACCAATCACACCTTACGCCACCACCTGCTGCATCGTGGGAGGCGGCCCCGCCGGGCTGATGCTCGGCTATCTGCTGGCGCGGGCGGGGATCGACGTGACGGTGCTGGAGAAACACGCCGATTTCCTTCGCGATTTTCGCGGTGACACCATTCACCCGTCGACGCTGGAAGTCATGCATCAACTGGGCCTGCTCGACGAACTGCTGACGCTGCCGCATCAGCGCGCGGAATCTCTGCACGCCGAAGTCGCCGGACGCGACATCAAGCTGGCGGATTTCACCCGCCTGCCGACGCGATGCAAATTTATCGCCTTTATGCCGCAGTGGGAGTTCCTCAACTTTTTGGCCCAGCAGGCCGCCGCCTTCCCCAACTTCAGGCTGCTGACCTCAACGCAGGTTCACCAGCTGCTGTACGACCGCGGCCAGGTGTGCGGCGTGCTGGCCGACACGCCGGAAGGCCCAATCCGCGTGCGCAGCCAGTTGGTGATCGGCACCGACGGCCGCAACTCGGTGGTGCGCGAACAGGCGGCGCTCAGCAGCCGATCCTTCGGCGCGCCGCGCGACGTATTGTGGATGAAGCTCAGCAAGCAGCCGGGCGATCCGGCCTGGTCGATGGGCCACACCGGGCCGAAACAGAACTTCATCATGATCGATCGCGGCGACTACTGGCAGTGCGGTTACTCGATCGACAAAGGCAGCTTCGATGCGATCCGCCGCAGCGGGCTGGAGAAATTTTTGCTGCACCTCGCCGAGGTGGCGCCGTTCCAGGACGATCGCCTGCAGGAGATCGTCGAGTGGGATCAGGTCAAACTGCTGAGCATTCGCATCGATCGTCTGGATCGCTGGGCCAAACCGGGAGTGCTGTGCATCGGCGACGCCGCGCACGCCATGTCGCCGATCGGCGGCGTGGGCGTCAACCTGGCGATTCAGGACGCGGTGGCCGCCGCCAACGCCCTGATCCCGCCGCTTCGCCAGCATCGGCTGCAGCTGAAGCACCTGCTGAGCGTGCAGCGCCGGCGCGAATTCCCCACTCGCGCCATCCAGTTTTTGCAGATCAAAATGAGCCAGCGCAAGCCGGGCGAACGCCGCGCGGCGGGCGGCTCGCGCTTGATCGCCCGCGTCGGCAACAGCCGCTGGCTGCCGCGCCTGTTCGGCCGCATCATCGGCCTGGGTTTTCGCCGTGAAACGCCGCGGCATCTGTCCAACGAAACCTGCCCGCCGGAATAGCATTGGTGATTTTTTCATCGCGCCGTATAATGGTTAAATCGAACGATTTAATTAACTGGAGCGATTAAATGTACACACTCACCGCGAACGAGGCCAAAACCCAATTCGGCGATTTGCTGCTCAAGGCGCAGCGTGAACCGGTGCAAATCAATCGCAACGGCAAACCGGTCGCCGTCGTCATGTCTGTAGAAGATTACCAGGCGCTGGAAGATCTCAAATTAAGCGCACTGCAGCAAAAAATCGCGCAGGCTACCGCCGAGGAAGACGCCGGTAAGGCGGTAGACGGCGATGCCTTCTTCAACCGTCTGCTCACCGATGAAACAGACTGAGATGCCCGCGTTTCGCCTCACCCCGCAGGCCCAACAAGATCTGCTGGCTATTCGTCATTTCACCATCGAGCACTGGGGCCAAGCGCAATCTCGCCGCTATCTTGAGCAGTTGAGAGAGGTCATGCATCATTTGGCAGATATGCCGGAAGCGGGTAAAGCTCACTTCCACGATCTGGGCGAAGAGATACGCAGTTTTCCTTACGCCAGCCATAGGATCTACTACCGCAACCGCCCTGCCGGCATCACCGTTCTCGCCATTCTGCATCAGGCGATGGTGCCTCACCGGCATCTGGAACAACAGCTGTAATTTTTCTTACTCAAAGGGGCACTGATGTTCACCGTTCGTCAGGCATTGCTGGAAGATTTAACGCAAGTGCGCGATATCGGCATCCGCACCTATCGCGCCCACTTCGGTGAGCTGTGGCGCTACCCGCACGAGCTGGAGGCCTTTCTGGCGGAGGATTTTTCCGTCTCCGCGCTGGAACGGACGCTGCGCGATCCCGACGTGTGCTGGCTGTTGGCCCATGAGGATGACGCCCTCGTCGGCTATGCGCGGGTGAACTTCGACAGCCTGCTGGCACCAACCGAGCACATCGGCGCAGAGCTGCAGAAAATCTATTTTCTGCCGGGCCATGCCGGCAACGGCTATGGCCAACGCCTGTACGAACAGGTGCAGCAGCGGGCTATCGACCGTCGGCAAAAAACGCTGTGGCTGGAAGTGCTGCAACGCAACACCCGCGCCCAACGTTTTTATCAGCGTCAAGGATTGAGCATTTGTGGCGAGACCTGCTACACCAGCGCCCAGGGCTCGATAGGCATTTGGTATATGAGCAAGGCGCTGTAACCGCGCCCCGCTCCGCCGTCGTTTAGCGCGGCTCCCGCTGCAGCATCAGGAACAGCAAGGCAAACGCATTGGGCGCCAGGTAGATCAGCGCCCCCAGCTGCACCGCCAGCGGATCCTTCTTGGCCTGCCAGGCCATAAACCAGTCGCCGGCGACCACCATAAAGCCGACGCCCCACACCGTTATCGCGCAAAGCGCCCCCAGCATCGCCCAGGCTTTGCCCTTGGCGAAAGCGGCGTAAGGGCCTTTCAATCGCCCGATCATCAGCGCCACGCCCGCCGTCGCGAATAGGCCGGCCAGCGTTTCCAGCGCGGTGATGACCGCCAACCCCAACATGCAGGCCCAGTCGGCGCTGATCGCGCGCCACATCAGCCCCGGCGTTTGATAAGTATCCTGCATGGCGAGCAGCGGCCCCACCGCATTGCGCGCGGTGCCGGCGAAATCCGCCGTATTGTTCAACAGGCTAAACAGCCCCCACAGGGCCGGAAACAGGGACAGGACGATGCAACCGAGGCGTGACACAGTGATTTCGTTCATGGTTATCCTTAATGAATAAACGGGTGGCTCCCGTCCTCATGACGGGACCGCTATTGAGATCCTGATAGTTTGACGTGCACAATGTAAGAACTAATCTTACAATGACGCAGCATAGCCGAAAGTGAGGAGGAACAATGGGCAGAACACTAACGGTAGATCTGGGTGACGAACTGCGTAGCTTCGTCGAAGACCTGGTGGCCAGCGGCGATTACCGAACGCCCAGCGAAGTCATCCGCGAATCCGTGCGCACTTTGCGCGAACGTACCGCCGCCTCAAAACTGGAAGAGCTTAGGCGCTTGATCGCCGAAGGAGAGAACAGCGGCGAAGCCGTCGAATGGGATCGTGATGTGTTCATGGAAAGAATACGGAGCAAAGCAAAAGGGTGCGCAGGAGAGTAACCGTTCGTCCAAAAGCGTTGGACGATATGGAAGAGATCTATTTTTACGGGTTGGCGCACTTTGGCTTGCAGGTGGCCGAAGATTATCTGCGCCGCCTGCATCAGGCTTTCGATAACCTTAGCCACCACCAACTCGGCAAAAACATCGATGCAATCGGCCCCGGCCTATGGATATTGCCCGTCGCCAACCACCTGATTTATTTTCGACAGCACAGGCGGGAGGTGAATATCATCAGAGTGCTGAATCATTCCCGCGATCCGCTCAGCCAATCCTTTTTCAGCTGACCCAACGTTAAATCGCCACCAGCGCGCGGACGCCGTCCTGTTCCATAGCGCTGCCGGCGCCGCGCTGCACGATGCTGCCGCGCGACATCACCAGATAGCTGTCCGCCAGGTCGGCGGCGAAGTCATAGAACTGCTCCACCAGCAGGATCGCCATATCGCCCCGCGCCGCCAGCTGTTTGATCACCGCGCCGATCTCCTTGATCACCGAAGGTTGGATCCCTTCCGTCGGCTCGTCGAGGATCAGCAGCTGCGGCCGGCAGGCCAGCGCCCGGCCGATCGCCAGCTGCTGCTGTTGCCCGCCGGAGAGATCGCCGCCGCGCCGATCCTTCATTTGCCGCAGCACCGGAAACAAGTCATAGATCGGATCCGGCACCGTGCGCGCGGCGGCGCCGGAAAAGCGCGCCAGCCCCATCAGCAGATTTTCCTCCACCGTCAGGCGCGGGAAAATCTCCCGCCCCTGCGGCACATAGGCGATGCCCGCCTGCACCCGCTGATGCGGTTTTTTACCGGTGATGGTTTCGCCCTGCCAACGGACGCTGCCGCTGCGCGCCGGGACCAGCCCCATCAGGCATTTCAGCAGCGTGGTCTTGCCCACGCCGTTGCGCCCCAGCAGGCAGGTCACCTCGCCGATGCGCGCCTCGAACGACAGGCCGCGCAGAATGTGGCTGCCGCCGTAATACTGATTCAATTCCTCTACCTGCAGCATCGTTACGCCTCCTCAGCGCCCCAGATATACCTCAATCACCCGTTCATCGGCCTGCACCTGTGCCAGCGATCCTTCCGCCAGCACCTGCCCCTGGTGCAGCACCGTCACGCGATCGGCGATGGTTTCCACAAACCCCATATCGTGTTCCACCACCATCAGCGAATGCTTGCCCGCCAGCTCGCGGAACAGTTCGGCGGTGTAGTCGGTTTCGGCGTCGGTCATGCCGGCCGCCGGTTCGTCGAGCAGCAGCAGGTGCGGTTCCTGCACCAGCAGCATGCCGATCTCGAGAAACTGTTTCTGCCCGTGGGACAACAGCCCGGCGGGCCGGTGGCGTTCATGCCCCAGCCGCAGGGTCTTCAACATCTCGTCGATGCGGTCGCGCTGTTCGCTGCTCAGGCGGGCGCGCAGGCAGGCCCACACCGATTTGCGGGTTTTCTGCGCGATCTCCAGATTTTCGAACACCGTCAGCGCCTCAAACACCGTCGGTTTTTGAAACTTGCGGCCGATGCCGGCGTGGGCGATCTGCATCGGCGCCAGCCGGGTCAGATCGACGGTCTGATCGTAAAACACCCTGCCGCTGTCCGGCCGGGTCTTGCCGGTGATCACATCCATCAGCGTGGTCTTACCGGCACCGTTGGGGCCGATCACGCAGCGCAGTTCGCCGACGCCAATGCGCAGCGACAGATCGGTCAGCGCGCGAAAACCGTCGAAGCTGACGTTGACGTTGTCGAGCTGCAGCACCGGATCGGTTTGCTGCCGGTATTTATCCGCCGGCAGCGGGTGGGTAAACAGCTCGTCGGTCACTTGCATCGCTTTCATGAGCTTTTCCTCCGACGCAGCAGGCCGATCACCCCTTTGGGCAGAAACAGCGTGACGACGATAAACATCAGGCCGAGGAAGAACTGCCAATATTCGGGAATGGCCATGGTGAACCAGCTCTTGGCGCCGTTGACGATGCCGGCGCCGAGCAGCGGCCCCACCAGCGTGCCGCGCCCGCCGAGCGCCACCCAGATGGCGGCCTCGATCGAGTTGGTCGGCGACATTTCGCCGGGGTTGATGATGCCGACCTGCGGCACATAGAGCGCGCCGGCCAGCCCGCACAGCACCGCCGACAGCGTCCAGACGAACAGCTTGAAGCCCTTCGGATCGTAGCCGCAGAAGGTCAGGCGGTTTTCCGCATCGCGCACCGCGGTCAGCACCCGGCCGAACTTGCTGCGCGCCAGCGCAAAGCCGATGGCCAGGCTGGCGGCCAGCAGCAGCACCGTCGCCAGAAACAGCGCCACCCGCGTGCCGGCGGCGGTGATGGGAAAGCCGAGCAGCGTGGTGAAACCGGTAAAGCCGTTATTGCCGCCGAAGCCGGTTTCGTTGCGAAAGAACAGCAGCATGCCGGCATAGGTCAGCGCCTGGGTCATGATCGAGAAATATACCCCTTTGATTTTCGAGCGGAAGGCGAAGTAGCCGAACAGGAAGGCCAGCAGGCCCGGCACCAGCACGATCAGGCACAGCGCCCAGGCGAAATGCTGGGTGCCGCTCCAGAACCACGGCAGCTCGTTCCAGGAGAGGAACGCCATAAACGCCGGCAGCCCGTCACCCGCCGCCTGCCGCATCAGGTACATGCCCATGGCGTAGCCGCCGAGCGCGAAGAACAGCCCGTGGCCGAGCGACAGCAGCCCGGCATAGCCCCACACCAGATCGAGCGCCACCGCCACCACCGCGTAGCACAGGATCTTGCCCGCCAGCGTCAGGGTATAGGTGGACACCGCCAGCGGATGACCCGCCGGCAACAACGTCATGAACGGCATGACCAGCAGCGCCAGCAACGCCAGCCCGCCGATGCTCAACGCCAGCCGGGGCGCTTTCTGCACGCCGGTTACGGTCAATGGTTGGCTCATCAGTCAATCACCCTGCCCTTAAGGGCGAACAGCCCCTGCGGACGCTTTTGAATAAACAGAACGATCAGCACCAGGATCAGGATCTTGCCCAACACGGCGCCGATCTGCGGCTCGAGGATCTTGTTGACGATGCCGAGGCCGAAGGCCGCCGCCACCGTCCCCGCCAGCTGGCCGACGCCGCCGAGCACCACCACCAGGAACGAATCGATGATGTAACCTTGCCCCAGCTCCGGCCCGACGTTGCCCAACTGCGACAGCGCCACCCCGCCGAGCCCGGCGATGCCGGATCCCAACCCGAAGGCCAGCATGTCCACCCGGCCGGTGGGCACGCCGCAGCAGGCCGCCATCGCGCGGTTTTGCGTCACCGCGCGCACGTTCATGCCGAGCCGGGTTTTGTTCAGCAGCAGCCAGGTCAACGCCAGCACCAGCAGCACGAACGCGATCACCGCGATGCGGTTCCACGGCAACACCAGGTTCGGCAACAGCTGCACGCCGCCCGACAGCCACGCCGGGTTGGCGACCTCGACGTTCTGCGCGCCGAACAGCACCCGCACCAGTTGGATCAGCACCAGGCTGATGCCCCAGGTGGCCAGCAGGGTTTCCAGCGGCCGGCCGTACAGGTGGCGGATCACCGTGCGCTCAAGCGCCATGCCGATCCCGGCGGTGATGGCGAACGCCACCGGCAGCGCCGCCAGCGGGTAGAGCGCCAGCCACTGCGGCGCAAATTGCTGAAACAGCCCCTGCACCAGATAGGCGGAATAGGCGCCGAGCATCAGCATTTCACCGTGCGCCATATTGATGACGCCGAGCAGGCCGTAGGTGATCGCCAGGCCGAGCGCCGCCAACAGCAGGATCGAACCGAGCGACAGGCCGCTGAACGCCTGGCCGAGCAGATCGCCGATCATCAGGCGGTGCTGCACGCGCTGCAAGCTGCGCTGCGCCTCGGCGCGCACCGCGGCGTCCGGCTCATTGGCCGCATCGGTCAAGGCTTGCAGCCGCGCGCGGGTTTCCGGCTCGCCCGATTCCCCCAGCAGCCGCACCGCATTGAAGCGCACCTGCGGGCTGGCGTCGGCCAATTGCAGGTTCGCCAGCGCAATGCTCAGCGCGTCGCGTACCTGCGGGTCTTTCTCCTGCGCCAGCCGCCGGGTCAACAGCGGCAACTGCTCGCCCTGCGCCTCGCGCTGCAGCGCGGTCGCCGCCTGCAGCCGCACCGCCGCGTCCACGCTGACCAACCGCTGCGCCGACAACGCGTTGGCGATCAGAATGCGCAGCCGGTTGTTCAGCCACACCTTCTTCGGCTCGCCAACCGGGGCCGCCTCACCTTCAAGCGGCAGATAGCGGTCGCCCTGGCGGATAAAGGCGCGTTTCGCCCCGTCGATCGCCACGGTTTCCTGCTGCAGCCCCTGCAGCAACGGCAGGCGCGCGGCGTCCGGCTCGGCCGCCCACGCCTGCAGCAGTTTGGCCTGCTGCGCGCGAGTGGCCGCCGCGAACTCATCGGCCGGCCCAGCCTGCGCCAGCAGGGGCCAGGCGCACAACAGCCACAGCCCGGCGCGCAGAAAGGATAAAAACGGAGATTGCATCAGCTGCCTCTTCTGTTGAGCCGGCGCGCGTCGGGCCGCGCCGGCGCTGAGTGACGTTACTTGCCGCCTTTCACCGGGTAATCCGGTTTTTTGTCGTTGCCGGCGATATACGGACTCCACGGCTGCGCGCGCACCGGCGCCTCGGTCTGCCACACCACGTTGAACTGGCCGTTGCCCTCGATCTCGCCGATCATCACCGGCTTGTGCAGGTGGTGATTGGTCTTGTCCATGGTCAGCGTGAACCCCGACGGCGCGGCGAAGGTTTGCCCGGCCATCGCCGCGCGCACCTTATCGACGTCGGTGGTGCCGGCCTTTTCCACCGCCTGCGCCCACATGTGGAGGCCGACGTAGGTGGCCTCCATCGGATCGTTGGTGACCGCAGTGGCGTAATTCGGCAGATTGTGCGCCTTGGCGTAGGCTTTCCACTGGCTGACAAACTGTTTGTTGGTCGGGTTATCCAGCGATTCGAAGTAGTTCCAGGCCGCCAGGTTGCCCACCAGCGGCTTGGTGTCGATGCCGCGCAGCTCTTCCTCGCCGACCGAGAAGGCGATCACCGGCACGTCGGTGGCCTTGACGCCCTGGTTGGCGAGTTCTTTGTAGAACGGCACGTTGGAATCGCCGTTGATGGTGGAGATCACCGCGGTGTTGCCGCCGGCGGCGAACTTCTTGATGTTGGCGACGATGGTCTGGTAATCGCTGTAGCCGAACGGCGTATAGACCTCTTCGATATCCTTGTCCTGCACGCCTTTGCTGTGCAGGAAGGCGCGCAGGATCTTGTTGGTGGTGCGCGGATAGACGTAATCGGTGCCCAACAGGAAGAAGCGCTTGGCGCCGCCGCCGTCCTCGCTCAGCAGGTATTCCACCGCCGGGATCGCCTGCTGGTTCGGCGCCGCACCGGTGTAGAACACGTTCGGCGACATCTCTTCGCCTTCGTATTGCACCGGATAGAACAACAGTCCGTTCAGCTCCTCAAACACCGGCAGCACCGACTTGCGCGACACCGAAGTCCAGCAGCCAAACACCGCCGCCACCTTGTCCTGGCTCAGCAGCTGGCGCGCCTTTTCGGCGAACAGCGGCCAGTTGGAGGCCGGATCCACCACCACCGGCTCCAGCTTTTTGCCGAGCACCCCGCCTTTGGCGTTGATCTCGTCGATGGTCATCAGCGCCACATCCTTCAGCGGCGTCTCGGAAATCGCCATGGTGCCGGAGAGCGAACTCAGAATGCCGACCTTGATGGTGTCGGCGGCCTGCGTGCTCCAGGCCAGGCCCAGGCCGACAGCGGCGGCGGACAGCGCAAAAGCTTTGATAAAACGACGACGTTGCATAGTTCAAACTCCTGATGTGTGTGAAATCAAAATCGTTACGCCGAGCGCGCAGGCTGCTGAGCCCGCGCCTGGTGCAACATGTGCAGCGTTATTTTTCGCACTTCTGCCTTGCTGAGGGCGATGTGCTCGCCGAGCAGCGTTTGCGCCTCCCCGCTTTGCCGCTGCAGGATCGCCTGCAAAATGGCGGCGTGCTCGCGGTAGGTGGCGTCCACCCGCGCCTGCTGGGTGAAATCCAGCCGGCGAATGATGCGGATCTTTTCGGTCAGTTCGCGGTGGATGCGCGCCATTTCGCCGTTGCCCGCCGCGGCCACCAACGCCTGATGAAACTGCTCATCGTGCTGCGACACCGCCTTGCCGTCCGCCAGGCGCGGCGCTTCGGTCCAAAAACGGCTCAGCGCCGCCAGCGCGTCCGGCGTTTCCCCGGCCGGGCGTTCGCACAGCCGTTTCACCGCCTCTTGCTCCAGCACGATGCGCAGGTCGTACAGCTCTTCGAAGTAGGCGAAATCGAACGGCCGCACCTGCCAACCGCTGCGAAACAACACCTCGACATAGCCTTCGCGCTCCAGCCGAAACAGCGCCTGACGCACCGGCGTGCGGCTGGCCGCCATGCGCTGCGCCACGTCGCTTTCGCTGAAGCGATCGCCCGGCAGCAGGCGAAACTCGAAGATGTCGGCCTTGAGCTGCAGATAAATGCGCTCCGCCAGCCCTTCCGGGCGCGCCTTGTGCTCTCCGTTGGTGATTTGCATCATCGCTCCTCCGTTCAGACCGCCTTTTCCAGCCACAGCAGAGCGTCGCCCGGCCCGACCGGCCGCCCCTGCCGGCAGCTGATGCGTTTAACGATCCCGGCGCGCGGCGCGGTGACCGCCAGCTCCATTTTCATCGCCTCGACCACGATCAGCGGCTGCCCGGCCGCCACCGCCTGCCCCGGTTCCACCAGGATCTTCCACACGCTGCCGTTAAGATCGGCGCTGACCAGATCGCCGTCGATGGCGTCTTCGTCCTCCGGCGGCAACAGCTGCGCCTCGGCCTCGTCGTCATCGCTGCGCCAGCGCGCCACTTCGGCGCTGAACGCCTGCTGCTGGCGATGCTGGAAGTCGGCGATCGCCTCGGCGTTGTCGGCCAGGAAACGGGTGTAGGCGGCGAAGTCGAACTCGCTCTCTTCGATGCGCACCTGCATGCGCCCTTCACGGAACGCTTCGCGCTGCTCGTCCAGCTCTTGCTCGCTGACCGGGTAGAAGCGCACCTGATCGAAGAAGCGCAGCAGCCAGGGCTCACCGGCGGTGAACTGCGGGTTTTTGAGAAACTTGTTCCAGATCGGCAGCGTGCGCCCCACCAGCTGGTAACCGCCCGGCGAGTCCATGCCGTAGATGCACATGTACATGCCGCCGATGCCGACCGTCCCTTCGGCGGTGTGGGTGCGCGCCGGATTGTATTTGGAGCTCAGCAGGCGATGGCGCGGATCGAGCGGCACCGCGCAGGGCGCGCCGAGGTAAACGTCGCCCAGCCCGAGGATCAGGTAGCTGGCGTCGAACAGAATGTCGCGCACCTGCTCGCGTCGGCTCAGGCCATTGATGCGCTGAATGAAATCGACGTTGTTCGGCAGCCAGGGCGCCGAGGCGCGCACCGTCTGTTGATAGCGATCCACCGCCCCCAGCGTGGCCGAATCCTCAAACGCCATCGGCAGCCACACGGTGCGCGTCGGCACCTTCAGGCGGCTGACGTCCCCCAGCGCCCGTTCGCGCGCCAGCAGGCGCTGCAGCAGGTCGGCCTGGCTAATCTGCCGGCTGTCGTAGCGGATCTGCAGCGAACGCACGCCCGGCGCCAGCTCCACCACGCCCGGCATCGCCTCCTGCCGCAGCGACTGCATCAGCAGATGAATGCGCAGCCGCAGCGCCAGATCGAGCACATTGTCGCCGTACTCCATCAAGATGTAGCCGTCCCCCGCCTGGCGATACGCCACCGCCGGGCGCCCGTCCGCCGCCGGCAGCGCCGCCAGCACCGCGGCGGAAACGGTCTCCGCCGGGGCCAGATCCGGCGGCGGTAGGGTGATGGCCTTCACCGCCGCCAGCGCTTCGATGCTGCCGAGCTGCGCCTGCTCCAGCGACTGCGCCTGCCGGAAGCCGATCGGATGGAAACGGATGCGGTCGCCCGGCTTCACCTGCCCCACTTTCCACAGTTCGGCCTTGGCGATGGTCACCGGGCAGACGAAGCCGCCGAGGCTGGGCCCGTCGCGGGTCAGGATCACCGGGAAATCGCCGGTGAAGTTGATGGCGCCGATGGCGTACTCGCAGTCGTGCACGTTGGAAGGATGCAAACCGGCCTCGCCGCCGTCCTCCCGCGCCCACTCGGGCTTCGGCCCCGACAGGCGCACCCCGAGGCGGTTGGAGTTGTAATGCACCTGCCAGTCGGTGGCGAAGAAGGCCTCAATCGATTCAGCGGTGAAAAAGTCCGGCGCGCCGTGCGGCCCGTACAGCACGCCGATGTGCCACTGGTCGCCGTAGTGCGGGATCAGGCTGTCGTCCATCGCCTGCGGCGCGGCGATCGGCGCCGGCGTGGTGCTGGCCGCCAGCGCCGGTTGGGCGATCGCCAACATGTCCGCCACGCGCAAGGTGCGCCCGGCGTGGCCGCCGAACTGGCCCAGCGCGAAGGTGGAGCGGCTGCCGAGATACACCGGCACGTCAAAGCCGTTGCGTACCGCCAGATAGGTGCGGCAGCCTTGCGTGGCGCGCCCCAGCGTCAATACCTGCCCGGCCCGCACCGCGATCGGCCGCCAGTAGGCGACCGCCTCGCCATCCAGATCGGCCGGGCAGCTCGCGCCCGTCAGCGCGATGGTGGCGTCGCAATGAAAGCGCAGCGTCGGCCCCTGCAGGGTAAACTCCAACCCGGCGGCCGCCGGGTGGTTACCGACGATGCGGTTGGCCAGCCGAAACGCGAAGTCGTCCATCGGGCCGGACGGCGGCACGCCGATGTCCCAATAGCCGAGGCGGCCGGGATAATCCTGCACGCTGCTGTAGGTGCCGGGTTGCAGCACTTCGAGGCAGTGCGGCTGGAAACGCACATCGTCCAGCAGGCGCGTCCAGACGTCGCCGCGCTGAAATTGCGGCGTGGCGATCACCTGCCGCAGATAGTCGAGGTTGGTGGCGATGCCGTGCAAACGGGTCGCCGCCAGCGCCACGCGCAATTTTTCCAGCGCCTGCGCCCGATCCGCGCCGTGCACGATCAGCTTGGCGATCATCGGGTCGTAAAACGCCGACACTTCGCTGCCGGTCGCCACCCAACCGTCGAGGCGCCCGTCGTCAGGGAAATGCACCTCGGTCAACACGCCGGGGCTGGGCTGGAAGTTTTTCAGCGGATCTTCGGCGTAGAGGCGCACCTCGATCGCCGCGCCCTGCGGCGCGCGTTGCAACGCCGCCCAATCCAGCGCGTCGCCCGCCGCCACCTGCAGCATGCATGCGATCAGATCCAGGCCGGTGACCATTTCGGTGACCGGGTGCTCGACCTGTAAGCGGGTGTTCACCTCCAGGAAATAAAACTCGTCGCGCGCGGCGTCATAGATAAACTCTACGGTGCCGGCGCTGCGGTAATTCACCGACTCGCCCAGCGCCACCGCCGCCCGGTGCAGCGCCTGGCGGGTCGCCGCCGGCAGATGCGGCGCCGGGGTTTCCTCCACCACCTTTTGGTTGCGCCGTTGCAGCGAACAGTCGCGCTCGCCGAGCGCCGCCACCCGCCCCTGGCCGTCGCCGAAAATCTGCACCTCGACGTGGCGCGCCCGATCGACGAAGCGTTCGATAAAGGCGCCGGCGTCGCGGAAGAACTGCTCTCCCAGCCGTTTGACGCTGTCGTAGGCGTCGCGCAGCGCCGCCTCGTCGTCACAGCGCGTCAGGCCGATGCCGCCGCCGCCGGCGGTGCTTTTCAGCATCACCGGGTAGCCGATGCGCGCGGCGGCCGAGACCGCCTGCTCAACGCTCTCCAGCAAGCCGGTGCCCGGCGTCATCGGCACCCCGGCCAACGCCGCCAGCTCGCGCGCCCGGTGCTTGAGGCCGAACTCGCGCATCTGCGCCGCCGTCGGGCCGATAAAGGCGATGCCCGCCGCTTCGCAGGCGTCGGCAAACTCGGCGCTCTCGGACAAAAAGCCGTAGCCGGGGTAGATCGCCTGCGCGCCGGTGGCCGCTGCCGCCGCGAGGATCTTGTCGATGCGCAGGTAGCTGTCGGCAGCCTTGTCGCCGCCGAGCGCCACCGCCCTGTCGGCCTCGGCGACGTGCGGCGCATTGCGGTCGGCGTCGGAATAGACCGCCACGCTGGTTACGCCCAGGCGTTTCAGGGTGCGAATGGCGCGGCAGGCGATTTCGCCGCGGTTAGCGATCAGTACGGTAGTAAACATGTTCATGCCCCCTTAACGCTGGCGAGATAGTCGCGCCAGCCGCCAAACTCAGTGATATCCGTCGCGTCTTCCAGCGCCCAGGCTTCGCAGATAAACCCCTTCACCCGCCGGCCGTCCGCCAGCAGCAGCGTGCCGATGCCCAATGGCGCCGGAATTTCCGCCACAAACTCGCCGAAACGGGCCAGCGGGATGTCCCACAGCTCAACGCGGATCGCCGCCCCCTGCGCCGCGCGCGCCAGCCCCGGCTTCGGCGGCTCGGTATCGGCCAGCGCATACAGGCGATAGCAGGGGGCGGTAGCGGTTTGCTCCACCTGCACCGCGTCGCGCTGTGTCAGCTGGACGTTGAGCGGCATGCCGCTAAGGTGAGCGCCCACTACCGCCAGACGCACGTGCCCTGTGGACGGCGCAGGCACAGGCTGCGGCGGCAATGCCCGGCCGATAGCGCCGAGCGGCAAGGCGCTTTGCCGTTGCCAGCGCACGCCAAACGCCGCCAGCGCCCGGTCATGCCAGGCGGGCGCAATCAGGGTGATGCCCGCCGGCAGACCGTCTTCGCGCAGCGGCCCCGGCAGCGCCAGCGCGCTCAGATCGGCCAGGTTGGTGAAATTGGTGTAAGTGCCGAATTGCGAGTTGAACAGCACCGGCTCCTGCGCCATCTCCGCCAGGGTGCGGATAGTGGGCGCGGTCGGCACCACCAGCGCGTCGAACGGCGCCAGCCGCTGGGCGATTTGCCGCGCCAGCTCGGCACGCAGGTATTCCGCCTTGTAGGCGTCGCAGGCGCTGTAGCCGAGGCCGTTGCCGACGATGCCGCGCACCACCGGATCGATAGCCTGCGGGCTCGCTTCCAGCACCTGTTCAATGGCCACCGTGCGCTCCGCCACCCAGGGGCCGTAATACAGCTGCTCCGCCAGAGTGCGAAACGGCGCGAAATCGAGGGGTTCCAGCGTGGCGCCGCCCGCCTGCAGCTGCGCCAGCGCTCGGTGAAACGCCCGCTCGGCCTGAACGTCGCCGAAAAACTCCAGCTGGGCGGGAACGGCGAAACGCGGCGCGGCGGGGATATCCGCCGGCGCGGTATGCGGATCGGGGCGGGAATACGGGTCTGCCGCGTCAAAGCCGCTCGCCAGTTCCGCCACCAGCGCGGCGTCGGCCACCGTCAGCGCGAAGACCGACACCGTATCGTTCAACCGGCAGGCCGGCACCACGCCGCGGTTGGACAACCGCCCCTTGGTCGGCTTCAGCCCGACGATGTTGTTGAACCCGGCGGGCACACGCCCCGAACCGGCGGTGTCGGTGCCGAGCGCGAACGGCACCAGGCCGCGCGCCACCACCGAGGCGGAGCCGGAGCTGGAACCGCCGCTGACGTAGCGGCTGTCGAAGCTGTTGACCACTGCGCCATGCGGTGAGCGAGTGCCTACCAACCCGGTAGCGAACTGGTCGAGGTTGGTTTTACCAAGGGCGATCGCCCCGGCGGCGCGCAGGTGGGCGACCACGGTGGCGTCCGCCGCGGCCTGATAGGTGAACGCCGGGCAGGCGGCGCTGGTCGGCCAGCCGCCAACGTCGATATTGTCTTTGATGGCGAAGGGCACGCCGAACAGCGGCAGGCGGCTGAGATCGCCGGCGACCGCCTCGAGCCTCTGTGCCAGCTGCCGATACTGCTGCTCGCGCTGCGCCGGCGTAGCGAGATACAGCCAGGCGTTATCGTCTGGGTTCAGCCCGGCGACCAGCGTTTCGATCGTCGCACTGACGCAGGCAAGGCGCTCGCCCGCCGGGCGGGTTTGGTAATGGTGTTGCCATTCACTGAGGGTAAAACCGCACGCTACAACAGGTTCGCTCATCGACTGAATTCCATCTGGTACACAAGATGGGATTCAACAGAGCAACCGGCGTGCCAATTTTTAATCTCATGATTTCAATAAATTATAATTAAAACTTATGACAACGGCGGCAAACAGGCTGCACCAGCGGCGCGCAGCGGGAGAACAAAAAGAGTGCAATGGCGGGATGACGCAGAGGAAAAATCGGGGCGACGCACTCGCCGCCCCGCAGGCCGATGGGGATCAGTCGTTGATGCGTTTCAAACCGACCGGCGTAATGCAGTAGGTCTGTTGCTTGCCCTTCTCCGTCAGCCGCAAGTGCTGCATTTCGTTGACGATCGCCAGGCGGTTGTCCGGCTCTTCATGCCGCAGATGAATCACTTCACCGCCGTAACCCGACAGCGGCAACACCCAGGTTTTGGCCGGTTGATTCTGGCTGCCGATGACGTCGTAGCTGAGCAAGACGTTGCCGTCCGCATCCGTCACGCTGAGGAAGGCATAGCTGTCGGCAAAGTAGTGGTGAGCAATCCCCGCCGCCAGCGTGACGGTAACGGTTTTCTTCACCAGATCGATGGCGCCGGTCAGGAACTGGCGATCGCCAATCCCTTTGCACGCCACGGTAAACGCATTGCCGACGTTGGCGCCCGGCGGCGTATTGTCGGCCGGCAGGCAATCCCGATAGGTCGCCAACAGTGACTCGCGCTGCGGCTCGGCAAAGGCGCCGATCGCCAGATAAATATCGTCCTTGAACGACGACGATGGCGCATAGTAAGCCGGCAACAGGCGACGCAAACGCTGCGCCGCCTGTTCCAGGCGCGCCAGCAGCGCCTGCTCGGGATCGCCGGGCAACGCCGGGTTTTTCAGCCCGCTGGTTTCGATGCGCAGCACGTTGGTTTTGTTTTTGTTATCGATGACGCCGGCCGCCGCCGGATTCAAACGCACCCGGCTCGGCTCCACATGGTAAATCTCGATGTCATCGCCTTCGGCAAACGTTAGCTCGTCATGACTTAACGTAGCCTGAGTGCCCTGAATCTCCTTGCTGAAGCGCACCGCGCCCTGCCGATCGCGCAACGTCACCCGGGCATAGGTTTCACCGGGGAAGTAGGCGTGCGGCGTGGTGCTGGTCACGTCAACCACCACCGCCCCTTTGGCGCGATCGACGACCACGGTGGCGAAGACCGCATCGCTCAAGCCCAACAGGTTGATCTCCTGCGAAACGATCGGCGAAGCGGCTTTGCGCTCGAAGCGAAGCGTCACCGCGTTTTTCCCCTGCTTCACCGTCAGGTAACCCGCCGTCGGCCGATATTTACGATCTTTGCCGGTCGGCAACCGCAAGGTATACACGCCGATCGGCAGCGCAGTCAGCGCCAGGGTCGGCGTGTCGATACGGACTTTGTGGGCATAGCGCGCCCCTTCCATCAGGATCAGGTCTTCACCGTAGATCTGCGCAAAGTCATCGATATCCAGACTCAGGGTGACGTCGCCTTTCAGCCCGCTGGCCTTGAGCTGGCAGGAATCGACCAGCCGCAGCGAGGAATCCAGTTTCAGCTGCGCCTGCACCGCCGGCAGACTCTGCGCGTCCACCAGTTGATACAGCGGATACACCGCCTTGGCGTGGCTGAACGCGTTGCGATCGCGCTGCACTTGGGTGATCACGCCGCCGGTCAGCTCGACGAACGGCGTCACGTCGATCTGCTCACCGGCCGCGGCGAAGCTTGCCGACAGCAGATCCAGCAAGGCATGTTCCGACGGCACGAAGCCCGGCGTGTTGCAGCTTTGACGATATTGCTGATTAAAGTGCGTGAAGGCGTTCTTGCCTGCCTTGTCGACCATCAGCATCGCGAAGAACAGCTTGGAGCGCAGATCCCACTGGTTGAGCGGCGTGCCCTGAGCGATCAAATCGATGATTTTCTTCTCGACGGCGGCCGCGTTGCCGTAGTTATACAGCCACCCCTCCTGGTATTTGCGTTCCCCCAGCATCACGTCTTGATAGCAAGCGGCGTAAATATTGTTCCACATCTCACCGGTGGAGAAATATTTGTCGCCCATAAAGTGCCCCTGATAGCCGTGCGCGATCTCATGCAGGCTGCCCCAGTTGCTGTCTTTCGGCGTCAGCCAGAAGCTGCTGACCGAGCTGCTGGTTTCCGCCGTCCAGCGGCCGCCATAATACGCGGCGCCGGCGCCGTGTTTATCGGCCTTCATAAAGTAGCGGTTGCGAATATTGCGATCGGATTCGTGTTCAGCCTCGAACGAGACGCCGGTCAGCGCATTGTAGAAAGTGAAAATGCGATCGTAGTAGGCGATCAGCCCGTCGATGTTTTTCGCTTCGCCCAGCGACTTCAGCGTCGGTTTACTGATTTTCGGCACCAGCAACACTGCATATTCCGCATCGACCAGGGCAAACTCGGCGTCCCGATCGTCCCAGCGGGCAAAGAATGCGGCTTCGTTTTCGCCACGGCGATAAACCGGCAGCGCTTTAGCCGTGTCCGGGTACTCGAACTCCAGCGCCGGCTCGCCCTGCCCATACGGCGTATCGATGAACGGCACCGAGACGGCATTGACCTGGGCCTCGACCCAGCTCGAGCCGACGCTGAATTCCGCCTCCGTTTTGCTGTCGTCATTCAGCAAGCGCAGCGTGAGCTTGCCGGTAAACGCCGCGTTGGTCTGGCGCACTCGCAGCACTTGCCCGGCGGCGAGAATGACGCCCAGGTGCTGGCGATCGTGGTCGATGCCCTTGCTCATGCCTGCCGCATCCAGCCAGACCGGCCGGGTCAACGTGTAAAGTGATTGGGTTTTCGTGATGGTTGGCATCCTGCTTTCCTCATGGTTTGGGTGATTGAATTGACCATGAAAAAGTAACCGGATGGGCGGCACGCCCTCCATCGATGGCGGGTGGCTGAGGGCCAGTACAACAAAGGTAGGAGGGAGGATACAATAAAAAAGGCGCAACCTTGCGATTGCGCCTGATGTTCGGTGAACGCTGCGCGTTACTCGCCGCGAACGCGCTGCGCCAACCCTTTGAGGAAGTAGCGCAGCATCTGATCGCCGCACGGGCGGTAGTTCTTGGTGCCCTCTTTGCGGAACAGCGCGCTCAGCTCCGGCTTGGAGATGCGGAAGTCCACCGCGGTGAAAATCTGGTGCATGTCGGTGTCTTTCAGCTCGAACGCCACGCGCAGCTTTTTCAGCACCAGGTTATTGGTGATCGGCAGTTCAACCGCCGGCGCCGGGAACTTGTCGTCCTTGCCGCGCTTGAAGAACACCAGGCCGTTGAGGAAGTGCGCCATCACTTCGTCAGGGCACTTCTCGTAGCCCGGCTCGCCTTCTTTGATCACGTAAGCGTCCATCGCCGATACCGCCACCTCGAAATCGTCCAGTTTGATAATCTCGACCATTTTGGCGTTGTTAATGCTCAGCATATAGCGCACGCTGCGCAGCACGTCGTTGTTCATCATGGGATTGCATTGCCTTTACTTGTCTAACGGGGACGTGCGCATTGTAAAAAAATGCCCCATACCCAAAATAATTGGAGTTGCATCGCGGCGGCAAATTTGTAAGCCCCCGGAGCATAGTTAACTATGTGACCGGGGCGCGCAAATGCAGCCAACAAAGAGGCAGCTCCAAGTATGACGGGTATGGCCGCACACCTTGAATGTGCGGCAGTATAGGGATCGGCAAGGGGTTTCTCAATCGATTTGGCTTTTTTGCTGATACAGCGGGATATCTTCGCCGATGATGTACTTGTTGCGCAGCATCGACGAGACCTTGTCCATGATCATCACCACCACCACCAGGATCAGGGTGATGAACATCACTACGTCCCAGTTCCACAGCCGCATATTCTCCGCATACACCAGGCCGATGCCGCCGGCGCCGACGAAGCCCAGCACCGCCGCTGAGCGGGTGTTGGACTCGATCTGGTACAGGCTGAGCGCCAGGAAGGTGGGGAACGACTGGGTGAAAATGCCGTAACGGTGCTTCTGCAACCCGTTGGCGCCCACCGCCGTCAGGCCGCGGCTGGGGGACTTGTCCACCGCCTCATGGCCTTCGGCGTACAGTTTGCCCAGCAGCCCGACGTCCTGCATCACGATAGCCAGCACCCCGGCGAGCGGCCCCATGCCGACGGCGCGCACGAAGATCAGCCCCCAGATCGCCATGTCGATGCCGCGCAGCACGTCCAGCAAGCGGCGCACCAGCACCGAAATTGGCCGCAGCAGCGGCGTCGACATCACGTTGCGCGCGGCGAAGAACGACAGCGGCAGCGCGATCAGCGACGCGGTGATGGTGCCGGCGAACACGATGGCGATGGTGATGCCGATCTGCTGGAAGTAGTACATGAACGGCCAGTTGGCGAAGTCATGCCAGACGAACATGCGCAGGAAATAGCGCCCCAGCTGCTGGCAGCCGTTGATAAACTGCGGCCAGCTAATGCCGAAGACCAGGAAGAAGAACACGTAGTACAGCACGATCGCCAAGGCGATCAGGCCGACGGTGCGCAGGTAGCGCCCCTGCTGCGCGAAGATCGCCGGATGCTGCTGTTTCAACTGGCGCAGCGTTTCCGCCGATGCCGGAGTGCCCGCTGTCATTTTGCCCCCTCCACCACGCGCTTGCGCAGCTCGCCCGACACGTAGTCGAGCACGGAAACCACCACGATGATCAGCAGCAGCGTCATGCTGACCTGATCGTAACGGTCGAGTTTAATGTTGGTCATCAGCTCCTGGCCGATGCCGCCCGCCCCCACCAGCCCCAAAATGGTCGACTGGCGGAAGTTGATCTCCAGCCGCATGAAGCTGTAGGAGAGAAACACCGGCTTCACCTGCGGCCACAGGCCGAAGCGCATGCGCTGCAGCGGCGTGGCGCCGCAGGCCGCCAGCCCGCGCACCGGTTTGTTGGAGGCGGTTTCGATCGATTCGTAGAACAGCTTGGTCAGGCTGCCGATGGTGTGCAGCGCCAGCGCCAGGAAGCCGGGAATGGCGCCGATGCCGAACGCCATCACGAACATCACCGCCCACGCCAGCTCCGGCATGGTGCGCAAGAACGCCACCAGCGTGCGGATCGCGAGCCGCACCGAGGCCGGAGTATAGGTATTGCCGGCCGCCAGAAATGCCAGCACGGTCGCCACCAGCACCGAGAAAATGGTCGCCGCCAGCGCCAGCTGCAGGGTCTCCCAGATCAGCGGCAGCTGAATGTTCAGGCGATAGCCCCAGTAGGCCAGCGAGCCTTCGGTACGCCCATCGGCGAACAGCAGGTTCCAGTGCAGCGTCGGCACGGTTTCGGCCAGGTAGTCGAAGAAGTGCGGAATAGACACCCAGACGGTGTGCAGGTTGAACTCGGCGAGGTTGCCGGCGCCCAGGTACAGCACCACCAGCCCGAGCGACCACAGCAGCGCTTCGCGCTTTTGCTTGCTGCGGATCCGTTGGTAATAGTGTGCGAAATCGGTATTCAAAACAGGTCTTCCATCGTTATGGAACAAGGGGTTCAGCATGCTGAACCCCTTCATTCGGGCGGCCGAGGCAGCCGGGAATCAACGGTCGCCTTTGGTCAGCTCGCGCTTCATATCGATGATGGTCTGGTATTCCGCCAGGGTGGTGTCGCCGATGTGCTGTTTGCCGCCCATCGCTTTGATAAAGCACGCGTGATCGTCTTTATCCAGCTTCTTGATGGCGGTGACCACTTTGGCCTTGAAGTCGGCCGGCAGCGAGTTGCTCACCAGGATCGGGCCGTTCGGGATCAGCGGCGACTGCCAGATGATGCGGATCTGTTTCATCAGGTCCGGATGATCCATGCGGATCATGCGGGTGAACGCGCCGCTGGTGTAGCCGGTGTTGTAGTCGCCGATCATCGACGCCCAGGTCACCGCGCCTTCGAACTGGCCGTTCAGCACGCCGAGGATGTCCTGCTCGTGGCCGCCGGAGAAGGTGACGCTGGAGAAGGTGTTGTTGTATTTGTTGTCGACCGTGCCGCCGAACAGCTTTTTAAACGCCTGGTTCGGGATCAGGAAGCCGGAGGTGGAATCCGGATCGGCGAAGCCGATGGCCTTGCCCTTCAGGTCTTCCAGTTTCTGGTACGGGCTGCCGGCCTTCACCACCACCACCGAGTGGTAGCCGCGCGACTGGTCGACGTCGTCAACCGCGATGCCGACGATGTCCACCGCTTTCGGATCCTTGATGTAAACCGAAGCGAACGACGACGGCGACATGCTCAGCACCAGGTCAATCTTGCCGCCCAGCAGGCCCTGGATCACGCCGGAATAGTCGGATGAGTTGCGCAGCTTGGTATCGACGTTCAACTCTTTATCCAGGAACTGCTTCACGCACTGGTTATCGCCGATCTGCTGGGTGGCGTTCTGGCCGCCGAGAATGCCCAGGTTCAGCTCTTTCGGCGCATCCGCTGCGGCAGCATTAAATACCATCATCGCGCCGGCCATCAGGGTGGTCAGACTCAATACTTTTTTCATTAGGTGTGCCTTGTGTGTAAAGGGTAAAGGTCAAAAGTGCTTCAATGGATCTGATTGGCTTCCTCGCCATACAGCTGGTGCAGGATCCGTTCGTTCAGTTGCGAAGGATGCCCGTCAAACACGATCTTCCCGTGGGCGATGCCGATCACCCGCGAGCAATACTCTTTCACCAGTTCGACCGAGTGCAGGTTCACCATCACCGCGATGCCGTCTTCGCTGATTTTCTGCAGCGCGTCCATGATGCGGCGGGTGTTTTTCGGATCGAGCGACGCCACCGGCTCATCGGCCAGCAGGATTTGCGGGTTTTGCATCAGCGCGCGGCAGATGGCGACGCGCTGCATCTGGCCGCCGGAGAGGTGCTCGGCGCGCTGCAGCGCGTGCGGCAGCATGTTAAGCCACTGCAACAGCTCGATGGCGCGAGCGCGGTCGGCGTCATCGAACAGTTTGAAGAAGGATTTCAGGGTGGAGGTGTGGCTCAGGCGCCCCAGCAGTACGTTGGTCATCACGTCCAGCCGCGGCACCAGGCAGAAGTCCTGGAAGATCATGCCGCAGCGCGCGCGCCATTGGCGCATCTGGCGGCCGGCAAGCTGGGCGATATCCTGCGCCACGCCATCGTCTTCGAAGTGCAGCATCTCGCCGCAGCTGGAAGGAATGGTGCCGTTGAGGGTATGCAGCAGCGTGGACTTGCCTGCGCCGGAGCGGCCGATCACCGCCACGAATTCGCCGGCGTGCAGATCGAAATTGATGTCATCCAGCACGCGCTGCTGCGCTTTGTAAGCTTTGCCGAGCCCCTTTACCGATAACACTTTGCGGGATGCGGCGGCGTGCTGCCCTGGAAAGTCGTGCTGCGCCAATTTTAACAGTGCCTGAGCCATATGATTTCTCTGGTTTCAGTGGCTAATCATTATGGGCACCTATTAACGGATAAGTTTATGACAGTGGGATGATGGTTTTATGGCCGGGGCGTGACGCGTGCCGCCCCGGCGTGCTCATCATTCCAGGCTAAAGAAGTCGAGCCCCAGCGCCGCCTTGACCTGCTGCAGCGTCTGCTGGCTGACCTGATGCGCGCGGCGGGTGCCATGCTGCAGGATGCGCGTCAGCTCGCCTTTATCGGCGATGAATTCGGCGCGGCGGGTGCGGATCGGTTCGAGCAGGCTCTGCAGGCAATCCTCCAGCAGCCGTTTGATTTTCACGTCCCCCAACCCGCCGCGCCGGTAGTGCGCCTTCAGCTCCGCCAACAGCGCAGCGTCTTCGCAGAAGGCGTCCAGATAGGTGAACACCATGTTGCCCTCCACCCGGCCGGGATCGCTGACGTTGAGATGGCCGGGATCGGTGAACATGCTCATCACCGCCTTGTGCACCTCGTCGGCGCCGGCGCCAAGCTGAATGGCATTGCCGCGCGATTTCGACATCTTGCCCTGCCCGTCCAGCCCCGGCAGACGCCCGACGTTGCTTAACAACGGCTGGCACTCCGTCAGCACCGGTTGGCCGACGATGTGGTTGAAGCGCCGCACGATCTCGTTGGTTTGCTCCAGCATCGGCAGCTGATCCTCGCCGACCGGCACGTGGGTGGCGCCGAAGGCGGTGATATCCGCCGCCTGGCTGACCGGATAGATCAGAAAACCGGCCGGCAGGCTGCGGGCGAAATCCTTCTCGGCGATTTCGCTTTTCACCGTCGGGTTGCGTTCCAGCCGCGCCACGCTGACCAGGTTGAGGTAGTACATCGTCAGCTCGGCCAACGCCGGCAGCGCCGACTGCAGGCAAATGGTGGTCTTGTGCGGATCGATGCCGACCGCCAGATAGTCGGCCACCACGTTGAGCACGTTGGCGCTGATTTTTTGCGGGTTGTTGCCGTTGTCGGTCAGGCCCTGCAGATCCGCCACCATCACCGTTTGGTTATGCTGGTGCTGCAGTTCGACGCGCTGGCGCAGCGAGCCGACGAAGTGCCCTAAATGCAGTGGGCCGGTGGCGCGATCGCCGGTAAGAATGGTGTAACTCATGACAGTGCTCCTGAAGGTCTGTAGACCGCCGGATCAACGCCACAAAAGATAATGCCGCCAAACCGGCGGCATTAAAAAGAGATGTGAATACTCGTGCCGCCTCAGAAGAGGCGCCACCATGACTGATTGTGGGTGGAGTGCATCGATATATTCATGCCATCAAGGTATACCCGTAGCGGCAATGCGTCAATAGCCCGCCGCCGGCGCGTAAGACGGCGTTACACTCCGGCATTTGCGTTCCTGGCCCGGCGCGCTAGGGTAAAACCTTCAACCTGAAAAAGGAGCGCATGATGAAGATCGGATTTGCCGGACTGGGCGGGATGGGCAGCGCCATGGCGGCTAACCTGGTGAAGGCGGGATTTGCGTTGACGGTATGGAACCGTTCGCCGCAGGCGGCGCAGCCGCTGGTGAGCGCCGGCGCGCAGCAGGCCGAACGGCCGGAGCAGCTGGCCGATGCCGACGTGCTGATCACCATGCTGGCCGACGATGCCGCCACGCAACAGGTGGTGGTTGACAGCGGGTTGCTGCAACGGATGAAACCGGGCGCGCTGCATATCAACATGGCAACCATCTCGGTCGAACTCGCCCAGCGTTTGACGGCGCTGCATGCGGAACACGGCATCGGCTATCTCGCCGCGCCGGTGCTGGGACGGGTCGACGTGGCCGCCGCCGGCAAGCTGAATATTCTGGCGGCCGGCGATAGCGAGCTACTGAAGCAAGCGCAGCCGCTGTTCGATGCCCTCGGCCAGAAAACCTGGCACTTCGGCGCCGATCCGGCGCAGGCCAACGTGGTCAAAATCGCCACCAACTTTACGCTGGCCAGCGCCATTGAAGCGATGGCGGAAGGCAGCGCGCTGGTGCGCAACTACGGCGTTTCCGGCGCCGACTACCTGCAGATGCTGAGCGGCACCGTCTTCGCCGCCCCGGCCTATCAGGGCTATGGCGCGCTGATCGCCGCCGAGAAGTATTCACCCGCCGGATTCCGCTTGGCGCTGGGGCTGAAGGACGTCGGGCTGGCGCTGGCCGCCGGCGCCGACAGCCATACGCCGATGCCGTTCGCCGGGGTGCTGAAGGACAACTTCCTCGACGCGATGGCGCAGGGGGATGCGGATCTGGACTGGGCGGCGCTGGCCAAGGTAGCGGCGCGACGAGCGGGTCTGAAATAACGAACGGGGGCTTAGGCCCTAATGCTTGTCAGTTAGCGTTTTTCTGAACGTTTTTGTGCAGTTTTCGGTCGATAAATGAGAGGTGCATCATGAGGCTCCTGCACCTCGACCGAGCCAGGGGCCGAAGGCGCGGCCCCTGGCAACCCGCGCCTTTGCCCTATCAGACGGTTGGCTTTGCCAACT
>NZ_CAJCKE010000033.1:0-40998 GCF_903970925.1 Serratia sp. ME47 | reverse complement strand
CTGTTGGTAGAGCATCTCCTTTACACGGAGGGGGTCGGCGGTTCGAGCCCGTCATCACCCACCACTCTGCGGGTCGTTAGCTCAGTTGGTAGAGCAGTTGACTTTTAATCAATTGGTCGCAGGTTCGAATCCTGCACGACCCACCAATTCAGAAAAAAGCGCCTTTTGGCGCTTTTTTCGCATCTGCGCCTACCTGGCTCTGCCTTTATCTTCTTGCTGACATAGCCCACTGAGTCGTGCGGGTGAGATCCTGCGTTCAGGTTCGAGCATCGCGCAGCGATATGACAACGCGCAGCGTTGCCCGTAGGGTGAGGCCACAGGCCGAATCAATCCTGCACGACCCACCAATTCAGAAAAAAGCGCCTTTTGGCGCTTTTTTCGTTTCTGTAACACCCAAACCTGACTTATCCTCTTGCCAACAGAGTTTACCGAGTTGTGCAGGATGAGAACCGTAGAGGTTCGAGCATCGCGCAGTGATACGACAACGCGCAGCGTTGCCGGTAGGGTGAGGCCACAAGCCGAATCAATCCTGCACGACCCACCCATTCAGAAAAAAGCGCCTTTGGCGCTTTTTTCGCCTCTGCAGTACCCCAACCTGAATCCCTGCTTTCTCGTTTCAACTCTGCGCCAATCGGCATCCGGATCTTCCCTGGGCGTTATGCGTCTTCGCCAGGCCATTATCCGCTGTGTTCTGCGCAGCTCATTCCAGTGTTTTTAATCCATTAAACACTAAGTGCGCAAATTTGAAAATATCAGCGGACTTTTCGCGCAATTTTAGGTATTTTGTTTAGTATATAAAACGAAGGGCGTTGCGGCAGGCGATATTCAAATGGCAGGCGCCCAGCCTAGCATGAGATTGCAGCGATGAGTGAAATGTTTGATGTCAACGCGGCGGTGTATCCTTTCCCGCCCAAACCGGTACCGCTGGACGTAGCGGAAAAAGCCTTTTATCGCGAAAAGATCAAAACCTTGCTCAAGCAGCGCAATGCGGTGATGGTCGCCCACTACTATACCGATCCGGAAATCCAGGCGCTGGCGGAAGAAACCGGTGGCTGCGTGGCGGATTCGCTGGAAATGGCGCGCTTCGGCAGCGCCCATCCGGCTTCCACGTTGTTGGTGGCCGGCGTGCGCTTCATGGGGGAGACCGCCAAGATCCTCAGCCCGGAAAAACAGGTGCTGATGCCGACCCTGTTTGCCGAATGTTCGCTTGACCTGGGTTGCCCGGAAGAGGAGTTCCATGCGTTTTGCGATAGCCATCCCGATCGCACCGTGGTGGTCTATGCGAACACCTCGGCGGCGGTCAAAGCGCGCGCCGACTGGGTGGTGACCTCCAGCATCGCCGTCGAACTGATCGAGCATCTGGATAGTCTGGGCGAGAAAATTATCTGGGCGCCGGATCGCCATCTCGGCAGCTACGTGCAGAAGCAGACCGGCGCTGACGTGCTGTGCTGGCAAGGCGCCTGCATTGTCCATGACGAGTTCAAGACCCAGGCGCTGCGGCGCATGAAGGCGCTCTATCCGCAGGCGGCTATCCTGGTGCATCCCGAATCGCCTCAGGCGGTGGTCGAGCTGGCGGATGCGGTGGGGTCTACCAGCCAGTTGATTCAGGCGGCGAAAACATTGCCGCATCAACAGCTGATCGTCGCTACCGATCGCGGTATCTTTTACAAGATGCAGCAGGCCTGTCCGGACAAGGAGCTGTTCGAAGCGCCGACCGCCGGAGAAGGCGCGACCTGCCGCAGCTGCGCGCATTGCCCGTGGATGGCGATGAATGGCCTGAAGGCGATTGCCGAAGGTCTGGAGCAGGGGGGCGCACAGCATGAGATCCACGTGGACGCCGCGCTGCGTGAAAAGGCGCTGGTGCCGCTGAACCGCATGCTGGATTTCGCCGCTCAGCTTAAGATGCAGGTTAAAGGCAACGCTTAACCGTTTAAAAGGATGACCTCATGAGCTTCTTCAGTACCAGCAATATTCTGGTGCACATTCCGCTTGGCGCGGGCGGTTACGATCTGTCGTGGATCGAAGCCATCGGCACGCTGTTCGGATTGCTGTGCATCTGGTACGCCAGCAAGGAAAAAATCGTCAACTACCTGTTCGGCCTGATCAACGTCACGCTGTTCGCGGTGATTTTCTTCCAGATCCAGCTGTACGCCAGCCTGCTGCTGCAGCTGTTTTTCTTCGGCGCCAATATTTACGGTTGGTATGCCTGGAGCCGCCAGACGCAGGATAATCAGGCTGAGCTGCAGATCCGCTGGCTGCCGCTGCCGAAAGCGCTGGCTTGGGCGGCGGTGTGCGTCATCGGCATTGGCCTGATGACCTTTAACATCGACCGCGTGTTCGCCTGGCTGACGCAGATTGCGGTGGCGGTGATGCAAGGGCTGGGGCTGAACGTACAGATGCCGTCGCTGCAGCCGGACGCCTTCCCGTTCTGGGATTCGGCGATGATGGTGCTGTCCATCGTGGCGATGATCCTGATGACGCGCAAGTACGTGGAAAACTGGCTGCTGTGGGTGGTGATCGATGTCATCAGCGTGGCGATCTTCGCTTACCAGGGCGTTTACGCGATGGCGCTGGAGTACGTCATTCTGACGCTGATCGCGCTGAACGGCTCCTGGCTGTGGATCAAGAGCGCCGGGCGCAACCATTCCAATCCGTTATCTTCCGCTCCGTAACAACGCAGAGGGCGCCGTGATGGCGCCCTCTTGGCTTAGTGGCGATGCCCCAGGTGTGAATGCGCTTCGGCATGTGAGTGTTCACTCGGCTCCGGCGCCCGATTGATACCGCAGTCCGGCGTCTCGCAGTGCCGGTACTCCATCTGAATGGTCACGTGGCCGATCTTGTAGTGTTCCAACAGATAAGCCTGGATGCGTTGCAACAGCCCATCGTGGTCATGTGGCGGGATGACCTGCGCATGCAGCGTCATCAGCTTCTGTTCGCCGATCTGCCAGACGTGTACGTGGTGGATATTGCGCACTTCCGGGATGTTCAGGCACAGGTCTTTTTGCAGCTTGGCGATATCGACCTCCTGCGGCGTGCCTTCCAGCAGCTCGTGGAAGCTCTCCTTCAGCAGCCGCCAGGCGCTGCGCAGCACCAGACAGGAGACCAACACCGACAGGATCGGGTCAATCGGCGTCCAGCCGGTGGCGAGAATAACGATGGCCGCGACGATAGCGCCCACCGAGCCGAGCAGGTCGCCCAGCACATGCAGCGCGGCGGCGCGCACGTTGATATTTTTCTCTTCGCTGCCGCGATGCAGCAGCCAGAAGGCGAACAGGTTCGCCAGCAGCCCCGCTATGGCGATGATCAGCATCGGGGTACCCATCACCGGCTGCGGTTCGAAGAAACGCCGTATCGCCTCCCACAGGATGAATACCACGATCACCAGCAGCGCCGCGGCGTTGAGGAAGGCCGCCAGCGTGGTCAGGCGCAGGTAGCCGAAGGTGTGGCGCGCGTTGGGTTTACGCTGGGAGAAGTGCACCGCCATCAGCGCCACCAGCAGCGCGGCGGCGTCGGTCAACATATGGCCGGCGTCGGCCAACAGCGCCAGCGAGCCGGACAACAGGCCGCCGACCACCTCGGCCACCATAAAGACGGCGGTGACTAAAAAAGCGGTCAGTAGGCGTTTACTATTACTGTCTTTCGGCAGGTGTACGTGTGGAGTGTCCGACATTATTCATCCTTATGCATAGCGAAAGAGGGGGCGGCGGCGAGCAGAGCGTCCAGCTCCGGTTCTATCTGCGCCACTAACGCCTTTAATTTAGTATAAGCGGCGGCGGCAAGCTCGCCCCGATGTGCGGTATCCACCAGCTGTTGGCACAGCTGCGCGGCTTCCGGCAGCTGCAGCATCAGCAGGCTGCCCTTGATGCGGTGTGCCGCCTGCTCCAGGCGAGGCCAGTCGTTCGCGGCGACGGCGTCCGCGAGCCGCTGCCGGTCTTGCCGCAGCGTATCGCCGAGCGTCTGCGCCAGCCGCTGCAGCATGGCGCGATCGCCGCCCGCCATGTCGGCCAGCGTTTGCCGTAGGTCAGTAAGGACTGACTTTTCTTCCTGAGCCTGCGGTTGCTGAGCCAATACCTGGCCGATCGCCGTCAGCGAAATCGGCTTGGTCAGGAAGTGATCGATCGCCACCAGCCCCGGCGGGATGCGGGTAAACTCCTGCACGTCCGCCGAACAGAGCACGATGCGGCAAGGTGGGCGCTGCAGCCGCTGTTCGTCGCGCCGGATCAGCCTGGCCAGCGTCAGGCCGTCCGGGCGCGGCATGTTATAGTCGATAAACAGCAGGTCAAACGGCTGCCGGCGCTGGGCCTTCAGCAGCGCATAGCCTTGTTCGAAGCGGGCGGGTTGCTGCCCGAAGTGGCGCAGTTGGCGTTCCAGCAGCAACAAATTGGTGGGATGATCGTCGATCAGCGCGGTACGCAAGGCGGAAGACGGCAGAGCAAAGGTGTGCTCCTCCTGAGCGCCAGCCGGCGCGTCGCCGCTCAGCTCGACCGGTATCACTACCTCGACGCGGGTGCCGACGCCCGGCTGCGAGTGCAGCTCTATGCGGCCGCCCATCTGTTCGACGATTTCTTTGCAGATAGACAGGCCCAAACCGGTGCCTTGCACCGAGATGCGTTGCGCGCCGCGCGCGCGGTAAAACGGTTGAAACAGCTTGCCTACCTCATCGGCGGCGATGCCGCAGCCGCTGTCGTTCACCGTTAACTGCAACTCTCCCCGTCGTTCATCCTGCGCGCGCCAGCCGACCTCGACCTGAATGGTTCCGCGCGTCGTGAACTTTATCGCATTGTTTATCAGGTTGTTAGCCACCTGAAGTAAACGCTCACCATCAATGACCACCGCCTCCGGCAGCGCCGGATCTGCCGTCACCTTCAACGTCAACGGCCGTTCGCCGATAAGCGGCCGGTAAAGGGCGTCAATGCGAGCGACCCAGGGGCGCAGCGCCACCGGTTTTGGCGCCAACGTCAACGACCCGGTTTCCAGTCGGGCGTGATCCTGCAGGTCGTTGAGCAGGTTGAGCAGCGATGAGGCCGAACTGTAAATCACCGGCAGGCCTTCCGGCGCAGGTTGGCGTTTGAGTTCCAGTTCCAGCAGGCCAAGGATGGCGTGCATCGGCGTGCGCAGTTCATGGCTGACGGTGGCGAGGAATTTGCTCTTCATGCGGTTTTCCGCTTCGGCGCGGCGGCGCGCCTGCTCGAGCTCCTCGCGTTCGCGTTTTTCACGGCGCTGCAGCATGAAACGGCGCAGCGTCAGCGCCAACAGCAACACGGTGGCGGCGGCCAACAGCGCCAGCAGCCAGGTGGTCTGCGGCGGCATGCGGTTGTCGTTCACCGCGTCGATAAGGTTGCTGCGGTCGACGATCCACTCGTCGCGCAGCGATTGCAGGGTATCCGCCGGGATCTGCATCAGGTTTTTATCGAGGATCGCCAGCAGCAGCGGCTGATCGCGGCGTACGCCGAACGCTACCGGATAGGGGATGTTGTTGGCGGCGAAGGCCAGTTTGATCGCGCCGGAATAGCGCGACAGCGCCAAAAAGTTGGCGGAAATGACGTTATCCACCAGCGCATCCAACTGGCCGTTGGCCAGCGCGTCGTACATCGACTTGCTGTCGGCGAAGCTGACGGTCTGTTCCTGATCCGGCACCAGCCCCTGAGCCAAATCGCCCTGCAGCACGCCGATGCGCTTGCCGGCCAGATCGCTCCAGGTCGAGACGCCGTTGGCATACTGGCCGACGTAAACGCCCCACAGCGAACGGTGGATCGGCATGCTGGCGCCATAGCGCGCCTTGACGCCGCGCGCCAGCGGCAGGGCGGCGCGGAAGCTGGCCTGGCCGGATTGCACCAGCTGATCGGCCTGCTCGGCGTTGCGCGCCCACAGCGGCGCGAAACGCAGCCCGGTGTTTTGCGCGATGATGTTGAGAATATCGATGGCGTAGCCGCGCGGCTGGCCGTCGGAACCGCGGTAGGCGAACGGGAAGTTGTTCTCGATGGCGGCGTAGTAAACCACGCGGTGGCTCGCCACCCAATTCTTCTCCATCGTCGTCAGATCGGCATTGCCGGTATCGAGGTAGCTGGGGATCTTTTTGCTCCAGCGGCTCTGCAGGGCATTCATCAGTTCCATCGGCGCGTCGGCGATGGCGGTGTCCAGCGTGTCTATCAGGCGCGGGTCGGCGGCGGCGAACACGAAGGAGAGATTGCCCAGGTTCTCGTTGCTTTCAATTTGATAGAGCTGGCCGAGCTGCAGCTGGTCGATGATAAAGCTGGCGCTGGCCTCGTCGGCGATAAAGTAGTCGCTGCTGCCGTTGAGCAGCGAATAGACCGCCTGCAGGTTGTTGTCGTAGCGCTGGATCTGCGACGCCACCGCCTGCAGGGCGCCGCCGGACTGCATGTCGGTCAGCGCGCCGATCGCGACGCGGGCGTTGGCGGAATTGAGCATCACCGGCCTATCGTTGCTGCGATCGCGCAATACGCGCAGGTTGCTGATGTAGTAAGGCTGGGAGATCTCCAGCCCGTGCAGCGCTTCGCTCTGCGGGATGCCGTACAGCAGATCGACCTTGCCGTCGTGCAGCGCCTGTTCCAGCTGGGTCAGATCGGCGAAGCCGTAAATGGCGAAGCGGATGCCGGTCACCTGCTGAATATAGCCGAGGTAGTCGGCGTTCAGCCCATACAGATCGTCGTCCACGATGATGTTGTACGGGCTGGTGTTCTCACTGATGATGCCGACGCGCAGCGTGCGATCGCGCCAGGGATTTTTCTCGCCGACGATCAGCATATTCTCGGGGGTATTCAGGTTGCTGACCAGCTGATAGCGCACCGGCTCCGCCGCCTGCGCCAGGCCGCACCACAGGATCAGCAGCAGCAGGGCGCGGCGCATCATGGCGCCAGCTCTTTAAACACCGCCACCAGTTCCAGCAGGTTGCCGGCGCCGGTTTTGCGCTGGATGTTTTTTTTGTGCGTGCTGACAGTCTTGTTGCTGATGTGCAGCCGGTCGGCGATCTGCAGGTTGGACAGCCCCTGGCTCAGCAAACCCAGCACCTCGAGCTCCTTGGGCGTGAGCAGCCCGCCGTCCGCGGTCGGCGCTTCTTCGGCCAGCGCGGCGGCGGGGAAACTGGCTTCACCGTCCAGCACCTGCTCGATCGCCAGCACCAACTCCGCCAGCGAGCTGCCTTTATTGACGAAACCGTCGGCGCCGGCGGCATGCGCCATGCGCGCATAGACATCGGCTTCCTGCGCGGTGTAGATCAGGATCTTTTGTTGCGGATAGCGTCGGCGGATTTTTTTCAACAGCTGCAGCCCGTCGACCTGCGGCAGGCCGATATCCAGGATCACCAGGCCGAAAGCGGCCTCGGCCAGCAGGGCCAGCGCCTGTACGTCATCCTGCGCCGCCTGCAGGCGGTAGGGGCGGGATGATTTCATTAGCGCCGCTTCCAGTGCGACATGAACCACCGGGTGGTCATCAACTAATAGCAGAGAGGGCATGTTCAACTCGGGTCACTTTATATTCTGATCGCTAGCATAGCGAAAAAGGAGGCTCTGCGCTCGCCAGATGAAACAGCACAATCTGCTGTTAATTTGGCGGTTCCAGCGGCGGGGGGCAAAGGTGATTTACAGCGCCATTCTCACAGGCTAGATTGTTGGGATCTACACCGTTACGCACTGCGAAATACCCCACGATACCGAATGGAAAAGCTATGAATTACCAAAACGACGATTTACGCATTAATGATATTAAGGAACTCCTGCCGCCGGTGGCTTTGCTGGAGAAATTCCCGGCCACTGAACGCGCGGCAAAGACGGTGTCCCAGGCCCGCAGCGCAATTCACAATATCCTCCGCGGCAGCGACGATCGCCTGCTGGTGGTAATTGGCCCTTGCTCCATCCATGATACCCAAGCCGCCAAAGAGTACGCGGGGCGCCTGCTGGCGCTGCGTGAAGAACTGAGCGGCGAGCTGGAAGTGGTGATGCGCGTGTACTTCGAAAAACCGCGCACCACCGTGGGCTGGAAAGGCCTGATCAACGATCCGCAAATGGACAACAGCTTCAACATCAACGACGGCCTGCGCCTGGCGCGCAAGCTGCTGGTGGAGATCAACGACAGCGGGTTGCCGGCCGCCGGCGAATTCCTCGACATGATCACGCCGCAGTACCTGGCGGATCTGATGAGCTGGGGCGCCATCGGCGCGCGCACCACGGAATCGCAGGTGCACCGTGAACTGGCCTCCGGTCTCTCTTGCCCGGTCGGCTTCAAGAACGGCACCGACGGCACCATCAAGGTGGCGATCGACGCCATCAACGCCGCCGGCGCGCCGCACTGCTTCCTGTCGGTGACCAAATGGGGCCACTCGGCGATCGTTAACACCAGCGGCAACGGTGACTGCCACATTATCCTGCGCGGCGGCAAGGAGCCAAACTACAGCGCGGCGCATGTGAAGGACGTCAAAGCCGGTTTGAGCAAAGCGGGGTTGCCGGCGCAGGTGATGATCGACTTCAGCCATGCCAACAGCAGCAAACAGTTCAAAAAACAGATGGACGTGAGCGCCGATGTTTGCGGGCAAATTGGCGGCGGTGAAAAAGCGATTATCGGTGTAATGATCGAAAGCCACCTGGTGGAAGGCAACCAGAGCCTCGAAAGCGGCGAGCCGCTGGTTTACGGCAAGAGCGTCACTGACGGCTGCATCGGCTGGCAGGATACCGAAACCGTGCTGCGCGATCTGGCGGCGGCGGTGAAAGCGCGCCGCGGTTAATCGCGTAAAGAGGGGCTCGCCAGCGGGCCCTTTTTCTATTTACCTTAAAATTTTATATCTCCTGTCAATTTAAGGCCTACAGTCAATAGGCTTATTAAATCTTTAAGCGGCCGTATTCGCATTATTCCTATTTAATAAAAGAATAATTGTCACCGCTCTCGGCATTGTGCTTATATAAGACGCTTTTTTATTCCATAAACCCCGCAGGCCTAATAAGTGGGGAGTGGTATGACCTATTCCTTTCAGGACGAAAGAATTATGACAAACAATACCTCGCAGCCGCTGGGGCTGCATCGGATTAAATTCCATGGGAAAGGTGGTGAGTACTTCGCTATTTGGTTAGTCAACGCGTTATTGACCGCTCTGACCCTGGGCATCTATTCCGCCTGGGCGACGGTGCGTCGTCGTCGCTATTTTTACGGCAACACGGAATTGGACGGCGATCGTTTCGATTATCATGCGCAGCCGCTGCAAATTCTGAAAGGACGGCTGTTGGTGATCGGCGGCATCATCGTATTTTATTTCCTGCTGGCGGTGACGCCATTGCTGGGGCTGTTGGCGCTGCTGGTATTGCTTGCCCTGCTGCCGTGGATTGTTATCCGCAGCTGGCGTTACAATGCGATTATGTCGAGCTATCGCGGCGTGCGCTTTAATTATGTCTGCCGCACCGGGCGCGCCTATTGGGCTTTGCTGTTCTGCCCGTTATTGCTGATTATCGGACTGTATGTCGGTCTGATCGTCTTGCTCGGCATTGGCAGCGGTCTTGGCAGCGTCAACGCCATCGCATTTATGCTGGTGCTGACGCTGATTTTGGCTGTGCCGGCATTTGCGGCGGTAAACGGCATTATTAGCGCACTGCAGCATGATTTGTACGTTAATAACCTGTTTTTCGGGAACACGCCGTTTATTGCCGAACTGAAGAAATCGGCCTTTATCAAATTTGCCTTGATCGGCCTGCTCATATTCCTGCCGTTCATGTTGGTCGCGCTGGTGTGCATCGGTTCGTTCTTCTTTACCCTCTATCAGATGGTGTTGATGGGCATGTTGACCAACGAAGCCATCGATGTGCTGGTGCTGGACAATATCAGCAGCCTTCTGCTGATGATGGTGGTGCTGCTGATCGGTGCCCTGGTGGCCAGCAGCTACCAGGTTGTCGCCCAACGCAACTACCTGTTTAACCAGGCAAGGCTGAACGGCGACATCAAGCTGCATTCCTCAATGAAAACGCTGCCGTACATGGGATTGTTGATCACCAATACCCTGATTACCCTGTTCTCGCTCGGTTTGGCGGCGCCGGTGGCGGAAGTGCGTCATGCCCGTTATCTGGCGGCGTGCACGGCGGTTGAAGGCGATCTGGCGCTGCTGGAAATTACGGCGCATCAGGAAACCGCCAACAGCGCGGTGGCCGAAGAAGCGGTGCAGGCGCTGGATCTGGGCGGCAGCTTCTGAGGCGCCGATGATCCTTGAAGGCGCTTATCAGTTGCCGGGGCGGGCCGCACGTGAGGCGGCTCGTCTGCTGGTGAACGAAAGCGGCGAAGGCGTGACGCTGCAGCGGCAGGATGAACAGCGTTACATCCCGCTGACGGACATCACCGTTTCTGCCGCGCTGGGCAATATTCCGCTGACGCTCACCTTCAAGGGGGGCGGGCGCTTTGTGCCCGACGACGACGCGGCCTTTCGCCGCTGGTTCTATCAGCGCCGTTCGCCGGGGTGGGTGCATCGCCTGGAACGCCATAAACGCGGCGTCGCCCTGGCGCTGCTGATGACGCTGCTGGCGGTAGTGGCTTACGTTTACGTGGTGCTGCCGTGGGCGAGCAGCGAGATCGCCATGCGCATCCCCACCTCGGTGGAACAGAAGCTGGGCGAACATACGCAGACGTTCTTGGAGCAGAGCGGCTTCGCGCCCTCGGCACTGCCGGCCGAGCGGCAACGGGCGCTGCAGCAGCTGTTCCGGCAGGTGATGCCGGCCGACATGCGCCAAGAGCGCACGCCGCTCTCGCTGAAGTTGATGGCGGCGCCCGGCGCGCCGAACGCCTTTATGTTGCCGGACGGCACGCTGGTGCTCAGCGATAGCCTGGTCACCTTGTCGAAAAACGACGATGGCTTGGCGGCGGTGATGCTGCACGAAATGGGGCATCACGCTTATCGCCATCCGATGCGCATGTTGGTGCGCTCGTCACTGGTGGCATTGACGCTGATGTGGATGACGGGTGACGTCAGCGGCATCGGCGACACGTTGCTGCAGTCCGCATCTTTCGTAAATGAGATGCAGTTTTCTCGCGGGATGGAGCGTGAGGCGGATGCGTTTGCGATAGCGGAAATGCAGCGCCAGGGGCGTTCGCTGGCGGAAATGGCGGCGATCTACCGCGCGTTGGCACAGGCGCCTGAACGAGAGAAGACCGATGACTGGGCGCTGCCTGCCTGGCTCAGCACTCATCCGGCGATGCAGGAACGGCTGGATGCGGTAAATGAGGCGATGGTGCAGCAGAAATAAAAAAGCCCCCGGTGAAAACCGGGGGCTTTTTCGTGAACGGGCGAAATTACTTCGCTTTACCCTGGTTCGCCACGGCCGCCGCTTTTGCAGCGATCTCATCGGCGTTACCCAGGTAGTAACGTTTGGTTGGTTTGAAGTTCTCGTCGAACTCATACACCAACGGCACGCCGGTTGGGATGTTCAGCTCGAGAATTTCGTCTTCGCTCAGGTTATCCAGGTATTTCACCAGCGCGCGCAGCGAGTTGCCGTGCGCCGCAACGATCACGCGCTCGCCGCTCTTGATGCGTGGCAGGATCTCTTCGTCCCAGTAAGGGATAACGCGATCGATGGTCAGCGCCAGGCTTTCGGTCAGCGGCAGCTCTTGCTCGCTCAGTGAAGCGTAGCGCGGATCGTGGCCAGGGTAACGTTCGTCTTCTTTGGTCAGCTCCGGCGGGGTCACCGCGAAGCCGCGACGCCATTGTTTTACCTGCTCGTCGCCGTATTTTTCAGCGGTTTCCGCTTTGTTCAGACCCTGCAGCGCGCCGTAGTGGCGTTCGTTCAGCTTCCAGGATTTTTCGGTTGGCAACCAGGCCTGATCCAGCTCGTCGAGGATGTTCCACAGGGTGTGGATCGCGCGCTTCAGTACGGAGGTGTAAGCGAAGTCGAAAGTGAAACCTTCTTCTTTCAACAGCTTGCCTGCTGCTTTCGCTTCGGTGCGGCCCTTGTCGGACAGATCAACATCATACCAACCGGTGAAGCGGTTTTCTTGGTTCCACTGGCTTTCGCCGTGACGCACCAGAACCAGCTTAGTTACAGCCATAGCTTAACTCCTTAATAATCTGACATTTCAATGATAACGAAAATCATTATATTGCCGCGGGCCGGGGCTCGGCAATCGATAGTGTCTAACCATAGCCAATTTCTTGCCGCAAAGTAAGGGCTGGAGAAAGGAAAAAGCTGAATCGTTCAGCCTGAGGCGGAAGGGTGAGAAACGGCGCGTCGGAATCGCTTCGGACGCGCCGTGGCAGAGGGAAAATCAGGCCGATTTTTTCAGGCAGTTGCTCATGAAGGTTTTACGCGCGTCGCCCTTCAGATTCTTGGTCTTGGCGTCGGCGTTGCAGGTTTTCATCTTCTGCTGCTGCGGCGTCAGGGTTTTGCCCGTCGCAGCGGCGCCTTCGGATTTCAGACAGGTGCTCATAAAGGTGGAGCGATCCGCGCCTTTCAGCGACTTGGTGGATGCCTGCTGGTTGCAATCGGTCATGCGTTTCTGTTGGGCCGCCTGCGCCGGCGAAGGCGTTTTTGTCGCCGTCGTCGCGTCGGCCGCCATCAGATTGGTGCTCAGCATTAAGCCCGCCAGCAATGGAAGTGCAGTAATCAGACGCATAGGTGTTCCTTCAGCTATTGATTGGCCGCCATCGGCCGAAAATTGTGACGTTGCACAAGGCGTTGTGCTTATCACGGTAGCCTGAGTGTAGTGCGCGCTTTGGAATAAGGAAAGGTGGGCGCCGGCGGGGGGATAGCGCTAAAAGGTAAGCATTTATAACAAATCGCCCCCGGCCGCACGGCGAGGGGCATGGCGGGTTAGATAGGATAAAACTGATAATGCGTGGCGCTGCGGTAGCGGTTCCCCGGCTGCAGCCAGCAATCCGGCTGCGGCCATTCGGGATGGTGTGGGCTGTCCGGCAAAAACTCGCTTTCCAGCGCCACGCCGGCATGGTTGGCATAGCTGCCGCCGTCGCGCGCCGGCGTGCCGGCCAGAAAATTGCCGCTGTAGAGTTGCAGCGCAGGGGCGTCGGTGAACACGCTCATTTGCACCTGCCCGTCGGCGGACCATAAATGGGCCGCCGGGCTTTCCAGCGCGCCGCAGATGCGGTGCAACAGAAAGGCGTGATCGTAGCCGTTGACCCGCTGTTGGTCGCGATCGCGCAGGAAATCCTGCAGCAGCGTTTTCGGTTGACGAAAATCCATACCGCTGCCGTCCACCGGCGTCAGCTCGGCGCAGGGAATGCCCTCGGCGTCGACGGGCAGATAGCGATCGGCGAACAGCTGCAGCCGTTGGGCGCGGGCGTCGGTGCCGGGGCCGTCCAGATTGAAATAGGCGTGGTTGGTCAGGTTGACCGGGCAGGGGCGATCGACCTGCGCCAGATAGCTGATTTCCAGACGATTATCGGGGGTCAGGCGGTAGCAAACCTGCACGTTGAGATTGCCGGGGAAGCCCTGATCGCCATCCGCTGAATGCAGCGTATAGCAGACCTGTTGCGCATCCTGCTGTACCCGGCGCCAGCGGCGGGCATGAAAACCGTCGGGGCCGCCGTGCAACTGGTGCGCGCCCTGATTGGCGAGCAGCGCATGGGATTTACCGTCGATGGGCAGGCTGGCATTGGCGATGCGGTTGGCGTAACGGCCAACGGTGGCGCCCAGATAGGCGCCCTGACGTTGATAGTCCGCGGCGCTGCGGCAGCCGAGCAGCAGCTCGCGTTTTTCGCCGGATGTGAGCGGCAGTACCGCGGACAACCAGGTGGCGCCCCAGTCCATCAGGGTGACGGTCATGCCGCCGGCGTTTTGCAGCCGCGTCAGCTGGTAAGGCTGCCCATCGGGCGCCGCTTCCGTGCTCACCGTCAGCATGTGCCGGCCCCCTGCGAAGCCTGGCAGACGTAAAACGTTTCCCGCAATCCGCCGGTTTGCAGCGGATACTCGTGCGCCACGGCGGCGCGCACCGTTTCCACGAGGTCCTGCGGCATCAGCGCGACGATGCAGCCGCCAAAGCCGCCTCCGGTCATGCGCACGCCGCCGCGCGGGCCGAGGATCGCTTTGACAATCTCGACCAACCGATCGATTGGCGGCACGGTGATTTCGAAGTCGTCACGCATCGAGGCGTGGGACTCCGCCATCAGCCGGCCCATGCGTTGCAGCTCGCCGGCCGCCAGCGCATCGGCCGCCGCCAGCGTGCGGGCATTCTCGCTGATGACATGGCGCGCGCGTTTGGCCACCAACGGATCCAACTCATGTTGACGCGCTGCAAACTGTTCGGGGCTGACGTCGCGCAGCGCCTTGACGCCGAAGAAATGCGCCGCTTCTTCGCACTGTTTGCGGCGGGTGTTGTATTCGCTGTCCACCAGCCCGCGTTGCACATTGGAGTTGATGATCACCACCGCCACGCTGTCCGGCATCGGCACCGCGCGGGTCTCCAGCGAGCGGCAGTCGATCAGCAGAGCGCTGTCGCGCCGGCCGAGTGCGGAGATCAACTGGTCCATGATGCCGCAGTTGCAACCGACGAATTGGTTCTCCGCCTCCTGGCCGTTCAGCGCCAGCGCCACGCCGTCCAGCGGCAGCTGATAGAGCGCCTGCAGCGCCTGGCCCACCGCCACTTCCAGCGCGGCGGAGGAGCTGAGCCCCGCGCCCTGCGGCACATTGCCGGCGATCACCAGATCCGCGCCGCCGAAATCGGCGTTACGGCGCTGAAGGTGCTTCACCACGCCGCGGACATAGTCGGACCAGCGCTGGTCGGGATGGCTGACGATCGGATCGTCGAGCGAGAATTGATCCTGCTGATTCTGATAATCGGCGGCCAGCACGCGGATCTGACGGTCGTCGCGCTTGGCGCAGGCGATAACGGTTTGGTAATCAATGGCGCAGGGCAGCACGAAGCCGTCATTGTAATCGGTATGCTCGCCGATCAGGTTCACCCGCCCCGGCGCCTGGATGGTCAACGCCGGCGCATAGCCGAAGTGTTCGGTAAACAGGGAATGGGTAAGCGGTTTCAGGCTCATGCTTGGGCTCCGGCTTCACGGTAATGAATATCGCTGACGGCGCGCAGACGCTCTGCGGCCTGTTCGGCGGTCAGGTCACGCTGGGTTTCCGCCAGCATCTCGTAACCGACCATAAATTTGCGCACGCTGGCTGAACGCAGCAGCGGCGGATAGAAATGGGCGTGCAGCTGCCAGTGCCGGTTGTCGGCGCCGTTGAACGGCGCGCCGTGCCATCCCATCGAATAGGGGAACGAGCACTGGAACAGGTTGTCGTAGCGGCTGGTCAACTTCTTCAGCGCCAGCGCCAGATCGCGGCTCTGCGCCGCGCTGAGATCGGTGATGCGCTGCACCGCCGTTTTCGGCAGCAGCAGCGTTTCAAACGGCCAGGCGGCCCAGTAGGGCACCACCGCCAGCCAGTGTTCGGTGTTCACCACGATGCGTTCGCCTGCGGCCAGCTCGCGCTGCGCATAGTCCTGCAGCAGCGGGGAGGCATGTTCCCGGAAATAGTCGTGTTGCAGGCGATCTTCGCGTTCGGCCTCGTTCGGCAGAAAACTGTTGGCCCAGACCTGCCCGTGCGGGTGCGGGTTGGAGCAGCCCATCGCCGCGCCTTTGTTTTCGAACAGTTGCACCCAGGGGTAGTGCTTGCCCAGCTCCTCGGTTTGCGCCTGCCAGGCGGCGATCACCTGCTCCAGCGCCGACAGCGTCAGTTCGGGCAGGGTCTTGCTGTGATCGGGAGAGAAGCAGATAACCCGGCTGACGCCGCGCGCGCTCTGGCTGCGCATCAGCGGATCGTGGCTGTCGGGCGCCGGCGGCGTATCGCTCATCAGCGCGGCGAAATCGTTGGTAAAGACATAGGTGCCGCGATATTCCGGATTGCGATCGCCGGTGACGCGCGCGTTGCCCGGGCACAGGAAACAGTCGGGATCGTGCGCCGGCAGCGTTGCCGTGGGGACGCTCTCCTGTTGGCCCTGCCAGGGGCGCTTGGCGCGGTGCGGTGAGACCAGCACCCACTGGCCGCTCAGCGGGTTAAAGCGGCGGTGCGGATGGTCGATAGGGTTAAATTCCGTCATACGGTTCCTTTCTTGGCGTCGACGAGGGTGTAATCGCTTCCAATTACCGTCTTGATACGCCCATTGCTGAACAGGGAGTGGTCAATGCGCAAAAAGATAGCATGGCTACAGCGATAAAAAGGTGATCCAACGCGAAAAATGGAATCGTTTACACTTCGGTGAAAAGCGCCAGACAGGCGGTGTAAAGCAGCATGCAAAGCGGTTGATGGCGGGGCGGTGAGGCGCTTGTGATAGCGTTTTCATCCAGCCACCGGCAGAGAAGCGCTCTCTGCCGGCGTCAGACGTTAGGGATGCTGATACAGCGGGTAGGTGAAGAACAGCAGATGGGTCAGGTTCAGTCCGAAATGGAACAGAATCGGCACCCACAGACGGCCGCTCCACATCCACGCCAGGCCGTAGATCACCCCGGCGAGGGTCGCGAAGATCACCATCAGCGTACCGCCCGCCAGATGCGCGGCGCCGAACACCAGGGAGGCGACAATCAGCGCCGGCCAGGCCCCCAGCCACTGGCTGAGGCGCTGCTGCAGGTAGCCGCGAAACAGCGCTTCTTCGGCCATGCAGACGAAGAACAGGTTCGCCATGACGAAGGGCAGGATCCAGGCAGGCGCATGCAGCTCGATTTTTAAGCCGCCCAGCGCTACCGCCAGCAGCAACAGCGCCGGCACGGCCAGCAGCAGCGCAATCCAGCCCGCCTTGCCGCCGTTGCCGCCGCGTTCGGCGGAAAACAATGTGGGCAAGCAGGCGAACAGCAGGAACGGCACCATCGCCTTGTCGAAGTTGTAATACATGGTGAACGGCGCGCTGAGCGGGCCGGCCTTTTCGCCGTCGATCATCAGCTGGTTGTGGATGCCCGGCACCAGATGCAAGAACAGCGCCACGCAGCCGGCGATCACCAACCCTTCGAGCGCGATCGCCAGATTACGTTGCGCGCGAAAATAATGACGTAGACCCGCCAGCGCCACGATGGCCAACAGGCAACCCAGGCTGAGTGGCGTCAGCACCCCATGATAAAGCCCCATGCCCGCCGAGGCGGCCAGGATCACCCAGGCTATCAGCCGGTTAAACGGCAAGAAAAATAACGAAGCAGCCAGTACGCCCCACATAATATATCCCTTAAATATGTACACGGCGCTCAGCGCCTTTGCGGCGTGCGATGATGGCGAAATTGAGCGCTAAAGCGGATAGTAGCACACCAGAATGACGCTAAAGGTCGGGGCAGTGATGCATTCGTGCATTATGCCGGCTGACACAACCGGCGGCGATGCGGGTTAGCCTCTCATCCAGGCCTGCGAACGGGTGATTTCGGCCAGATTTTGCAGGGTATCCAGACTCTGCTGGTGGATCTCCTGCGTAGGGGCTGCGCACAGATCGTGCAATACGGTCACCTGAAAGCCGGCGTCGTGCGCCTGACGCGCGGTGCTTTCGATGGCGAGCGGCGTGCTGATGCCCGCCAGCAGCAAATGGTGGCACCGATGTTGCCGCAGCCAGGCTAACAAATTGTTACCGGAGAAGGCGCTAACCGCCGTTTTTTCAAACTGCAGATCGGTCTCTTCCCGGTGCAGTTCGGGCACCCAGCGGCATCCCGGGCCGTTTAGCCGCAGTGCGCCGATCTGCTTGAGATGGTTGAACAGCGGCGAGTGAGGCGGGATGTCATGATAATCGTCGGCGAATCCCACCCGCACCCAAATTACCGGGATTTTTCGCACCCGCGCATAGGCCGCGGCGGCATTGACGTTGGCGAGCAGGTGGGTCGCCGCCACCTGTTCACGGCAGTGGTTGGCGCGGCCTTTGGGCCCGATAAGATCCTCGATCAGGTCGATGATAATCAACGCAGCGGACATGGCGTCTCCAGAAAATGGCCTTCTTTCTTTCTATGATAAAAGGCCAAATGTGATGTGCTGCGGTGAAGTGTTGCCGGATATGTTTACGCTGCGTTTCAGACGGAGGCCGCCTCCAGCCGCTGGTGTTGATAGCCGTAGCCGCCCTCGCCGTCGGGCACGAAGCTGAGGCGGTGGGTGATGCACTGCGGCGCATCTTCGGCATGGTGCGAAACGAACAGCAGCTGCGTGGCGCCCTGGCCGATCAGCACGTCGATGAAGCGGCGCACCAGCTGGCGATTGAGCGGATCCAACCCTTGCAGCGGCTCGTCGAGGATCAGCAGCGCCGGGTGCTTCACCAGCGCGCGGGCGATCAGCGCCAATCGCTGTTGGCCCCAGGAAAGGCTGTGGAACGGGGCGTCACCGCGCGCGCCGTCGAGCCCGAGCAGCGCCAGCCATTGCTCGGTCAGCTGCCGCTGGCGATCCGAGACCGCCTGATAAATGCCGATCGAATCGAAGAACCCCGACAGCACCACGTTGCGCACGCTGGTGTTGACGCGATAATCCAGATGCAGGCTGCTGCTGACGTAGCCGATATGGCGTTTGATTTCCCAGATGGTTTCCCCGCTGCCGCGGCGGCGGCCGAACAGCGTCAGATCGTTGCTGTAGCCCTGCGGGTGATCGCCGGTGATTAAACTGAGCAGGGTGGATTTGCCGGCGCCGTTCGGGCCGACGATCTGCCAGTGTTCACCAGGGTTCACCTGCCAGTCGAGATGATTGAGGATCGGCCGATCGTTATAGCTGACCACGCCGTCACGCAGGACGATCAGCGGACGATCCGCCGGCAGGGCCTCTTTTTGCGTCGGGTCCTCCGTTTCCGGCAGCGCCAGCCCGCTGAGATTTTCGCTGTGCGCCAGCTGCGCCACCAGCGCGTCCGCCATCACCTGGCTGCGCGGCCCACGGTTGGTCAGGGTGCAGTCCGCCAGCACGCCCACCTGCCGGACAAAATCCGGTATTTCGTCGAAACGGTTGAGCACCAGCACCACGGTCTGCCCCTGGGCGGAAAGCTCGCTCAGCAGCGCGGCGAGCTGCGCGCGCGAGTGGACGTCCAGCCCGTCGAAAGGTTCATCGAGGATCAGCAGGTCGGGCTGCGGCATCAGCGCGCGGCACAGCAGGGTTTTGCGCGTTTCGCCGGTGGAGAGGTATTTGAAGCGGCGCGTCAGCAGGGCGGTAATGCCGAACTGCGCGGCCAGTCGCTCACAGCGCGCGGCGTCTTTCACCTCTTCCTGAATGATCTCCGCCGCGGTACGGCCGGTGTCGTCTTCGTCCGCGCTGAGCAGATCGGTATTGTTGCGTTGCCACTCGTCGCTGACCATCTTTTGCAACTGTTCGAAGGAGATGCGCACCGCATGCTGAAAATCGCTGCGGCGTTCGCCGCGCAGCAGAACCAGTTCGTCGGCCAGCGCGCGCGCCAGGGCGGATTTGCCGCTGCCGTTGGCGCCGACGAAGGCCCAGCTTTCACCGGCCTGGATCGCCAGCGCTTCCAGCGTCAGGGTGCGGGTATCGCTCAAGCGGAATGAACCTTGCGAAATGTGCAACGACGACATCACCTGTTCCTTTTTTTGCAATTATTTGCCTTAGAAATAGGCGCATTGCCGGGTGATGTCAATCAACAAAAACGCAACATCACGTTGCGCTTAACACAACGTGGCGACAATCACCCGATCGGCGTTGAACAGGGCGTGTACGGCGTCGCCGACGCTCAGTTGCAGGCGCTGCAGCTCCGCCGTCGTCAGGGTGGCGCACAGGGTTTCGCCGCCCGCCAGCGTCACCAGCACCTCGCTGTGTTCGGCGCCCGGCTGAATGCCGGCCACCACGCCCGCCAGCGCATTCTCCGCGTCGGCGTTATCGGCCGCATCGACGCTCAGACGCACCCAGGGCGCCTTGATCAGCGCCAGCACCTCTTTGCCGGGCGTCAGCTGCAGCCGATCGGCGCTTTGCTGGGTAATGGCCGCCGTCAGGCGAGTGCTGCCGTCGTTCAGCAGGATCGCCAGATGCTGCTGTACCTGCTGGTGGTCGCGTTCGATCACGGTGCCGAAAAACTGATTGCGCGCGCTGGTTTGCAGCGAGAAGCGCGAGATGGCCGCCAGCAGGCTGTCGAGCGGCAGATCGTCCTGCTGCAGCACGTCGAAGGCTTTTTGCTGCACCTGGCCCAGCAGATCGTACAGCTGGATCAGCCGTTGGCCGTAGTGCGTCAAATGCGCGCCGCCGCCGCCTTTGCCGCCGGTGGCGCGTTCCACCACCGTTTGTTCCGCCAGTTGGTTCATCTCATTGATGGCGTCCCAGGCGCTTTTGTAGCTGATGCCCGCCAGTTTGGCGCCCTGGTTGATGGAGCCGGTGTGCTGCACCTGTTTCAGCAGCGCGATGCGGCGCGGATCGGCGAACAGCTTTTGCTGGAGTTTGAGAGTCAGAAGAATTTCGGCCTGCATAAGCGCATCCTGTCGGCGGCAAAAATCGTATTGTCGCCGATTTGGCGGCAAAGCGCCAAAGGGCACGTTTGGCCGATCACAATTTCGCCTCGCTGGCTAAAATAACTCCGGTTTTAGCGATTTTTTGGGTTAGAATAACCTGATATGCGGTGAAAGGCATTTGCCGCTCAATGGGCAGTTAAGCGAGGCTATCATGTTGGAATTATTGAAAAGTCTGTTATTCGCCGTGGTGATGGTGCCGGTGGTCATGGCGCTCATTCTCGGCTTGATCTACGGTTTTGGCGAAGTGTTCAACGTCTTCTCCAAAGTGGGCCGTTCGAAAGAAAACCGCACCCAGCACTGACCGTTCCCCATCCCGATACCCGTCGGCATCGCCCGGCGGGCATTCCTCAAGTTATCTCACGCTTTGCCGATAAACCGCATGACAAGCTTTCGCGCAACGTTATATTATTTTTTATATAACGAAGAGTGATAATGCACGTTAACTTGCGGAGAAAAACAATGAAACAGCAATGGACCAAATGGGTTGGCGGGATCGTGTTGGCATCAAGCCTGGTGGCTCAGGGCTCGGCAGCGGAAAAGATCACCGTGTTCGCCGCCGCGTCGCTGACCAACGCGCTGCAGGACATCGCCACCCAGTATCAAAAAGGCAAGGACGTGCAGGTGGTTTCCTCCTTCGCGTCGTCCTCGACGCTGGCGCGCCAAATTGAGCAGGGCGCCCCGGCCGATCTGTTTATCTCCGCCGATCAACAGTGGATGGATTACGCCATCGACAAGCAGCAGATGGTGAAAGACACCCGCTATACGCTGCTGGGCAACGAACTGGTGCTGATCGCCGCCAAGAACGATAAACAACACAAGATCGCCATCGACAAGCAGACCGATTGGGCCAAACTGCTGAACGGCGGCCGCCTGGCGGTGGGCGATCCGGATCACGTGCCGGCCGGCATCTACGCCAAAGAGGCGCTGGAGCATCTGGGCACCTGGCGCGCGCTGGAGCCTAAACTGGCGCGCGCCAACAATGTACGCAGCGCGATGGCGTTGGTGGAGCGCGGTGAAGCGCCGCTCGGCATCGTCTACGGTTCCGACGCGGTCGCCAGCGACAAGGTGAAAGTGGTGGGCGTGTTCCCGGAAGACAGCCACAAACCGGTTGAATATCCGATGGCGATTGTGAAAGATCGTCAAAATCCGACGGTCAGCGCTTTCTATACCTATTTGAAGAGCCCGGAAGCGGCCGCTATTTTCGAACATTATGGATTCACCCCGCGTAAATGATTCTGAGCGAGTACGAGTGGCAGGCGGTTGAGCTTAGCCTGAAAGTTTCCGGTTTGGCGGTAGTCTGCAGCCTGCCGTTCGGCATTCTGATGGCCTGGGTGCTGGTGCGCTGCCGTTTTCCCGGCAAGGCGCTGCTCGATGGCGTCATTCACCTGCCGCTGGTGCTGCCGCCGGTGGTGGTCGGTTATTTGCTGCTGATCGCCATGGGGCGGCGCGGCGTCATCGGCGAGCGGCTGTACGATTGGTTCGGCTTCAGCTTCAGCTTTAGCTGGCGCGGCGCCGCGCTGGCGTCGGCGGTGGTGGCGTTTCCGCTGATGGTGCGCGCCATTCGGCTGGCGCTGGAGGCAGTGGATACCCGGCTGGAACAGGCGGCGCGCACGCTGGGCGCCAATCCGTGGCGAGTATTTTTCACCATCACGCTGCCGCTGTCGCTGCCCGGCGTCATTGTCGGCGTGGTGCTGGCCTTCGCCCGTTCGCTGGGGGAGTTTGGCGCCACCATCACCTTCGTCTCCAACATTCCCGGTGAAACCCGCACCATTCCGCTGGCGATGTATACGCTGATTGAAACGCCGGGGGCGGAGGCCGCCGCCGCGCGTCTGTGCGTGATCGCCATCGTGCTGTCGCTGGCTTCGCTGATGGTGTCCGAATGGCTGGCCCGCTGGGGCCGCAAACGGATGGGGGTGTAAATGCTGGAGCTGGATTTCTCGCAGCAGCTGGGCGACCTCAATCTCAACGTCCGCGCCGATTTGCCGGCGCAGGGCATCACCGCGATTTTCGGCCTGTCCGGCGCGGGCAAAACTTCATTGATCAACGCCATCGGCGGCCTGACCCGTTTGCAGCAGGGGCGCATCGCGCTCAATGGCCGCACGCTGGTGGATACCGCCGCGGGCCTCTGCCTGCCGCCGGAAAAGCGCCGTATCGGCTATGTGTTTCAGGAAGCGCGCCTGTTCCCGCACTATCGGGTGCGCGGCAACCTGCAGTACGGCATGGCGGCCGGCATGCGTGCGCAGTTCAACACCATCGTCGAGCTGCTGGGCATCGGGCCGCTGCTTAATCGGCTGCCCCTGACGCTCTCCGGCGGTGAAAAACAGCGGGTGGCGATCGGCCGCGCGCTGCTGACGGCGCCGGAACTGCTGCTGATGGACGAACCGCTGGCCTCGCTCGATCTGCCGCGCAAACGCGAGCTGCTGCCGTATCTGGAGCGGTTGGCGCAGGACGTGAACATCCCCATCCTCTATGTCAGCCACAGCCTGGACGAGATCCTGCGCCTGGCCGAGCAGGTGTTGGTGCTGGATCGCGGCGAGGTGCGCGCGTTCGGCGGGCTGGAAGCCGTCTGGGCCAGCAGCGCGCTGCGGCCGTGGCTGCAACGTGAAGATCAGAGCAGCGTGCTGCGCGTCAGCGTGATTGAGCATCATCAACGTTATGCCATGACCGCGCTGGCGCTCGGCGATCAGCGGCTGTGGGTCAGCGGCATCGACGCCGAGTTGGGCACTCAGCTGCGCATTCGCATCAATGCCGCCGACGTCTCGCTGGTGCTGCAGCCGCCGGTCAACAGCAGCATTCGCAACGTCTTGCCGGCCAAGGTCAGCGAGTGTCTGGACGTGGACGGGCAGGTGGAGGTGAAGCTGGCGGTCGGGGAACACGTGCTGTGGGCGCGCATCACGCCCTGGGCGCGAGACGAACTGGCGATCCGCCCCGGGCAGTGGCTGTACGCGCAGGTGAAAAGCGTGTCGATCAGCCGCGAGAGCCGTTAAGGCGGGCCCTCCCGGCGGGAGGGCGAAAAGACTACAGCACGCGGGTGCGGATCACCTCGGCGATGCCCGGCTGCAGGTTATCGGCGATCACCAGATCGGCGCGTTCCTTGATCGCGTCATCGGCGTTGCCCATCGCCACGCCCAAACCGACCGCTTCCAGCATGCTGATGTCGTTGTAGTTGTCGCCGAACGCCACCACCTGATCCATGCTCAGCCCCTGCGACTCCACCCATTGGCGCAGGCGTTTGCCTTTGCTGTTGCCGCCTTTGGCGATATCCACCTGATCGTGCCAGGACCATTCGCACGCCAACCCCAGCTCTTTTTCCACCGTGTCGGCAAACTTGCGCAGCGCCGGAATATCGGCGTGCGAGGTGGCGAATTTCCAGATCGCCTGCGCGTCGTCGGCCGCCTGCGCCAGGCTGCCGACCTGCAGCAGCGTCGGGCGCTGCGCCGCAGGCAGGGTTTCGGCCCAGGCCAGCGAGCGAGTCACGTGGCCGCTCGGTTCCTGATACAGCATGGCGTCGTCAACGTACATCAGCCCGTGAATGTCGGTCTGTTTGAGCATCTGCAGCACCTGTTTGGCCTGCTCCTTCGCCAAGGGATCGGCGGCCAGCACCTTTTTCTGCTGAAAATCATACAGGTAAGTGCCGTTGCAGCAGATGGCCGGCGTGTCAATCTGTAGCGCCTGGTAGAACGGATGGATGGCGACGTGATGGCGGCCGGTGACCACCACCACCTGGACGCCGGCGGCGCGCGCCTGCGCCAGCGCTTCCAGCGACTGCGGTAAGATGCGTTTTTGATTGTCCAGCAGGGTGCCGTCAAGATCGAGGGCGATGACGCGGTAGCTCATAGGGTTCTCGTTATCGTTAGCCATAAAATTAATCCGATGGTACACCGGATAGCCAATGGAGAAAACCGCGTGAGCTTCCGGTGCTAAGCAGGGTTGCCATGCGACGGATGTGCGGTAAGCTAGGGACAATCGAACGGCCTGAAACCGGTTCCTCTTTTACCCTTTGCAAGGAGAACACATGAAGCAAATCGTTTATGTCGCCAGCCCGGAGAGCCAGCAGATCCACGTCTGGCAGTTGGACGACGCCGGCGCGCTGGCGCTGCTGCAAACCGTTGACGTGCCGGGCCAGGTGCAGCCGATGACCCTTCATCCGGACAAGACTCACCTGTACGTCGGCGTGCGTCCGGCGTTCGGCATCGTCAGTTACCGCATCGAGGCGGACGGCACGCTGCAGCAGGCCGGCATGGCGCCGCTGCCGGGCAGCCCGACCCATATCTCCACCGATTTGCAGGGGCGTTACCTGTTCTCCGCTTCCTACAGCGGCAACTGCGCCAGCATCAGCCCGATCGGCCACGACGGCGTGGTCACGGCGCCGATCCAACAGATCGACGGCCTGAGCGCGCCGCACTCCGCCAACATCGATCCGACCAACCAGCTGGTGCTGGTACCGTGTCTGAAAGAAGACCGCATCCGTCTGTTCAACCTGAGCCTGGCGGGCCAGCTGACGCCGCACGCGCAGGACGCGGTGGATATCGCCGCCGGCGCCGGTCCGCGCCATATGGCGTTCCACCACAACGACAAGTTCGCTTATTGCGTCAACGAGCTGAACGGCACGGTGGACGTGCTGGCCATTTCGGAAAACGGCGGCAAATACACCGTGACGCAAACGCTGGATATCATGCCGGACGATTTCGACGGCACCCGCTGGGCGGCGGACATTCATATCACGCCGAACGGCCGCTTCCTGTACACCAGCGATCGCACCGCCAGCATTCTGACCCTCTTCAGCGTCTCCGAAGACGGCGGCACGTTGAGCGTGGTCGGCTATTATCCGACCGAAGCGCAACCGCGCGGTTTCAATATCGATCACAGCGGCCGCTTCGTGATTTCGTCCGGCCAGAAGTCCGATCACATCGCGGTGCATGAAATTGATCAGGCCAGCGGTCAGCTGACTATGTTGGCGCGTTATCCGGTGGGCAAAGGCCCGATGTGGGTAAGCGTGCTGGCGAAGTAATTCGGCGGGCAGAGCAGAAAAGCGCGGTTCGGTTGAGCCGCGCTTTTTTATGGGCGGAGATCAATCAGTTGAACATCACCGTCAGCGTGGCGCTGCCGAGGCTGTGGAAATGCACGTTAAAGCCCACCAACGCGCCGCTGGAGCCTTCATCCACCTCAATGCTTTCCACGTCCAGCGCATGCACGGTGAACTGATAGCGGTGGCGTTCGCCATTCGGCGGCGCGGCGCCGCCGTAACCGGCCGAGCCGAAGTCGGTACGGGTTTGCAGCGCGGCGCTCGGCAACGGCGCTTTGCCGGAGCCTGCGCCCTGCGGCAGCTCGCGCACGTCGGCCGGAATATTGGCCACCACCCAGTGCCACCAGCCGGAGCCGGTCGGGGCATCGGGATCGTACAGGGTGACGACGAAGCTTTTGGTGCCGGCGGGCACGCCGTCCCAGGCCAGGTGCGGCGACAGGTTATCGCCGCGGTAGCCCATGCCGTTGAAGACCTGAGTCTGCGGCATTGTGCCGCCGTCCTGCAGATCGTTGCTGTACAAACGAAAAGCCATAATGACTCCCAGTTGTCGATAAACGCGGACCCTTAAGCTAGATCTTTTCGGTGGAACAATACAACCCCTTGCGCCAGCGGCGGACGGTTGATCTCGACGGTGACATGCACCAGTTCGGGATGCGCGGCCAACAGTTGGCGCACCCGATCGGCGGTGAGGGTGCGATCGGCGCTGCTCAGGGCGAGGACGCAATGATATTTTCCTTTGCCGATGCGGCCTACATGCAAATCGGTCAGCGTGAGCGCGTGGCCGGAAGCGGCCAGGGCCTGGCGGATCTCTTGCGCCACCGGGGCGTCCATTTCGGCATCCAGCAAAATCTTTCCGCTATCGCGCATCAGGCTATAGGCCCAGGCGGCCACCATCGCCGCGCCGACGATGCCCATCAGCGGATCGAGCCAGGCGGCGCCCCAAAGCTTGCCGCCGAACAGCGCGACGAGCGCCAGCACCGAGGTGGCGGCGTCGGCGAGCACGTGAACATAGGCGGAACGCAGGTTGAGGTCATGATGAGTGTCGTCGTGGTCATCCCCGTGATGATGATGGTGGCCGCCACCGCGCAACAGCCAGGCGCAGAGCAGGTTGACGGCCAGCCCGATCGCGCCGATGGCGATGGCTTCGTTGTAATGAATCGGGCTGGGATTCAGCAGCCGCTGCCCAGACTGAAACAGCATCAGCGCCGCCACCAGCACCAACAACACCGCGCTGGTGTAACCGGCCAGCACTTCGATCTTCCAGGTGCCGAGGCTAAAGCGGCGATCCTTGGCCAGCCGGCGTGCGGCGCCGTAAGCCAGCATCGACAGGCCCAGGGCCAGCGCGTGCGAACTCATGTGCCAGCCGTCGGCCAGCAATGCCATCGAGTTAAACAGCCAGCCGCCGGCGATCTCGATAGCCATCATACTGGCGGTGAGTATCACCGCCCATCTGGTGTTTCTTTCGGCCAATGGGTTACCATCGTCAAAAACGTGGCTGTGCTCGCGGTGCAAAACGGGCGCGTGAGACGTCATGGTGAAGTTCCTCAGCAAAAGATAGTGTGCTGAAATATACTATACCCCAGTATAGTAAATAACAATCAGGCGGAAATGATGAGCCATACCCACAGAGATCAAAAGAAGCTGTTGGCGCGGGTGCGCCGCATTAAAGGGCAGGCCGAAGCGCTGGAACGCGCGCTGGAGAGCGGCGGCGAATGTTCGGCTGTTCTGCAGCAGATCGCGGCGGTGCGCGGCGCGGTCAACGGTCTGATGGCGCAGGTGCTGGAAGGGCATGTGCGCGAACATCTGGCTGCCGCGGACGCTACGCCGCAGCAGCGCGAGCAGGACATCGAGCAATTGATGACCGTTTTACGTTCTTATATGAAGTAATCATGATTTCACTGAAAAAACGCACGCCGTGGTTCGGCTGGCTGCGCCGTTGGGCCAAAGGCATCAAGCGCGATATCTACGCGCTGTGGCTGGCCGCCCGTGATAAGCGCACCCCGTGGTACGCCAAGCTGATCGCGCTGCTGGTCGCCGGCTATGCGATCTCACCGATCGATCTGATCCCGGATTTTATTCCGGTGCTGGGCTATCTGGACGATGTGATCATCGTGCCGTTGGGCATCATGTTGGCGGTGCGGCTGATCCCCAAACCGCTGATGGCCGAGCTGCGCGAGAAGGCGCAAAAGCGCGTCGATAATCCCACCGGCCGCATGGCGGCGGCGATGATCATTTTACTGTGGCTGCTGTGTTTGGGATTGCTGGCCCGCTATCTGGACCAGCATTGGTAAGGCATTAACGCGCGACGGCGGCGACGGCGGCGGTCAGGCGGCTGAGCTGGTCCGCTTCGATGATGTAAGGCGGCATCAGGTAAATCAGCTTGCCGAACGGCCGGATCCATACCCCGCGCTCGACGAACCCGCGCTGCAGCTCGGCGACATCCACCGGTTCGCGCATCTCCACCACCCCAATCGCGCCCAGCACCCGCACGTCGGCCACCTTCGGCAGCGCCGCCAACGGCAACAGTTCCCGCTTCAACTGGGTTTCGATGGCGCTCACCTGCGCCTGCCAGCGATTTTCCGCCAGCAGCGCCAGACTGGCGTCCGCCACGGCGCAGGCCAGCGGATTGCCCATAAAGGTCGGCCCGTGCATAAAGCAGCCGGCCGCGCCGTTGCTGATGGTCTCCGCCACATGGCGGGTAGTCAAGGTGGCGGAAAGGGTCATATAGCCGCCGGTCAGCGCCTTGCCCAGACAGAGAATGTCCGGCACCACCTGCGCGTGCTCGCAGGCGAACAGCTTGCCGGTGCGGCCGAAACCGGTGGCGATCTCGTCGGCGATCAGCAGCACCTGATGGCGATCGCACAGCTCGCGCACCCGCTTGAGATAGGTCGGATGGTAGATGCGCATGCCGCCGGCGCCTTGCACCACCGGTTCCAGGATCACCGCCGCCACTTCACCGGCGTGCTGCTCCAGCAGCGCGGCGAACGGCGCGATATCCTCTTCGCGCCATTCCTCGTCGAAGCGGCACTGCGGCGCGGTGGCGAACAGGTGTGGCGCCAGATACCCCTGATAAAGGCTGTGCATCGAGTTGTCCGGATCGCAGACCGACATCGCGCCGAAGGTATCGCCGTGATAGCCGTGGCGCAGCGTCAGGATGCGCTGCCGGCGCTCGCCGCGCGCCTGCCAGTACTGCAGCGCCATTTTCAGCGACACTTCTACCGCCACCGAACCAGAGTCCGCCAGGAACACGCACTGCAGCGCTTCCGGCGTCATTTCCACCAGCCGACGGCACAACGAGATAGCGGCCGGATGGGTAATGCCGCCGAACATCACGTGCGACATCTTCTCCAACTGCTGGCTGGCGGCCTGATTCAGGCGCGGATGGTTGTAACCGTGGATCGCCGCCCACCAGGAGGACATGCCGTCCACCAGACTCCGGCCGTCCGCCAGCTGCAGTTCGACGCCGCTGGCCGATTCGATCGGGTAACAGGGTAACGGGCGGCTCATGGAGGTGTAGGGGTGCCAGATATGGCGTTGGTCAAACGCCAGGTCGGAAGCGGTGACAGACATTATTGTAAACCAAATTGGATTAAGATTGGTTGACAGTATATCCACAATATTTAAACTGGCGACACTTTTTCGTTTTGGAGACGCCATGATGGCCGACCGCATTCACTGGACAGTAGGGCAAGCCCAGGCCCTGTTTGATAAACCGCTGCTGGAACTGCTGTTCGAAGCGCAAACCGTACACCGCCAACACTTCGACCCGCGTCAGGTGCAGGTCAGCACGCTGCTGTCGATCAAGACAGGCGCTTGCCCGGAAGACTGCAAATACTGCCCGCAGAGCTCACGCTACAAGACCGGCCTGGAGTCGGAGCGGCTGATGCAGGTCGAGCAGGTGCTGGAATCGGCGCGCAAGGCCAAGGCGAACGGTTCGACCCGTTTTTGCATGGGCGCGGCGTGGAAGAACCCGCACGAGCGCGATATGCCTTATCTGCAGCAAATGGTGCAGGGCGTGAAAGCGATGGGCATGGAAACCTGCATGACGCTGGGCACATTGGATGGCACCCAGGCCGAGCGGCTGGCGGAGGCCGGGCTGGATTACTACAACCATAACCTCGACACCTCGCCGGAGTTCTACGGCAACATCATCACCACCCGCAGCTACCAGGAGCGCCTGGATACGCTCGACAAGGTGCGCGACGCCGGCATCAAAGTGTGCTCCGGCGGCATCGTCGGGCTGGGTGAAACGGTGCGCGATCGCGCCGGGTTGCTGGTGCAGCTGGCCAACCTGCCAAAACCACCGGAGAGCGTGCCGATCAACATGTTGGTGAAGGTGAAAGGCACGCCGCTGGCGGATAATGATGACGTCGATCCGTTTGATTTCATCCGCACCATCGCGGTGGCGCGCATCATGATGCCATCTTCTTATGTCCGTCTCTCCGCAGGCCGCGAACAGATGAACGAACAGACGCAGGCGATGTGCTTCATGGCCGGCGCCAACTCGATCTTCTACGGTTGCAAGCTGCTGACCACGCCGAATCCGGAAGAAGACAAAGACCTGCAGCTGTTCCGCAAGCTGGGGCTCAACCCGCAGCAGACCGCCACCGAACACGGCGACAACCAGCAACAGCAGGTGCTGGCCAAGCAACTGCTGAACGCCGATACCGCCGAGTTTTACAACGCGGCGCCGTGATGAGCTGGCAGCAACGCATCGAGCAGGCGCTGGCTGAGCGGCGCCTGAACGCCGCCTACCGCCGGCGACAGACCACCGAGGGCGGCAATGGCCGCCAGATCCGGCTCGGCGATCGTCTCTATCTGAACTTCTCGGGCAACGACTACCTGGGCTTGAGCCAGGATACGCGGGTGATCGCCGCCTGGCAGCAGGGCGCGCAGCGTTACGGCGTCGGCAGCGGCGGTTCGGGCCACGTGACCGGTTTTAGCGCAGCGCATCAGGCGCTGGAAGAGCAACTGGCGGCGTGGCTCGGCTATCCGCGCGCGCTGCTGTTCATCTCCGGCTACGCCGCCAACCAGGCGGTGCTGGCGGCGTTGATGCAAAAGGGCGATCGCATTTTGGCCGATCGTCTCAGCCATGCCTCGCTGCTGGAGGCGGCGGCGCAGTCGCCGGCCGAGCTGCGCCGGTTCCAGCACAATCAACCGCAGGCCTTGGCGGATCTGCTGGCCAAACCCTGCGACGGGCAGCGGCTGGCGGTGACCGAAGGGGTGTTCAGCATGGATGGCGACGGCGCGCCGTTGGCGGAGCTGCATCGCTTAACCCGTGCGGCGGGCGCCTGGCTGATGGTGGATGACGCCCACGGCATCGGCGTGCGCGGTGAGCAAGGCCGCGGCAGCTGCTGGCAGCAGGGCGTGCGGCCTGAACTGCTGGTGGCGACCTTCGGCAAGGCGTTCGGCGTCAGCGGCGCGGCGGTGCTGTGCGATGAGGCGACCGCCGAGTATCTGCTGCAGTTCGCCCGCCATCTGATCTACAGCACCGCGATGCCGCCGGCGCAGGCCTGCGCGCTGCAGGCGGCGCTGGTCTGCATTCGCGAGGGCGATGATCTGCGCACCCGGCTGCAGGACAACATTCGGCGTTTCCGTCAGGGCGCGGCGCCGCTGGCGCTGACCCTGACGGATTCCGACACCGCCATCCAGCCGCTGCTGGTGGGGGACAATCAACGCGCGCTCGATCTGGCGACCCGCCTGCGCGAGTGCGGCCTGTGGGTGAGCGCCATCCGTCCGCCGACGGTGCCCTCGGGCGGCGCGCGGCTGCGCATTACCCTGACGGCGGCGCATCAGCCGCAGGATATCGATCGCCTGCTGGAGGTGCTGAATGACGTCAGCCAATGACACAGTGAACAAACAGGCGGTCGCCTCGGCCTTCAGCCGCGCGGCCGGCAGCTACGATGCCGCCGCCGAGCTGCAGCGTGACGTTGGCGAGCGCTTACTGGGGATGGGGAGTTCCCACCCGGGCGAACAGCTGCTGGACGCCGGCTGCGGCACCGGCTATTTCAGCCGTATGTGGCGTGAGCGCGGCAAACGGGTGACCGCGCTCGATTTGGCGCCGGGCATGCTGGACGTCGCCCGCCAACGGCAGGCGGCGCATCATTATCTGCTGGGCGATATCGAACAGGTGCCGCTGCCCGATGCGGCGATGGACATCTGTTTCAGCAGCCTGGTGGTGCAGTGGTGCAGCGATCTGCCTGCCGCGCTGGCGGAGCTGTATCGCGTGACCCGTCCCGGCGGCGTGATCCTGTTTTCCACGCTGGCGGCGGGCTCGCTGCAGGAATTGGGGGACGCCTGGCAACAGGTGGACGGCGAACGTCACGTGAACGCCTTTTTGCCGTTGACGCAGATCCGCACCGCCTGCGCCGCCTATCGACACGAGCTGGTGACGGAGTTGCGCATCCTGAACTACCCGGACGTGATGACGCTGATGCGTTCCCTCAAGGGCATCGGGGCGACGCATTTGCATCAGGGGCGCGAGGGCGGCCTGATGTCGCGCGGCCGCCTCGCCGCGCTGCAGGCGGCTTACCCGTGCCGGCAGGGGCAGTTCCCGCTCAGCTATCATCTGGCTTATGGAGTGATTTATCGTGAGTAAACGTTGGTTCGTGACCGGCACCGACACCGAAGTGGGGAAAACCGTCGCCAGCAGCGCCTTGCTGCAGGCCGCCAACCGGGCGGGCTACCGCAGCGCCGGCTATAAGCCGGTGGCCTCCGGCAGCGAGATGACCGCCGAGGGGCTGCGCAACGGCGACGCGCTGGCGCTGCAGGCCAACAGCGGTGTGGCGCTGGATTACGACGAAGTGAACCCTTACGTATTTGCCGAACCGACCTCGCCGCATATCGTCAGCGCCGATGAAGGCCGGCCGATCGACGCGGCGCGGCTGTCCGACGGCCTGCGCCGGCTGGAGCAGCGCGCCGACTGGGTGCTGGTCGAGGGGGCCGGCGGGTGGTTTACCCCGTTGTCGGCGGAGTACACCTTCGCCGACTGGGTGCGGCAAGAGCAACTGCCGGTGATCCTGGTGGTGGGCATCAAGCTGGGCTGCATCAACCACGCGGTGCTGACGGCCCAGGCGGTGCAACAGGCCGGGCTGACGCTGGCCGGTTGGATCGCCAACGACGTGGTGCCGCCGGGGCGGCGGCATCAGGAATACCTGGCTACGCTGCGCCGTATGCTGCCCGCGCCGCTGCTGGGCGAAATCCCGCACCTGCCGCAGGCCGAACGGGCGCCGCTGGGGCAGTATCTGGATATCAGCCTGCTATAAATTCCCATGAGGGGGGCCTCTCCCTCATTCTCCTTCCGATCCCGCCAGCCCGGCGCCGATCAGCGCCTCATCCAGCTGCGCCAGCGCGCCGTGCGCCACGGTGCGCCCGCTATCGAGCAGACAAAAACGATCCGCCACCCGGCGCACGAACGGCAGCTGATGCTCTACCAGCAAAATGGTCATGCCCAACTCATAGTTGAGCCTACGGATCACGTTGCCGATGTCGGCGGCGATCGAGGGCGGTACGCCCGTTGTCGGTTCGTCGAGGATCAGCAGCGCCGGCTCCTGCGCCAGAGCACGACCAATCGCCAACTGGCGCTGAGCGCCTTCGCACAGATCGCCGGCGCGGCGGGTGCGCATCTGGCGCAAATTGGGAAACAGGCTGTAGATCAGCAACGGAATGCGGTAAGGGGCGCCGCGCACGGCCATCTGCGCCACTTGCAGATTCTCTTCCACGCTCAGCTGCGAGAAGAGTTGCCGCCCTTGCGGGACGTGGCTGATGCCGAGTGCGGCGCGGCGCTCCATCGGTTGCAGCAGCAGGTTTTGCGGCGGCTGATCCGCCGGCTGCCAGGTCATGCTGCCGCTCACCACCGGCAAATGCCCCATGATGCAGTTGACCAGCGTGGTCTTGCCCACGCCGTTGCGCCCGAGCAGCACGGTGCACTGGCCGCGCGGCAGCTCCAGGTTGATGTCCCACAGGGTATGATTTTGCCCGTAAAATTGATTGACCGATCTCAGACTCAGCATGTGGCATTCTCCTCATAGACATAGGCGCCCGTTCCACTCGTTGGTGGGGTGCTGCAAAGGCCGCATTGGCGGTTGATTTCCCGAGTGTGGCAATGTCCGGAACAAAATGCCGTCCCTCCGATTCACCTGAGCAATGTCTGCGGTGGACGGAAAGACAGTCAATATGTCGTGAAAAACGACGTTTATGACGACTTGGTGTCGTTCTCGCGCTTTTACGAGGCATAGCCAGGCGGCGGTTGCACGCCGCATTCGGCAGCGCATTATGCTGTCGCGCCTCGTTCGCACGCGGGAAGATAAAGCAACTCCCAGGCCAGTTTTGCCACTGGCCGAAAAGGGGGAGTGTTATCGCTTTGTTAACCGCCTGTCAGGCCCGACGCGCTCTGCCGCGGCGGCCTGAAAATACGCCGGGAAGTTAACCCGGACGTTTTTTGCACTCTTGTGGTGCTCTCCGGCGTGGGCGTGGTGCAAGGCGTTGCGCCGCCGTCAAGCGCGATCGGCGTGAAAGGGGGCAATGCGATTTTGGCAATGGGGATTTTTAGTATTAATCGGCATAAACAAAGCGATATTTTTATGAAAAAATAACTAAAAAAGCCATTTTGGCGAGTGTAAAGGGCGAAAAGCTTTCTTTCTGTAACTCCCGCCACGGGCGGGGCGGTGAGAGTTATCCACTATTCCTGTGGATAACCTTGTGCATTAGATTTAGAAAAACGCTGTAAAGCGAGAGCCGACGCGGGTTCTGTTCGCTTTGTCCGCAATCTCGTCTTTTTATTAAAACTATTAATTATCAATAAATTAACTAAAATCAAGACGCCAGGGCATTGATCGGGTTTCTATGTGTAATTTTTCGCCGCGGTGCTATCAATAAGTTAATTTTCGGCAAGTTCTGGGGATAAATCTGTTATTGACAATAAAAATGTCACCCCGCTGTAACCTCACGGTGCAACGGCGTTGCCGCGCTGCCGGGCGCAGCGACGAATCCGCTTGAAGCTGGTTTTATATCCAGTATCATGGGCACTGGCGCAAATCGCCGACACTTTCCATAATTAGGGGCTACGTCCGGCGCAGAGCCGGCTGGCCGCCTGAGCGCGCGCATCTCCACAGGGTAGCCGAGCAATGAGTAAACTTTTCAAACTGCATTCTGATTTCAAACCGGCCGGCGATCAGCCGGAAGCCATCCGCAAACTGGAAGAGGGGTTGGAAGACGGCCTGGCGCACCAGACGCTGCTGGGGGTAACCGGCTCGGGCAAAACGTTCACCATCGCCAACGTGATAGCCGATCTGAATCGGCCGACCATGGTGCTGGCGCCGAACAAGACGTTGGCGGCGCAGCTGTATGGCGAGATGAAAGAGTTTTTCCCGGAGAATGCGGTGGAGTACTTCGTCTCTTACTACGACTACTACCAGCCGGAAGCCTACGTGCCCAGCTCCGACACCTTCATTGAAAAAGACGCTTCGGTGAATGAGCACATCGAGCAGATGCGCCTTTCCGCCACCAAGGCGCTGCTCGAGCGGCGCGACGTGGTGGTGGTGGCGTCGGTGTCGGCGATCTACGGCCTGGGCGATCCGGATCTTTACCTGAAGATGATGCTGCATCTGACCAAGGGCATGATCATCGATCAGCGCTCCATTTTGCGCCGGCTGGCGGAGCTGCAGTATTCCCGCAACGATCAGGCTTTCCAGCGCGCCACCTTCCGCGTGCGCGGCGAGGTGATCGACATCTTTCCGGCAGAGTCGGACGAGCTGGCGCTGCGCGTCGAGCTGTTCGACGACGAAGTGGAGCGGCTGTCGCTGTTCGATCCGCTGACCGGGCAGATTGAGCAGGTGGTGCCGCGTTTTACCATCTACCCGAAGTCGCACTACGTGACGCCGCGCGAGCGGATCATGCAGGCGATGGAAGAGATCAAGGTCGATCTGGCGGACCGTCGCAAGGTGCTGTTGGCCAACAACAAGCTGCTGGAAGAGCAGCGCCTGACGCAGCGCACCCAGTTCGATCTGGAGATGATGAACGAGCTGGGTTACTGCTCGGGCATCGAAAACTACTCGCGCTACCTTTCCGGGCGCGCCGAGGGCGAGCCGCCGCCGACGCTGTTCGATTACCTGCCGGCGGACGGCCTGCTGGTGGTCGACGAATCCCACGTCACCATTCCGCAAATCGGCGCGATGTTCAAGGGCGACCGCGCGCGCAAGGAAACGCTGGTGGAGTACGGTTTCCGCCTGCCGTCGGCGCTGGACAACCGCCCGCTGCGCTTCGAGGAGTTCGAGGCGCTGGCGCCGCAGACCATCTATGTTTCCGCCACGCCGGGCAAATATGAGCTGGAGAAATCCGGCGGCGATCTGATCGACCAGGTGGTGCGCCCGACAGGGCTGCTGGATCCGATCGTGGAAGTGCGGCCAGTCGCTACTCAGGTGGACGATCTGCTCTCCGAGATCCGCAAGCGCGCGGCGATCAACGAGCGCGTGCTGGTGACCACCCTGACCAAACGCATGGCGGAAGACCTGACCGAATACCTGGAAGAGCATGGCGAGCGCGTGCGCTACCTGCACTCGGATATCGACACCGTGGAACGCGTCGAAATCATTCGTGACCTGCGTCTGGGCGAGTTTGACGTGCTGGTGGGCATCAACCTGCTGCGTGAGGGGCTCGACATGCCTGAGGTGTCGCTGGTGGCGATTCTGGACGCCGACAAGGAAGGCTTCCTGCGTTCCGAACGTTCGCTGATCCAGACCATCGGCCGCGCGGCGCGTAACCTGAACGGCAAGGCGATCCTGTATGGCGATCGCATCACCGATTCGATGGCCAAAGCGATCGGTGAAACCGAGCGGCGGCGCGCCAAGCAGCAGGCTTACAACGAAGCCAACGGCATCGTGCCGCAGGGGCTGAACAAGAAGATCGGCGACATTCTGCAGATTGGCCAGCCGGTCAACCGCGCCAAGGGTAAAGGCAGGGGCAAGGCGGCAGACAGCGGCGCTCAGCTGCAGAACCTCACGCCGAAAGCGCTGGATCAGAAAATCCGCGATCTGGAAGCGCAGATGTATACCCATGCGCAAAATCTGGAGTTCGAGCAGGCGGCTGCGCTGCGCGACGAGATCCACCAGCTGCGCGAGCAGTTCATCGCGATTTCCTGACCGTTGGACGGCGCCCGCGCCGTGGGCGTCAAAATTCCTTGTCGGTCGCGCCAAAGCTGTTATGGTGTGCGGCCCGATTTGACCACGAAGAGTACCGAACATGAGCCAACACCAGTCTAAAGACCCGCTGCACGGCGTGACGCTGGAGCAACTGCTGAATAAACTGGTGGATCACTACGGTTGGTCCGAACTGGGCGCGCGCATTCGCATCAACTGCTTCCGCAGCGATCCGAGCATCAAGTCCAGCCTGAAGTTTTTGCGTCGCACGCCCTGGGCGCGCAAAGAGGTGGAAGATCTGTATATCGATATGGTCAGCCATCCCGCCCCGGCCAGCGATAATCCCTGGCTGCGCGGGCGAGACGGTTAAATTCGGTCAGCGGCGGGCGGCCAGCTCCACCAGCGCGTGATCCAGCGCCTGGCGCAGCAGTTGGCGATCGTGGCGGTAGGGGATGTCGCTCGCTTCCAGCGGCTGTTGAATCACCACCCGATCCTGCACTTCACGGGCGTCCACCGCCGGGCCGACGATCAGCGCATCGATCATCCGGCGGCCGATCTTCTCTTCCATCAGCGTCAGCTTATCCTTTAACGACAGCGCCGCGGCGGCCACGCTCAGCTCGCGGCCGAGGTTGCCGATATAGATCATGCTGGCGCTGCTGCGGCGCAGCGCCTGGGTGAGATCGTCGAGCAGCAGCAGCGGCATCAGGCTGGTGAGAAAACTGCCCGGCCCAATCAGGATCACGTCGGCCTGCGCGATGGCGTCCAGCGCTTCGCGCGTGGCGTTGACCGGGGGAGACAGCATCAGCTCCTGCGGCATATGAGTCAGTTGGTCAACATTCACTTCACCGTAAACATGGTTGCCTTCGTGATCGTGCGCCATCAAATCCACCGGCTGTTCCGACATCGGAATCAACGCCGCGTCCACCTTCAACAGGCTGCGCACCAGGTTGATCGCTTCCAGCGGGCGCACGCTCAAGTGATCCAGCGCTTTCAACATCAGGTTGCCGAGGTTATGGCCGGCCAGTTCGCCGTTGCCGCTGAAGCGGTATTCGAACATCGCCGATGCGACGCTCGGCTCGGTGATCAGCTGGTTGAGACAGTTGCGGGTATCGCCCCAGGCAATGCCGCCTTCCGAACGGCGGATGCGGCCGGTGGAACCGCCGTTGTCGGTGGTGGTAACGATGCCGGTCAGGCGGGAGCCTAAGGACGACAGGGCCGACATCACACGGCCCAGACCGTGTCCGCCGCCCAACGCCACCACGCGGTCGAGATCGGCCAGGGTACGATTACGCATAAATTTCCTTACAAAGGGGCTGAACTGCCCGCATAAGGTAGCGGATCCGGCGTAAAAACGCGATATACCCGTTATCCTTGACGTTGCCTCTGGGGGGAACGCGCTTGCCGTCGGGAGGCGACGCCCATTATTTAGGGGATAAAGAGTGCCATTTGCGTGATTCTGGTCAATTCGCCCTCGTAAGCGATGTTTATCATGGTTTACCCGATTACGCGGCGTCTAAAAGCGCTGTATATACAGTTATATAGCGAATTAACGCGTTGGCTATCGTTGCCGATTAGCGCTAGAATTCTGCTGAAAACCACGGTTTCATTCCGGCTACTCAAGGTAGCGGGAAGAGAAATCAAACTCCTAGCCCCTGCGCCTACGTTGTTCATCCGGAACGATATGGCGCCTGGGCCGTGGCGAAGTCAGCCACCAGGGTGCAGAGGGGAAACGCTCGCATCTCCCGACTTTGGAAAGGTGTTATGGTACCGCAACTCATTGATGCTTATGAGCGCAAGTTCTATTACCTGCGCTTGTCGATCACCGACGTGTGCAACTTTCGTTGCACCTACTGTCTGCCCGACGGCTACAAGCCGAGCGGCAGCCCGAAAAGCTTCCTGTCGCTGGATGAAATCCGCCGCGTCAGCCGCGCGTTCGCCGAACTGGGCACCGAAAAGGTGCGCCTGACCGGCGGCGAGCCTTCGCTGCGCCGCGACTTTACCGAGATCATCGCCGCCGTGCGGGAAAATCCGGCCATCCGCACGTTGGCGGTCACCACCAACGGCTACCGTCTGGCGCGCGACGTCGCCGCCTGGCGTGACGCCGGTCTGACGGCGATCAACGTCAGCATCGACAGTCTGGATCCCCGCCAGTTTCACGCCATTACCGGTCAGGACAAGTTCCGCCAGGTGATGGACGGCATAGACGCCGCCTTCAGCGCCGGTTTCAGCAAGGTCAAGGTCAACGCCGTGCTGATGCGCGACGTCAATCACCAGCAACTCGGCGCGTTTCTCGCCTGGATCAAGGATCGGCCGATCCAGCTGCGCTTTATCGAACTGATGGAAACCGGCGAGGGGGGCGAACTGTTTCGCAAACACCACGTTTCCGGCGAAGTGATTCGCCTGCAGCTGGAGCAGCAGGGTTGGCAGCGCCAGGCGCGTGGCCGCAGCGACGGCCCGGCGCAGGTGTTCAGCCACCCGGACTACCAGGGTGAGGTGGGTCTTATCATGCCGTATGAAAAAGACTTCTGCGCCAGCTGCAACCGGCTGCGCGTTTCTTCCATCGGCAATCTGCATCTGTGCCTGTTCGGCGAGCAGGGGGTGCCCCTGCGCGATCTGCTGGCGGATGACGGCCAGCTCGACGCGCTGAAGGCGCGCATTCAGAGCGGGCTGCTGAGCAAGAAGCAGACCCATTTCCTGCATCAGGGCAACAGCGGGATCACCCAGAACCTGTCGTTTATCGGCGGCTGACAGCCAATAGGAGCTTATTGAACCATGAGCCATGCGAGCAGCGAGTTTATTCCGGCGCATATCGCCATCCTGACCGTGTCCGACAGCCGCGGCGCGGCGGAAGACACCTCCGGCCAATATCTGCAGGAAGCGGCGCAGGAAGCCGGCCATCAGGTGGTGGATCGCGCCATCGTCAAAGATGACATTTACCAGATCCGCGCACGGGTTTCCGCGTGGATCGCCGATGACAACGTGCAGGCGGTGCTGATCACCGGCGGCACCGGTTTTACCGCGCGCGACAACACGCCGGAAGCGCTGTTGCCGCTGTTTGACAGAGAGGTGGAAGGGTTCGGCGAACTGTTCCGCATGGTGTCGTACGAAGAGATCGGCACCGCGACGATCCAGTCGCGCGCGCTGGCCGGTCTGGCCAACCGCACGGTGATTTTCGCCATGCCGGGCTCCACCCGCGCCTGCCGCACCGCCTGGGAGCGGATTATCGAAGAGCAGTTGGACGCGCGCCATCGCCCGTGCAACTTCCAGCCCCATTTGAAGAAGCCCTGAGTCATGACACAGCTAACCCACATTAACGCCGCCGGCGAAGCCCATATGGTTGACGTTTCCGCCAAGGCCGAAACGGCGCGCGAGGCGCGCGCCGAAGCCTTCGTCGAGATGCTGCCCGCCACGCTGGCGATGATCGTCGATGGCAGCCACCACAAGGGCGACGTGTTCGCCACGGCGCGTATCGCCGGCATTCAGGCGGCCAAACGCACCTGGGAGCTGATCCCGCTGTGCCACCCGCTGATGCTGAGCAAGGTCGAAGTGCAGCTGGAGGCGCAAACGGAGCACAGCCGGGTGCGCATTGAAACCTGCTGCCGGCTGACCGGCAAAACCGGCGTCGAGATGGAAGCGCTGACCGCCGCCTCGGTGGCGGCATTGACCATCTATGACATGTGCAAAGCGGTACAGAAAGACATGGTGATCGGCCCGGTGCGCCTGCTGGCGAAAAGCGGCGGCAAATCCGGTGATTTTAAGGTGAACGCATGATCGATATTCTTTTCTTCGCGCAGGTGCGCGAACTGGTGGGCACCGGCGCGCTGTCGATGCCGGCGGATTACCCGACCGTCGAGGCGCTGCGTCAGGCGCTGTGCGCGCGCGGCGATCGCTGGGCGCTGGCGCTGGAGTCCGGCAAACTGCTGGCGGCGGTCAATCAGTCGCTGGTGGCGGCGGATCACCCGCTGCGCGCCGGCGATGAAGTGGCCTTCTTCCCGCCGGTTACCGGGGGGTAAGCATGGAAAACACCCGCATTCGCGTGGGCGAAGCGCCGTTCAACGTCGGCGACGAGTATCAGTGGCTGGCGCAGTGCGACGCCGACGGCGCGGTGGTGACCTTCACCGGCAAGGTGCGCAACCATAACCTCGGGGACGACGTCAGCGCGCTGACGCTGGAACACTACCCCGGCATGACCGAGAAGGCGCTGGCGGAGATCGTGGCCGAGGCGCGCAGCCGTTGGCCGCTGCAGCGCGTGACGGTGATCCACCGCGTCGGCGCGCTGTATCCCGGCGACGAGATCGTGTTCGTCGGCGTGACCGGCGCGCACCGCGGCATGGCGTTCGCCGCCAGCGAGTTCATCATGGACTACCTGAAGACCCGCGCGCCGTTCTGGAAGCGCGAAGCGACCGGCCAGGGCGATCGTTGGGTGGACGCTCGCGACAGCGATCGCGAGGCCGCGCAGC
>NZ_CAJCKE010000032.1:0-45896 GCF_903970925.1 Serratia sp. ME47 | reverse complement strand
AAAGCAAAAAGCCCGCTTAAGTTTCCTTAAGCGGGCTTCTCTAAATATGGCTCCTCTGACTGGACTCGAACCAGTGACATACGGATTAACAGTCCGCCGTTCTACCGACTGAACTACAGAGGAATCGTTGGAACGGGGCGAATAATAGCGGGGCATCCGGGGTTTGTCAAAGCGCTAAACTGCAAAAAAAGCGCGTTTGCTGAGGGAATGAGCACCTTGCGCTGTTTTTCGGCATTTTCCATCGCTATGCGTTGATTTTTGCATCCCAAATCGTTTTGACGCCGCTTGCACACGCCTTTGCACGGCGATGGTGCAGGGCCGTTCTCCCACCCATACTTCCACTCGCGCTAACCGTATTGGCCAGACCCTGGTTAACGCCGCCACACGCCGCGCCGCAACTGATATGTAGGATGAATAAGCAAACAATATGTATTCGTCGTCACAATGGCTGGTTTTTTGCTTACCCATTTTTGGGGAATGCGACTGCGCTCTCAAGAAAATTATTTTCCCCGTCTACACATAAAGTGACTGATCCGCGCCCCAGGGCGTTTCGCTACAACAGTGCTGAGGAAGATAACAATGTCATCGAAATTGATAAAAAGTCCGCTCGCTGCTTTGCTCATCGGTTGTTTAGGTACGGCGTTTTCCGCGCAGGCCGATATCGTCATCGGCGTCGCCGGGCCGTTCTCCGGGCCGAACGCCACCTATGGCGATCAGTATTGGCGCGGGGCTTCGCAGGCGGCGGCGGACATCAACGCCGCCGGCGGGATCAAAGGGGAAAAAATCAAACTGGTGCAGGGGGATGACGCCTGCGAACCGAAACAGGCGGTCGCGGTCGCCAACCGGCTGGTGGATCAGGACAAGGTGTCGGCGGTGGTCGGCCACTTCTGTTCCTCATCCACCATGCCCGCCTCCGAGGTGTATGACGAGGCCGGCATCATCGCCATTACTCCCGGTTCCACCAACCCGCAGATCACCGAGCGCGGCATGAAGACCATGTTCCGCATGTGCGGGCGCGACGATCAGCAGGGCGTCATCGCCACCAACTACATGCTGGATACCCTGAAGGCCAAACGCATCGCGGTGATCCACGATAAAGACACCTACGGCCAGGGGCTGGCGGACGCCGCCAAGGCGGCAATGAACAAGCGCGGGGTTAAAGAGGTGCTGTATGAGGGGCTGTCGCGCGGCGAGAAAGACTTCAACGCCCTGGTGACCAAGATCGCCTCGGTCAAGCCGGACGTGGTCTACTTCGGCGGTTGCCATCCCGAAGCCGGGCCGCTGGTGCGCCAGATGCGCGAGCAGGGCGTGACCGCCAAGTTCTTCTCCGGCGACTGCGTGGTGACCGAAGAGCTGGTGACCGCCGCCGGCGGGCCGCAGTACACCAACGGCGTGCTGATGACCTTCGGCAACGATCCGCGCCAGATCGCGGAAGGCAAGGCAGTGATCGCCAAGTTCCGCGCCAGCGGCTTTGAGCCGGAAGGGTACACCCTTTACTCCTACGCTTCGATCCAGGCGATCGCCGCCGCCTTCAACGCCACCGGCGGCAAAGACAGCGCCAAGGCCGCCGAATGGCTGAAGTCGCACGATGTTGACACCGTGATGGGTAAAAAAGCCTGGGATCAGAAGGGCGATCTGAAGGTCTCGGATTACGTGGTCTATCAATGGGATGACAAGGGCAAATATCACCAACTGTAAACGGCCGAACATTGAGGGTGTGACCCTATGACCGACGGGCCGCCGCCTTGGCGCGCCCGTTCCGCGACTACCTTTGGGCCGCGTCGGACTGCGTTGGCGGCCTTACCAGGCGAGACTGCTCATTATGGATGTATTCTTTCTGCAACAGCTGATCAACGGCCTGACCCTCGGCGCGGTGTATGGCCTGATCGCCATCGGCTACACCATGGTTTACGGCATCATCGGCATGATCAACTTCGCCCACGGCGAGGTGTACATGATCTCCGCCTACCTGTGCGCCATCGGTCTGGCGCTGCTGTCGTTCTTCGGGCTGCAATCGTTCCCGCTGCTGATCCTCGGCACGCTGGTATTCACCATCGTCATCACCGGGGTGTACGGCTGGGTGATCGAGCGTATCGCCTACAGGCCGCTGCGCAACTCCACCCGCCTGGCGCCGCTGATCTCCGCCATCGGCATGTCGTTAATCCTGCAAAACTATGCGCAGATAAGCCAGGGGCCGCGCCAGCAGGGCATCCCGACGCTGCTGAGCGGCGTGTTCCGCCTGGAATTCGACGGCGGCGTGGTGCAGATCACTTATACCAAGGTGTTCATTCTGGTGGCGTCGCTGCTCGGCATGGCGATCCTCACCTACATCATTCAGCGCACCCGGCTGGGGCGCATCTGCCGCGCCACCCAGCAGGATCGCAAAATGGCCTCGATTCTCGGCATCAATACCGATCGGGTGATCTCGCTGGTGTTCGTGATCGGCGCCGCCATGGCCGGGCTGGCCGGGGTACTGATCACCATGAACTATGGCACCTTCGATTTTTACGTCGGCTTTATCATCGGCATCAAGGCCTTCACCGCCGCGGTGTTGGGCGGCATCGGCTCGCTGCCGGGCGCGATGCTGGGCGGGCTGCTGCTCGGCGTGGCGGAGGCGCAGTTCGCCGGCATGGTGAATTCGGATTACAAGGACGTGTTCTCCTTCGGGTTGCTGGTGGCGATCCTGATCTTCCGCCCGCAGGGCCTGCTCGGCAGGCCGCTGGTCGCCAAGGTTTAAGGAGAACGCCATGTCGCAATCCGCAATCAACGGCGGGCTGAACGTCAAACGCAGCCTGCTGGATGCCGTTTTGGCCGGGCTGATCGCCCTGATCGTGTTCGGGCCGATCGTCGGCATCGTGCTGAACGGCTACAGCTTTAACTTCGAGCCGCACCGGCTGGTGTGGATCATCGTCGCGGTGATGGCCGGGCGGCTGCTGCTGAGCCTGTTCCTGCAAACCGCGCCGGGCCGCAAGGTGCTGGCGCGCTTCGACGGCGGCAACGACGGCGTGTACGTGCGTCCGCTGGGGTATAAATCCAATCTGCGCTGGTTCCTGCCGCTGATGGCGGCGATCGCGCTGCTGTTCCCGTTCGTCGCCACCAAATACCTGCTGACGGTGGCGATCCTCGGCCTGATCTACGTGCTGCTCGGACTGGGGCTGAACATTGTGGTCGGGTTGGCGGGGCTGCTCGATCTGGGGTACGTGGCGTTTTACGCCATCGGCGCCTACGGGCTGGCGTTGGGCTACCAGTATCTCGGGCTCGGTTTTTGGGCGATGCTGCCGCTCGGGGCGCTGATGGCGGCGTTGGCGGGCGCGCTGCTGGGCTTTCCGGTGCTGCGGATGCACGGCGACTATCTTGCCATCGTCACGCTCGGGTTCGGCGAGATCATCCGGCTGGTGCTGAACAACTGGATGTCGCTCACCGGCGGGCCGAACGGCATTTCGGTGCCGGCGCCGACGGTGTTCGGCCTGGAGTTCGGCCGGCGCGCTAAAGACGGCGGGGTGCCGATCCACGAGTTTCTCGGCATCGATTACAATCCCAATCTCAAGTTCATCTTCATCTACGCGATGCTGTTTTTGGTGGTGCTGCTGGTGCTGTACATCAAGCACCGGCTGACGCGCATGCCGATCGGCCGCGCCTGGGAGGCGCTGCGCGAGGACGAGATCGCCTGCCGCTCCCTCGGGCTGAACCACGTGCTGGTGAAGCTGTCGGCGTTTATGCTGGGCGCTTCCACCGCCGGGCTGGCGGGGGTGTTTTTCGCCACTTACCAGGGGTTCGTCAACCCGACCTCGTTCACCTTTTTCGAGTCGGCCCTGATTCTGGCGATCGTGGTGTTGGGCGGCATGGGCTCCACCCTCGGCGTGGTGCTGGCGGCCTTTGTGCTGACGGTGGCACCGGAGCTGCTGCGCAGCTTCGCCGAATACCGGGTGCTGCTGTTTGGCGTGCTGATGGTGGCGATGATGATCTGGCGGCCGCGCGGGCTGGTGCGCATCAGCCGCGCCAGCTTTGCGGAACGCAAGGGGGTGGCGCCATGAGCGACGCCATTTTGCGGGTGGAACACCTGATGATGCGCTTTGGCGGCATCAAGGCGCTGAACGACGTCAATCTGGAGGTGGAGCGCGGTTCCATCACCGCCCTGATCGGCCCCAACGGCGCCGGCAAGACCACGGTGTTCAATTGCCTGACCGGTTTCTATCGCGCCACCGGCGGCGCGATCCTGCTCAATACCCACAAGCGGCCGACCGACGTGATCCAGGTGCTGGGGCAGAAGTTCCGCGCCGGCGACTGGATACGCCCGAAGCGGCTCGGTTCACGCCTCTATTACAAGATGTTCGGCGGCACTCACCTGGTCAACCGCGCCGGGCTGGCGCGCACCTTCCAGAATATCCGCCTGTTCCGCGAAATGTCGGTGGTGGAGAACCTGCTGGTGGCGCAGCACATGCAGAGCAACCGCAATCTGATCGCTGGGGTGCTGAATACGCCGGGCTACCGCCGGGCGGAAAGCGCCGCGCTCGATCACGCCTTCTACTGGCTGGAGGTGGTGGATCTGGCGGACTGCGCCAACCGGCTGGCGGGGGAGATGTCCTACGGCCAGCAGCGGCGGCTGGAGATCGCGCGCGCCATGTGCACCGCGCCGGAGATGATCTGCCTCGACGAACCGGCCGCCGGGCTGAACCCGGTGGAGACGGCCGCGCTGAGCCGCATCATCCGCTTCCTGCGCCGGGATCACGGCATCACGGTGCTGCTGATCGAGCATGACATGGGCATGGTAATGGAGATCTCCGATCGGGTGATCGTGCTCGATCACGGCGATGTGATCGCCCGCGGCACGCCGCAGGAGATTCAGCACAACGAGGCGGTGATCGCCGCTTACCTGGGCGCGGACGAAGAGGAGCTGGCGGGATGAGCGAAACGATGTTGGAATTTCGCGAGGTCGATGTGTTTTACGGGCCGATCCAGGCGCTGCGCCAGGTGTCGCTGCAGGTGAACGCCGGGGAGACGGTGGCGCTGATCGGCGCCAACGGCGCGGGCAAGTCCACGCTGTTGATGTCGATCTTCGGTCAGCCGCGTATCGCCGGCGGGCAGATCCTGTTTCGCGGCGAGGACATCAGCCGCCGCTCCACGCACTTTGTTGCCAGCAGCGGCATCGCGCAGGCGCCGGAGGGGCGGCGCATCTTTCCGGACATGAGCGTGGAGGAGAACCTGCTGATGGGCACCATCACCGTCGGCAATCGCTACCTGGAAGAGGATTTGCCGCGCATGTTCGAGCTGTTTCCGCGCCTGAAAGAGCGGCGCAACCAGCGGGCGATGACCATGTCCGGCGGCGAACAGCAGATGCTGGCGATCGCCCGCGCGCTGATGAGCCGGCCGAAGCTGTTGCTGCTGGACGAGCCGAGCCTGGGGCTGGCGCCGATCGTGGTGCGGCAGATCTTCGGGGTGCTGCGCGAACTGACCCGCAGCGGCATGACGCTGTTTCTGGTGGAGCAGAACGCCAACCATGCGCTGAAACTGTCCGATCGCGGCTATGTGATGGTCAACGGCCAGATCCGCCTCACCGGCAGCGGGGAAGAACTGTTGAACGATCCGCAGGTGAGAAAGGCGTATCTGGGCGGCGGCTGACAGCCGCCTGCGGGCAGGGAAGCCCGCGTTCATTTTTCGGCGTCGCGCTCTTGGCCATCGTAGTGCGAGCGGGCTGCCCTGAAGGCGTCGGCGGAGGAGATAATCCACGACCAGAGCGGCAGCATGTTGAGCAGCATTTCTTCCCCGGCCTCGGTGATGGTGTAAACCACGCGGGGCAGTTTTTCCTGATAATCGCAGCGCGATATCAACCCATCCCGCTCGAGATGGCGCAGCGTCCGCGTCAGCATTCTCTGCGTCACGCCCGCTAATTGGCGGCCTAGTTCGCCGTGGCGCAGCGGCCCGTGGGTGCCCAGGAGATGCAATACGCCCAGCGACCAACGGTTGCCCGCATGCGCGAGGATCTCGCGCTTCAACCCTTCATCGTCGTTGCTCAGTTCTTCACAGAACGCCTGCGAAAATTGCAGCAGCGCTTCCCGATCGCTCGTCATAGTCCTCCCCGGTATCACGCGTGTACCTAATTGAACCCGTTTTTGTCAGCTGTCAGGATGACGCAGTGTCAAGACAGGAGGCAAGCATGAAATCCACAAATCCATCCATCAATACCGTGCTCATACTCGGCGCCGGCGAACTGGGGCTGCCGGTACTGCGAGCGATGAGCCGGCAGGCTCGGTTATCTCCATCTTTAAAAATCAGCGTACTGCTCCGGCCGGAGGCCGCCCGCGCCGTGAGCGGCCCGCTCCGGGTGCGGCGGGATGAGCTGGCGCGGCTCGGGATCGCCGTGGTGGAAGGCGATCTGCAGCAAAGCGGGGTGGAGGCGCTGAGCGTGCTGCTGCGTGGCTTTGATGCGGTAATCAACTGCAGCGGCTTCGTTGGCGGGGCGGGCACGCAGATAAAGATCACCCAGGCCGTTTTGCAGGCCGGCGTGGCGCGCTACTTCCCGTGGCAGTTCGGCGTGGACTACGATGTCGTCGGTAAAGGCAGCGGGCAGCCGGTGTGGGATGAACAGCTCGAGGTGCGTCACCTGCTGCGCGCGCAGAGCGCAACGGAGTGGGTGATTGTTTCCACGGGCATTTTCACCAGCTACCTGTTTGACTCGGGTTTTGGCGTGGTGGATGCGGAACGCAAAACCGTGCGCGCGCTGGGCGATTGGCAGTATGCGGTGACGCTGACCACTCCCGAGGACATTGGCCGGCTGACGGCCGCGATTTTTTTCCATCGGCCCGCGTTTCGCAACCAGGTGGTCTATATCGCCGGGGACACGCTGACCTACCGTGAGCTTGCCGATCTTATGCAGGCGCACTGGGGCGTGGAGGTCAACAGAGTCCTGTTGGACAAAGAGAGGCTGCAGGCGGAGGTGCGGAATCATCCGCATGACGTCGGCGCGAAATACCGGTTGGCTTTCGCCCGACCCGACGGCGTGGCCTGGGATAAGGCGAACACCTTCAATGTGCGCCAGGGCATGGCCGTCACTACCGCCGGCCAGTGGCTGGCTTCTCAGGGCGGTTAATCGCCTGTGCGCCGCAGTCAAAACTGGCGCTGCATCCAGCGCACGTTCAGCCGCACCAGCGCGATGATGGCGCTGGAGAGCAGCCGCAGCCCGCCGGGCATGTCGCGGCGGCGAATATCCAGCAGCAGCACGGTGCGCACCTGCGGGCTGTCGTTCCATACCTCGTGCTCGAAGGTATCGTCCCACAGCATGAACTCCCCCTCGTGCAGCCGATATTCGCGGCCGTCCACCTTCAGCACCGCCGCCGGCGCGCCGTCGGTGCGTTTAGGCATGTCCAGCACCAGATAGCCGCGCAGAATGCCGCGGAACGGGCCGCGATGGGGCGGCACCTGTTTGCCGGGCGCCAGGAAGGAGAGCGACGCGGACAGCACGTCCGGCGAGGAGGCGATCAGCGCCGCCAGCGTCGGACAGCGCGCCAGGTTGCGGGGGATGGGCTGGCCATAGGCCTTCATGATGAACATGCGCCAGTCGCGCGCGTCGTTGGCGGAGATGGACGCCTGCTGGCTCATGATCTCGTGGAAGCGCGGGATATTGTGCAGATCGTGGGCGACCGTCAGCGCCTCTTCGCGGATCTGCCGCCATTGGGCGGTAAAGCGTTCGGCGTCGGGGAAGAGGGCCGCGCTGTCAAGCACCGGCTGGCCCTGGATGCGGCGATCGTAAACACTGCGCAGGGCAAGTACGGACCAATCATAAATCGCGGACATCATAATGACCTCGCCTCAGGAAACGCCAAAGGGACACTGCGCGGGTCTTCGGCGCGGCGCGTGGACGGCCGGGGAAGCGCGGCAGGAAAAATTGGTACGCTTCAATAGATTAGCACAGCATTTTGGCAACCGTGCGTCGGTGAGCGTGTCGATGGGCGGTGAAAAAAACCACACAATTAAAATGTGACGCGTATCGCATTTAGCGGGCCGGTTGGTTAAAATATCGCGACTTGCCCGCACCTGTCCGGATTTTTTTTACCATGGAACACGCTCCCGTTTCCCGCTCAACCGCCTGGTTGCGCGTGGTCATCCTCGCCGTCTCGGCCTTTATTTTCAACACCACCGAGTTTATTCCGGTCGGTCTGCTGAGCGATATCGCCGCCAGCTTTTCGATGCAAACCGAACAGGTCGGCTTGATCATTACCATTTACGCCTGGATCGTCGCCGCCGCCTCGCTGGCGTGCATGCTGCTGACCAGCAAGATCGAGCGCCGCAAACTGTTGATCGGCGTGTTCATGCTGTTTATCGCCAGCCACATACTGACCGCCGTGGCCTGGAACTTTACCACGCTGGTTATCTCGCGCGCCGGCGTGGCGCTGGCGCACTCGGTGTTCTGGTCGATCACCGCCTCGCTGGCGATCCGCGTGGCGCCGCCGGGCAAGAAAGCCCAGGCGCTGAGCCTGCTGGCGGGCGGCACCGCGCTAGCGATGGTGCTCGGGTTGCCGCTCGGGCGCGTGGTCGGGCAGTTGCTCGGCTGGCGCATGACCTTTATCGGCATCGCGGTGTGCGCCACCCTGGCGCTGGTGCTGCTGTGGCGCCTGTTGCCGGTGCTGAAAAGCGAGCACTCCGGTTCGCTGGCCAGCGTGCCGCTGCTGTTCAAGCGCCCGGCGCTGGTGGCGCTGTACATGCTGACCATCATTGTGGTGACGGCGCACTTCACCGCCTACAGCTACATCGAGCCGTTTATCCAGACCGTGGCCGGGCTGTCGGAGAACTTCACCACGCTGATGCTGTTGCTGTTCGGCGCCGCCGGCATCGTCGGCAGCCTGCTGTTCAGCCGCTACAGCGAGCGTTTTCCTTCCGGCTTCTTTATCGGCGCCATTACGCTGCTGGCCTTGAGCCTGCTGCTGCTGTTGCCGGCCGCCGGCAGCGAAAGCCATCTGACGGTGCTGTGCATCTTTTGGGGCATGGCGATCATGGCGATCGGCCTGTCGATGCAGGCCAGAGTCTTGAGCCTGGCGCCGGACGCCACCGACGTGGCGATGGCGATCTTCTCCGGCCTGTACAACTTCGGCATCGGCAGCGGCGCGCTGCTGGGCAACCAGGTGAGCCTGCATCTGGGCATGGGCAACATCGGCTTTGTCGCCGCGCCGCTGGCGCTGATCGCCCTCGGCTGGTGCTTGCTGAGCGCCTACCGCAGCGAACGGCTGCAGCACCACCACAGCCGTTAACCTGCCGATTCGGGATGCCGCTGCGGCATCCCGCGCTACATTTTCCTGCTATAAAACAGGCTGCTGCAGCGTTTTATGCTTAACTTTTTTTCATAGTCTGCTAATTAAAAATTTAACTCCGACGCCGCTTCGCTAGCATAGAAAGTCATCAAAAATGTTAATGCGAGGTTAATGGTGAGTGAATCTGTAGCGGCGTCGCCGATCCATGCGCGGGATTTGGCGGCCAGAATCGACGCCTTGCCCGCGTCGGCCGGCCTGTGGCGCTTTATCATTCTGCTGTCGCTGGGCGGCTTTTTCGAACTCTACGATCTGTTCCAGACCGGCTATATCAGCACTGGCCTTATCGCCGACGGCATTTTCCACACCGGTGCGCAGGGCGTTTTCGGCGTGTCGGATCAGGCGGCCTTTGCCTCCGCCACCTTTCTCGGCCTGTTCGTCGGCGCCAGCCTGCTGAGCCCGTACGCCGATCGCTTCGGCCGGCGCGCCACCTTTATGTTCGCCCTGATCTGGTATGGCGCCTTCTCGCTGCTGTTGGCGTTTCAACAGCAGGCGGAATGGGTGATCTTTCTGCGTTTTCTGGTGGGCGTCGGGCTCGGCATCGAGTTGGTGACCATCGATACCTACCTGACGGAGTGGGTGCCCGCGCACTTGCGCACCCGGGCTTTCGCCTTCGCGTTCTTCGTGCAGTTTCTGTCGGTGCCGGCGGTGGCGCTGATGTCCTGGTGGCTGGTGCCGCAGACGATTTGGGGGCTGAGCGGCTGGCGCTATGTGGTGATCGCCGGCGCGCTGGCTTCGCTGGTGATTTGGCTGGTGCGCAAGGGGCTGCCGGAGTCGCCGCGTTGGCTGGTGCAACAGCGGCGCTATGCGCAGGCCCGGCAGGTAATGCGGGACATGGAACAGCGCTGCGGCGTGGCGGCCGCGGACTTCCCGTCGCGCCCGGTGGACGATGCCGAGGGAGCGCCGCTGCGCGGCCGCTTTCGCGACATCTGGGCGCCGCAATATCGCGATCGCACGCTGATGCTGGTAGTGATGAATTTCTTTCAGGCCATCGGCTTCTTCGGCTTCGGCAACTGGCTGCCGGCGCTGCTGTCGGGCAAGGGCGCGTCGGTCACCCACAGCCTGCTGTACGCTTTCTTTATCACGCTGGCCTACCCGCTGGGCTCGCTGCTGTGCAGCTTCTACGCCGACAAGATGGAGAACAAGTGGCAGATCGTGTTGTCCTGCCTGGTGACGGTGATCTTCGGCTCGCTGTTCGCACTGCAGAACAACCCGCTGTGGCTGATCCTGTGCGGTTTCTTCATCACCTGGTCCAACGCCTGGCTGACCTACAGCTACCACTCGTATCAATCCGAGATCTTCCCGACCCATATCCGCGCCCGCGCCGTCGGTTTCTGCTACTCCTTCAGCCGGCTGTCGACGGTGTTCAGCAGCATCATCATCGGCATTATCTTGCAGTACGGCGGTTCGCTGGGGGTGATCGCGTTTATCGTCGCCAGCATGCTGATCGTGATGCTGGTGATCGGGCTATTCGGCCCAAAAACGCGCGGTATCGATCTGGAAAACATCTGACGTTTTGCGCCGGCGGCGACGCCGGCTTCTTCAGCAAAAAAACTCGCGATCATGCGAAAATTATTCCGTTATCACTGCCTTTGCGCCTGCCGTACTGTTAACCCGTCCAAAATCCAATTCGATACCGAGCGGGGAACACGTCATGAGCACTCTTACCGCGCCCGATGGCGCACGCATTTTCTATAAGGATTGGGGCCGCGGCCAGCCGATCCTGTTCTCGCACGGTTGGCCGCTGTCTGCCGACGCCTGGGACAACCAGATGCTGTTTTTCGGCCAGAGCGGATTCCGCGTGATCGCCCACGATCGCCGCGGCCACGGCCGTTCGGAGCAAACCTGGCACGGCAACGACATCAACCAATACGCTGACGATCTGGCCCTGCTGATCGAAACGCTGGATCTGCGCGATCTGATCCTGGTCGGCCATTCCACCGGCGGCGGCGAAGTGGCGCGCTACATCGGCCGTCACGGCAGCGATCGGGTGGCGAAGGTGGTGCTGGTCGGCGCCGTACCGCCGCTGATGCTGCAAACGCCGGTCAACCCTGAGGGTACGCCGATGGCGGCCTTCGACGGCATTCGCAGCGGCGTGGCGGGCAACCGCTCGCAGTTCTTCAAAGATTTGGCGGTGCCGTTCTATGGCCTCCACTGCGACGAGGTGGAGAGCAATGCGGGGCTGATCGACCACTTCTGGCTGATGGGCATGCAGGGCGGCGTGAAAGGGCAGTACGAGTGTGTGCGCGCGTTCTCCGAAGTGGATTACACCGCCGATCTGCTGGCGATCGACAAGCCGACGCTGCTGGTGCACGGCGACGCCGATCAGATCGTGCCGATCGGTGCCTCGGCGCTGAAAGCCGCTAAGCTTATGCAACAGGCGGAGCTGAATGTTTACGCCGGCGGCTCTCACGGTTTGGCGCAGGCCGATCCCGATCGCTTCAACGCCGATCTGCTGGCCTTCATCCAGAATTCGCCGTTTTAAGGGGGCGCGATGAACCTGACTGTTATCGCCGCCCGCTGCGCGCAGCGGCTGCACGCGCCTGCGGTGCGCTGGGTGCTGCTGCTCGCGATCTGCGCCGCCTATATTCAGGGCGGGCTGGTCAAGGCGCTGAACGTTGAGGGCGCCATCGCCGAGATGACCCACTTCGGCCTGCAGCCGGCGGCGCTGTTCGCCGTGCTGGTGACGCTGCTGGAACTGGCGGCGTCGGCGCTGATCCTGAGCGGTTTTTATCGCTGGCTCGGCGCGTTGGCGCTGGCCGGTTTTACCCTGATGGCGACGCTGATGGCCAATCCGTTCTGGCAGTTCGACGGGGCGGAGCGCGGCCAGATGATGAACGGATTTTTTGAACACCTCGGGCTGGCCGGCGCGCTGTTGCTGGTGGCATTTAACGATTTGAAGGAGCGAACGGATGGCTGAACAGACGGAAAACAAGGCGACGGCGGGCGGCTTCGCGCCGCTGAAAATTCCATTATTTGCGGTGCTGTGGGGCGCCACGGTGCTCGGCAACGTCGGCAGTTTTATGCGCGACGTCGCCAGCTCGTGGCTTATCACCGACCTGTCGAGCAACCCTTCGGCGGTGGCGCTGATGCAAACCGCCGCCACGCTGCCGGTGTTCCTGCTGGCCATCCCGGCCGGGGTGCTGTCGGACATTCTCGACCGGCGACGCTTTCTGATCTTCGTGCAAATTCTGCTGGCCTGCGTCAGCGGCAGCCTGTTGCTGCTGTCACAGACCGGCGCGCTGACGGTGGAATACCTGCTGGCGCTGACCTTCGTCGGCGGCATCGGCGCGGCGCTGATGGGGCCGACCTGGCAGGCGATCGTGCCGGAGCTGGTGCCACGCGCCGAGCTGAAAAACGCCGTGGCGCTGAACTCGTTGGGCATCAACATCGCCCGCTCCATCGGCCCGGCGGCCGGCGGTTTGCTGCTGGCCAGCTTCGGCGCCGGCGCGGCCTACGGCGCGGACGTGATGAGCTATGTGCTGGTGATCGCGGCGCTGCTGTGGTGGAAGCGGCCGAAGGTTGAGGACAGCGGCCTGTCGGAACACTTCTTCGGCGCCTTCCGCGCCGGGCTGCGCTATGCCCGTTCCAGCCGCGAGCTGCATGTGGTGTTGCTGCGGGCGGCGGTGTTCTTCGCCTTCTCCAGCTCGGTTTGGGCGCTGCTGCCGCTGGTGGCGCGCCGCATGCTGGGCGGCAGCGCCGGTTTTTACGGCGTCCTGCTGGGGGCGGTGGGCGCCGGGGCGATCCTTGGGGCTATTGTGCTGCCGCGTCTGCGCCAGCGGCTGAACGCCGACGGGCTGGTGTTGCTGGCGGCGGTGCTGACGGCGGCGGTAATGGCGGCCCTGTCGCTGGCGCCGCCGCAGTGGTTGGCGGTGGTGCTGCTGTTGGTGCTGGGCGCCGGCTGGATCATTGCGCTGACCACGCTCAACGGCGCGGCGCAGGGCGTGCTGCCTAACTGGGTGCGCGGCCGCGGCCTGGCCATCTATCTGATGGTGTTCAACGGCGCGATGGCGGCGGGCAGCCTGTTGTGGGGGCTGGTGGCGCAGGAGCTGGGCGTGGCCGCCACGCTGCTGGTCGGCGGCGTCGGCCTGTTGGCGGCGGGGCTGCTGTTCCACCGCCTGCGTCTGCCGACCGGCGAGGCCGATCTGCAGCCGTCGAACCATTGGCCGGAGCCGTTGGTTAACACGCCGGTCGAGAACGATCGCGGCCCGGTGATGATTCAGGTGGAGTACCGCATTCGCGAGCAGGATCGGCCGCAGTTCTTGCGTACGCTGCTGATGCTGGAGCGGGCGCGTCGCCGCGATGGCGCTTACGCCTGGGGCATCACCGAGCACACCGGCGATCCGGAATGCATCATGGAGTGGTTCCTGGTGGAGTCCTGGGCAGAGCATCTGCGGCAGCACCAGCGGGTATCGCACGCCGACGCCGATCTGCAGCAGGAGGCGCTGGGCTTCCATATCGGCCCTGAGAAACCGGTGGTGCATCACTTCCTGTCGCTCGACCGGCGTCAGGTGAAGCATTAACTGCACGGCCAGGTGGTGAGAAGGTGCTATGCTTTTGGTCGGTTCGGCGGCGCGGCCGCCGTAAGACGAATGTAGTCAGCACAGGGAGACATATTGATGACGGCACCTTCTGCTTTTGCCCGCGAGCTTGGGCTGCGCTATCCGATCGTTCAGGGGCCGATGAACGGCGCGTCGCCGCCGGCGCTGGCGGTGGCGGTGAGCAACGCCGGGGCGCTGGGATCGTGCGCGGCGGCGCTGTTTTCCCCGGCGGTGATCCTCGAGCGCGTGCAGCAGATCCGCGCGCAGACCGCCGCGCCGTTCAACATCAACCTGTTTCTGCTCGATGAGCAGCACCCGGATCTCGCCGAGCTCAAGCGCGCCCAGCATCAGCTGCGGCCGTTCCGCGAAGCGCTGGGGCTGAGTGAGCCGCCGATCCCCACCCAATTCGCCGAAAACAACCGCGACCAGATCGCGGCCCTGCTGGAGGCTGCGCCGCCGGTGGTTAGCTTCACCTTCGGCGTGCTGCCGCGCGCGACGGTCACGCAGTTCAAGAAGGCCGGCTCGCGGGTGATCGGCACCGCCACCACGGTGGCGGAAGCCCGCGCCTGGGAAGAGGCGGGCGCCGACTTCGTCTGCGTCTCGGGCGCGGAGGCGGGGGGGCATCGCCCGACCTTCCTCGGCGATATCGAACAGTCCTGCGTCGGCCTGATGGCCCTGTTGCCGCAGGTGGCGGCGGCGGTGAAGATCCCGGCGATCGCCGCAGGCGGCATCATGAACGGGCGCGGCATCGCGGCGGCACAATTGCTGGGCGCGCAGGCGGCGCAGCTGGGCACCGCGTTTCTGTGCAGCCCGGAGTCGGGCATCGCCGAAGCCTGGCGAGCGGCGCTGCGCAACGCCGGCGATGACAGCACGCGCCTGACGCGCGCCTTCAGCGGCCGCCCGGCGCGCGGCATCGTCAATGATTTCATGCGGCAGATGCGCGCGGAGGAGGCGCAGGTCCTGCCTTATCCGGTGCAGAACGCGCTCACCGGCGATATTCGCCAGGCGGCGGCCAAGGCCGGACGCGCGGAGTTTATGTCGCTGTGGGCCGGGCAGGGCGTAGGCCTGGCGCGGCCGATGCCGGCGGCGGAGCTGGTCGCCACGCTGGCGGCGGAGCTGGAAGCGGTGTAAGACAGATGAGGCGCCCTGTTCGGCGCCTTTTTTCTTGGCTTGGCGTTAAAAACTGTAGGTGCCCTGCGCCAGCACGAAGTTCATGTTTTTCAGCCCGGCATGGTGCTGCAGGCTGTTGCTGACGTCGAAGTAGACATAGGCCACCTTGAACTGGAGATCGCTTCTCGGCGTCCAGGTGGTTTCGACCTGGTACTGGTTGCCGATAAAACGCGGGCCCTGCGCGCTGCCTTTCACCGGGCGCATCGGGCCGAGGTAGAAGGCATCCTCGCGGCGTTGCCGCCATAACGCGTCCCAGCTGAAGTCGATGGACAGGGTTTGCCACGGCGTGATCGTGACCGAAGGATGGATGGCGATCAGGTTCGCCGGCGCCACCAGCCCGTTCTCGGTCAGGTAGGGCAGCTTGGGATACATGGCGTTAAAGGTATTGAGCTGTCCGTCGTGACCGTTTTTATCGCCGCTGGCGATGCCAATCTTGCCGCCGAAGCGCGGCCGCCAGCGCCAGCCGTTCGCCGTATAGCCGGCGTGCGCCGACGCCGACCAGGCGCGGATGTCGCGCTGTTCCGCGCTGCCGAACTGCCAGGCGGCCTCATTGTCCCAGTCGAAGCCCTGCGCCGCGCCGAAAATGCGCGCGCCGACGGTGTAGCGCCGCTCTTGCCCGCTGAGCTGCGCGTAGTGGGCGTCGTTATCTTCAAAGCCGAAGGTATAAAGATCGAGCGAGGAAGCCAGCGGCGTCAGCGGCGTGGTGCCGTACAGCCCCCATACCTTTTGGCTGTTGTCGGTATCGTCGTCGAAACTGCCGGTTTTGAGCGTAATGGGGTGGCCGATAAAGGCGTCGAGGCGGTTTTTGTCCTTGACCCAACTGGCGCGGATAGCGTCGAAGGAGCGGCGCACGTTGGGGCCGTCGCGGGTGCCCAGCAGGTGCAGCGAGCCCAGCGCAATCTCCTGGCGTCCGATCCGCAGGGTGCCGAGGCCGTAGGCGGTGGGCAGTTTCATATCCACATAGCCCTGGCCGAGGTAGGCATGATCTTCGTCGGTCGGCTTGCGCCCGAGGTCGCGCGGCGTGGCCAGCGACGATCCCACCTGCACATAGGCGCCGACATAGTCGCCGTAGTCGAGGCGCGCGCCAACCAGCAAGCGCTGCATGAAGGTGTCGTCGCGTCCGCCGTTCAGATCCCGCTGATCCGTCCATTCATAGCGCTCGCGCAGTGAACCGTCGAAAGACAACGTGGCCGCATCGCCCAACGGGATGTTTTTCCAGGGGGAAGCGGCGGGCTCCGCCGCCAGCGCGGGGAGCGTGGAGAACAGCAACAGTGCGGGTAGCGTGCGTTTCATCATGGATATCCGAAGAAAAAAGCGCGCCGCAGCGCGCCTTGGGTTTATTTAGCCGTCTGGTGAATTTCGGCGATATAGCCGCCGGGGAAACTCACCAGCGCCGAGGCGCGGCGTTCCGCCGCCGTCGAACGCCACAGCACCTGCGCGCCGCTGGCCGTCGCTTTGGCCAACGTGGCCGACAGATCGTCGACGCCATAGCCGGTGCGCTCATGGCCGAACGGATAAGGCAGATGCCCGTCGGTGACGAAAATGCGCGTTTTGCCGAAGCGGGAGTCCAGTTCGATCTGGCGGATCTTGCCGTTGCCGTTACGGCCGATCGCCGCATCGCTGACTTGCGCGTCGCTCGCCACCTTGGCGTGCGAGAATGCCCGATAGCTGTTCAGGAAGTCGTCGACGCGATAGGCGGAGAGGTACAGGCGGTTTTCCGGCACGCTCAGCAGCGGCTTGTAGTTGGGCGCTTTGGTGTGCCAATAAAGCTGCATGTTGACGCCGCCGGGCCACTGGATCACCGCGTCGCGGCCAATCGGATCGTCGAAGGGTTCGACCTGCACATCGGCGCCGGCGGCCTTGGCTTGCCGAATGGCGGCGTCCATATCCCTGACCAGAAAACCGTTGCGCTCAGCGCCAAACGGATGCGGGATCGGCGTTTTGAAATCGAACACCGAGAAGCTGCCGGCCGGCGTCAGTATCAGCTGGGAGTAGGTTTCGCTGGGCGTGGGCGTGACGTTGACCAGCACGCGTTCGGTGCTGGTGCCGCCGAAGGTTTTCAGGATGCTGTCGACAAAGGCATCCATCTTGCCGCGTTCGACGTAGACATGGGTGGTGTCATACTGCGGCCCCACGGCGACAGACGCCGTATCGGCCGCCCATGACATCGCCGGGAGCAGCAGCGCAAGGGCCGATATCCTCAGCCGACGAGAAGAAATGCCGATAATATGTTGCATGTTGACCTCCAGGTAGCGGTTATTTTCCTGAGTGAAGCGTAATTTCCCATGAGCTTTCCCGTCGGCTGAAAAATAAAAACGAAAAGCGCAATGCGCGCCGTGAAACATTAACGAAGGGCGAACGTCAGGCGCCCAGGCGAATATCGCGCAGGTGCATAACATCTATTTTTATGGCGTAAAACGATGGGGCGCCTTTGCCGGCCAAACCCGCTGCCGCTAAGGGACGGCGATGATGAGACCCGCCTCGCCGCGTGTTGAGGTGTATCGAGGATAATCCATAACGGTCATCTCCTTGATGGGATATATCGCATTAACGATGTGAGTTTACGCTCTTCATTGCCCTCTAAATATAAATACAGCATTAAAAGAATTGCCGCCCATCAAATTTTTATATGACTTGTTGAGTAAATACGAATAAGCGGGAAAAGAGAATATCGCGGCGCCTGACAGGGCTCGCCGAAGCAGGCCGTTGAGGGGGCTTACGCCAGGTTTGGGCGATCGTCGTAAGGGTTGTTGAGGTTCTTTGCGGGAAGGAACAGCGCGAAGATCAGCATCACATAGGGTGTGAAGCAGAACCAGGTCAGGCACCAACCACCGGAGTAACCCGCATCGTGCAAACGGCGCACATTGGCCGCTAGCATAGGCAGCAAAAACGCTGCAAGCGCGAAAATGGAAATCTCATTCATCTTGCTGGCGATAACAGCGAGATAAAGCAGAAACCAAACGTGCTGGCACAAAAGCAGCATTGAGTAAGGCCCACGGCTTTCGCGGCCTGAGTAGGTGAAGGTCTTTTTGTAACAGTTGAGTAGACTATTCAGGATTCTCGGTTGTTTAGACATTGCGTGCTGATTGTCCTGACTTGTTGACGAGCCATAGCGACGAACAGGTTAAAACCAGAGAAATAAGCGCTGGGCCAGCAAGGTTAAACTGTTCAATAGCAATTGCATCCATCGGGATTTTGTTGAGAGGTTCCAGGAACTTGCTCTTAAGTATCAAGATGACGAGAAGGTAGACGAAGTGGATACCCACCCAAGTGCTATAGATCACGGCATATCGTCTAACGGATTTTGATTTTTTTGTCAGTACGATCTGCGTCAGGATGATGACACCGCACAAAATGAAAATCCCGGCGGCCTTAAACTGGGTAACGACCGTTGCTGCAACGTCAGAAACAAACAATGTTTTCCCGGCAAAGTAGAGCTTTGCCATTGGGAGGTGCAGAAAATAACCAATAAAACCATAAATGACTATCAGACTAATGAACAGCATCGTTTTCTTCATTTTTTTAGCTCCTTGGCGCTGCTCAAGGATAACATCAAATTTTTCATTTCTAGTTCAGTACGAATCATTATCAGATTCTTGGTCGTCTTGTTGTATTTTGCCATTGCAGTAGGGGCTGATTGTCCACCGTTGCTCATAATGAATGAGACGTCTTTCCTGCCATAGAGCTTCATCTCTGGGATAGGATCTTGGCCATAAATGTAAGGTGTGGGTACGTTAATCTTATAGGACTTTCCTAAAAATTCGGGGAGGGGTGCTTTTGCTCCATCCAGAGGTGTTATTCTTGTTTCAAATCCGGCGAACTCCAGTGAATAGAGCGTGCTGCCCCCTTGTTTGTCTCTACTGACCAAGTCGTTGCCCATCAGTATCTTAAATTTTTCCCAAATGCCGAGCTGTGTATAGTCGATCTTTCGCCCCTCCCATAAAACCTCTTGTTCCTTACGCAATTGGTAGACGTAGCGCTGGATTTGTACAGCAGAAGGAGAGAAGTGTCCTATGGACGGGAGTCCATTTTTGCTGAAAATTTGTTCTTTAATGATAAATATTCCTGTTTCTCCGTAAACATTAACATCGTCCATGATTACTCCTATTTTATTGATTTTTAATATTTTTAAATTGTCTTTGTATACATTTAATCGCCTAACCTATCATGGGGTTATAAATTTTATCAATCAGTTAGTCATTTTTATGTGTTGTGTCGTCGGTTTTTACCCTCAAATAAAAAAGCCCGCCGACTTACCGTGGCGGGCTTTGTGCTGTCGCTAAGTTACGCCAGATCGAAACGATCGAGGTTCATCACTTTGTTCCAGGCGGCGACGAAGTCGTGGGCGAACTTCTCTTGCCCGTCGGCGCTGCCGTAGACTTCGGCCAGCGCGCGCAACTGCGCGTGCGAACCGAACACCAGATCGACGCGGGTGCCGGTCCATTTGACCGCGCCGCTGCGGCGATCGCGGCCTTCGAACAGGCCGTCCTCACTCGCCGGATGCCAGGTGGTGCCCATGTCGAGCAGGTTGACGAAGAAGTCGTTGGTCAGCGCCTGCGGGCGATGGGTGAACACGCCGTGCTGCGTGCCGCCGACGTTGGCGCCGAGCACGCGCAGCCCGCCGACCAGCACCGTCATTTCCGGCGCGGTCAGGGTCAACAGCTGTGCCTTGTCGACCAGCAGCGTTTCGGCCGGCACGCGGTATTTGCCCTTCAGGAAGTTGCGGAAACCGTCGGCGAGCGGCTCCATCGCCTCGAAGGAGTCCACGTCGGTCTGTTCCTGCGAAGCGTCCATGCGGCCCGGGGCGAACGGCACCGTCAGGGTGAAACCGGCGTTCTTCGCCGCCTGTTCCACGCCCGCCGCGCCGGCCAGCACGATCAGATCCGCCAGCGAGACGCGCTTGCCGCCGGTCTGCGCATCGTTGAAGGCGCGTTGGATGCTCTCCAGCTTGGCCAGCGTCGCGGCAAGCTGCGCAGGTTGGTTGACCGCCCAGTCCTTTTGCGGCGCCAGGCGAATGCGCGCGCCGTTGGCGCCGCCGCGCTTGTCTGAGCCGCGGAAGCTGGACGCGGAAGCCCAGGCGGTGGAGACCAGCGCCGACACCGACAGGCCAGAAGCCAGCACGGCGTTTTTCAGCGCGGCGACGTCCTGCTCATCGATCAGCGGATGATCGACCGCCGGGATCGGATCTTGCCAAATCAGTTCTTCCTGCGGCACTTCCGGGCCGAGGTAGCGCGCGCGCGGCCCCATGTCGCGGTGGGTCAGCTTGAACCAGGCGCGGGCGAAGGCGTCAGCCAGCTCCTCCGGGTGCTCATAGAAGCGGCGCGAAATCTTCTCGTAGGCCGGATCGAAGCGCAGCGACAGGTCGGTGGTCAGCATGGTTGGGCGGCGTTTTTTGTTGGGATCGAAGGCGTCGGGAATGGTTTCACCGATGTCTTTCGCCACCCACTGGTGCGCGCCGGCCGGGCTTTGGCTCAGCTCCCATTCGTATTCGAACAGGTGGCGGAAGAAGTCGTGGTTCCACTGGGTCGGGGTGGTGGTCCAGGTGACTTCCAGGCCGCTGGTGATGGCGTCTTTGCCGACGCCGGTGCCGAAGGTGCTGTGCCAGCCGAGGCCTTGCTGTTCCAGCCCGGCGGCTTCCGGATCGGCGCCGACGTGAGACGCTGGGCCGGCGCCGTGGGTCTTGCCGAAGGTGTGGCCGCCGGCGATCAGCGCCACGGTTTCTTCGTCGTTCATCGCCATGCGGGCGAAGGTTTCACGGATGTCGCGCGCGGCGGCCACCGGATCGGGATTGCCGTCCGGGCCTTCCGGGTTGACGTAAATCAGGCCCATCTGCACCGCCGCCAGCGGGTTTTCCAGATCGCGGTCGCCCGAGTAGCGGCTGTTCGGCCCGCCGCTCAGTTCCAGCCAGATCTTCTCAGAGCCCCAGTAGACGTCGTCCGGCTCCCAGGTGTCGGCACGGCCGCCGGCGTAGCCGAAGGTTTTGAAGCCCATCGATTCCAGCGCCACGTTGCCGGTCAGGATAATCAGGTCGGCCCAGGAGATGTTGCGGCCGTATTTCTGCTTGATAGGCCACAGCAAACGGCGCGCCTTGTCGAGGCTGACGTTGTCCGGCCAGCTGTTGAGCGGGGCGAAGCGCTGCTGGCCTTCGCCTGCGCCGCCGCGGCCGTCGCCGATGCGGTAGGTGCCGGCGCTGTGCCAGGCCATGCGGATGAACAGGCCGCCGTAGTGGCCGAAGTCCGCCGGCCACCATTCCTGCGAGTCGGTCATCAGGGCGTGCAGATCCTGTTTGACCGCCGCCAGATCGAGGCTGTTGAAGGCATCGGCGTAGTTGAAGTCTTTATCCATCGGATCGGACAGGGGGGAGTGCTGGTGCAGCGGTTTCAGGCTGAGCTGATTAGGCCACCAATCCTGATTGGTGGGGCCGTTCTGCGGTGCGGGCTGCTTGCCGCCCGAAAACGGGCATTTGCTTTCAGTTGTCATAATGCGCTCTCTGCTTCCGTAAAGATGCTCCAGCCGCCGGGCGTGGAGCGGTTAACAAGGCATGTGGGTAAGGCTTGCGTCGGGTGTTGCGCTAAATAACTGAACTCAATCGATTTACGTCACCCCCGCCGCCAACGGGCAAAGGGGGACATAGGGCTAAGCTTAGTCAGCGGCGGCGGAGAGATAAAATAGGAATGAGTGAATATTGTGATAGCTTGCGGCGATTTATGGGTGTGCTATTGATAGTCAACGCGCCGCGTTATCGGCGCCGCAACATGAACGCGAGCACCGCGTCCGCCAGCTTGCCGAACGGCGCGCGCAGCAGGTCGGTAAAGCGCCAGCGGCTCTGGATGAAAACGCCTTTGGCGTGGCTCAGCGCCCGAAATCCTTCGATGCCGTGACAGGCTCCCATGCCGCTAGGGCCGATGCCGCCGAACGGCAGATCGTCCTGGGCGAAGTGCAGCAGGGTGGCGTTGATGCTGACGTTGCCGGAGGCGGTGCGCGCCAGCAGCCGGTCCCGATCCTCGCCCGGCGGGCCGAAGTAGTAGAGCGCGAGCGGGCGGGGCGCGGCGTTGATAACGTCGATCGTTTCATCAAAGGCGGCGTAGGTGCGCACCGGCAGCAGCGGCCCGAAGATCTCTTCTTGCATGATCGCGCTGTCATCGGGGGCGCCGACGATAAGCGTAGGGGCCAGCGTGTTCGGCCGTTCAGACGCCGAGTCCGGGCGGTGGCCGACCGGATAGAGTTGCGCGCCGCGCGCCTGTGCGTCGGCAAGCAGCGCTTGCAAGCGGTGGTAGTGCCTGTCGTTGATGATGGCGCCGTAGTCGTCGCCGGTTGGCCCGTCGGGATAAAAGCTTTTAACCGCCGCGTCATAGAGCGCCATGAAGCTTGCCAGATCGTCCTGATGAACCAGCAGGTAATCGGGCGCGATACAGGTTTGGCCCGCGTTCGACAGCTTGCCGAACGCCACGCTCTTGACGTTTCTGGCGTTAACCGCGCCGCGCGCCATAACGGCAGGGCTTTTGCCGCCCAGTTCGAGCGTTAACGGCACCAGATGTTTGCCGGCCGCCTGCATGACCTGACGGCCGATCGCCGTGCTGCCGGTGAACACCAGATGGTCGAACGCCAGCTCGCTGAATCTGGCCCCGACGTCCGGCCCGCCGGTCACGACGGCGACCTCATCGGCGGGAAACAGCGCCGCCAGCATCGTTTCGATCAGGCGGCTGGTATGCGGCGTGAGCTCCGAAGGTTTCAGCATCACGCGGTTGCCGGCGGCCAGGGCGGTGGCCAGCGGGATGAAGGTCAACGAAAACGGGTAGTTCCACGGCGCCATGATGCCAATCACGCCCTTGGGCTGATATTGCACATAGGCGCGTGCGGCCTGATACGGCAGGGCGACGTGGCGGCGCTCCGGCTTCATGAAGCGTTTCAGGTTGCGTAGCAGGTAATCGATCGCCTGAACGGTGACCAGAATCTCCAGAATGTCGGTTTCGTAAGGCGAACGGTGGCCGAAGTCCGCGCTGACGGCCGCCGCCAGCGCGGCGCGCTGGGCCAGAATGGCGCTCCGCAAGCGGCGCAGGGCGGCCTTGCGCTGTTGCATCGTCGGCGCGCCGTCGCGCAGGAAGGCGTGGCGCTGGGCGGCAAGCCGCGGCTCCATCGTCATGAGGATGTCATCTCCCTGCACTTGAATTCTCCTGATGCCGAGTGAAAGCGGGAATGCGGTTTGCCGAATGGGGTTTGACCTTAAAGTGAACTTTAAACCTATACTCGTTAAACGATCAACGCAAGATCGTCGGCCAACCGGGATGAGGGAGCCAGAGATCCCGGTGCCGTGCGCAGTATAAACCTTCTTTTTTAACCAGAGTGTAAATGGGAGAAACGACATGGGTTATGTAACGACCAGCGATGGCGTCGAGATTTTCTACAAGGATTGGGGCCCAAAAAACGGCAAGGTTATCTACTTCCACCACGGCTGGCCGCTGTCCAGCGATGACTGGGATGCCCAGATGCTGTTCTTCGTGAACAAAGGGTTCCGCGTGGTTGCGCACGATCGCCGCGGCCACGGCCGCTCCAGCCAGGTGTGGGAAGGGCACGACATGGATCACTACGCCGATGATGTCGCCGCGGTGGTAAAACACCTCGGCGTACAGGGCGCCATGCACGTGGGCCACTCGACCGGCGGCGGTGAGGTGGTGCGCTACATCGTGCGCCACGGCGAGGACAAGGTGTCCAAAGCGGTGCTGATCAGCGCAGTGCCGCCGCTGATGGTGAAAACGGACAGTAACCCGCAGGGCACCCCAAAATCGGTATTCGATGATTTCCAGGCGCAGCTGGCCGCCAACCGGGCGCAATTCTATTACGACGTGCCCGCCGGCCCGTTCTACGGCTATAACCGTCCGGGCGCCAAACCGTCGGAGGCCATTATCTGGAACTGGTGGCGACAGGGCATGATGGGCGGCGCCAAGGCGCACTATGACGGCATCGTCGCCTTCTCGCAGACCGATTTCACCGAAGATCTCAAGAAGATTGCCATTCCGGTGCTGGTGATCCACGGCGACGACGACCAGGTGGTGCCTTATCAGGATTCCGGCGCGCTGTCGGCCAAGCTGGTGCAAAACGGCACGCTCCATACCTATAAGGGCGCGCCGCACGGCATACCGACCACCCATGCCGATCAGGTCAACGCCGATCTGCTGGCGTTCGTGAACAGTTAAGCGCGAACAAGCACTTTTGCTCCGCCCTGAGTGGGCGGAGTTTTTTTCATTGCGATGAGGAACGCCAATGCAAACGATCCTGGGCGCCAGTGGCCAGATCGCCCAAGAGCTGGCGCGTGAACTGAAGCGCGCGTACACCGATGATTTAAGATTGGTCAGCCGCAACCCGAGGAAGGTCAACGACAGCGATACGCTGGTCGCGGCCGACCTGCTCGATGCACAGCAGACCCTGGCGGCGGTGAAGGGCAGCGACGTGGTGTATTTCGCCGCCGGCCTGCCGCCGGATTCGGCGCTGTGGGAGCGGCAATTTCCGACCATGCTGCAGAATGCGTTGGACGCCAGCCGTACCGCGGGCGTGCCCTTTGTTTATTTCGACAATACCTATATGTATCCGCAGAACGGCGAGCCGCAGACGGAATCGACGCCGTTCGCGCCTCGGGGGCGCAAGGGACGGGTGCGCGCCCTGATGACCGAGAAGGTGCTCGACGAGATGGAGCGCAAGCAGATCCCCGTGCTGATCGGCCGTGCGCCCGAGTTTTATGGGCCGGGAAAAACGCAGAGCTTCACCAATGCGCTGATCGTCGACAGGCTGAAAGCGGGGGAAAAACCGCGCGTGCCGGTTCGCGACGACAGGCTGCGCACGCTGATCTGGACGCCCGACGCCAGCCGTGGGTTAGCCCGGCTCGGCAATACGCCCGACGCGTTCGGCCAGACGTGGCATCTCCCGTGCTGCGACGAGCGGCTCACCTATGCGCAGTTCGCCGCGTTGGCCTGCGAGGTGTTTGGGAAGGACATTTCATATTCCGTTATCGGCAAATGGGCGTTGATCGCCGCGGGGTTGGTTTCGTCCGGGGCGCGAGAGATGCGCGAGCTGCTGCCGCGCTACGAGCACGATAACCTGTTCGACTCGACCAAGTTCAAACAGCGTTTTCCCGACTTCGCCGTCACGACGTATCGCGCCGGGCTGGAAACGATTTGGCGGGAGTGGAAAAACGCGCAAGCGCCGCGCTGAGGCGTCCGTCGCGCCATGAGCAGGCGCATTCGGCACCCTGTCATCACTCTGCCCTCATGATCCTCTCGCACCGTCTCGATCGGCGCGAGCGAGCCTCGCCCTTCACCGGGCGGGGCTTTTTATTGGCTGCGGCAGCGCGTCACCAGTGATAGCTGATGCCCATATCGAGTTTGTCCGACGCATCGACGCCGGGGGCGTGCCGAGAAAGGTTATTGAATTCATAGTTAATAAACACCTGCATGTTGCTATTGAGCAACCAGGTCACGCCCAACTCCTCGTAGTTCAATAAGTCGGTGTTGCGGCCTGCCCGGGCCTGTATCAAACGGGTATAGCCGATGTTGGGCTGAATATGGTCCGTCAGCCGGTATTTGGCGAGCGCTTCATAACTGGACGCCGAGCCGCGGTTAGCGGTTTGTTGCGGGCTGATGGCGTTGTCGCTTTGGGTGAACACGGCCGCGAGATAGATTTTTTTCGACGCATAGAGAACCCCCTCGGCCAGCGTATCGATGCGCCGACGATAGCCGGCGGCGCGTTGCTGCCGCTGCGTGGTTTGAGACGCCGAAGCGGCGGCGATGAGGCTGAGCGTCGGCGTCAGCGCATAGCGGAAGGAGGCGCCGAACCCGTTGCCGTTTTGTTTGCCCAGCGCCTGTCGATCGTCGCCGTCTTTGAACTGATACTGCAGCGCGAGGGCGGCGTGCCGCTGAAACAGGCTGAAAGGTTTGCGGTAAGTGAGCAGGTTGTGCGCCCGGCCGCGCATAAAGTTGTCGATGTAGTTGTAGGCCATTTCTCTGAACAGCGGGGAGCGATCGGTCAGGGCGGTCACATCATAGAGCACGCCCCAGTTGCGGCCGATATCGAGGCTGCCCAGAGCGGCGTTCTGCACGCCGAGGTAGGCGAGCCGGGTGCTGTTTCGGGTGGCGTCGGCGAAGCTGACGGTATATTCCCAATGGGCGTAGGCCCGCCAGCGCGGCGCGATCTTTTTTTTGCCGATCAGGCCGAAATAGAGATAGCTGCGGTCGCCGTCGTCGCGTTCGCTTTGGCCGCTGTAGCGTCTGGCGATAATCGTGCCGTAGAAATTCAGGCTGCTGTGTTGCGATACCGTCAGCGGCACGGCGAAGGCGCTGCGCGGCAACAGGGCCAGCAGCGGGAGCCACAGGCTCGCCGAAAAAGCGCGAGGATTGCATTTTATCATGATGACGCCGTCCCTGTGCGCGGCAAGCCGGCCGGCTTGCCGTCCTGGTGAAGCTTAAGCGTGCGTGACGTGTTTAAAGTAGCTGACGATCCCCTGCGTGATGGCGGTGGCGATTTTATTTCGGAATGCAGGGGTGCCCAGCAGCCTTTCTTCCTCGGGGTTGGTGATGAACGAGGTTTCCACCAATACCGAAGGAATGTACGGGGATTTCAACACCACGAAGGCCGCCTGTTCGGTATTTTTGGCATGCAAATGATGGATGGGCGCAATATGTTGGATCAGGTGCGAGCCCAGCGTCAGGCTTTCTTTGATGGTTTCCGTTTGTTCCAAATCAAACAGTATCTTCTGCAAATAGCGATCTTTCTTGATGACGTGGGGGCCGGCGAGATCGTCCGCCGCGTTTTCACTGTTCGATAAGTATTTCGCCATCGCGCTGCTGGCGCCCTTAGTGGAAAGCGCAAAGACCGAAGCGCCGCAGGCGCTGGGGCAGGTAAAGCCGTCGGCGTGAATCGACATGAAAAGATCCGCGCCGTGCCGGTGCGCGATCTCCACTCGATCGTACAGCGGAATAAAAACGTCGCTGTCGCGCGTCAGGCGGGCATCGATGCCGTGTCGATCGAGCTGCGCCCGCACGTTTCTGGCGATCGCCAGAACGACATGTTTTTCCAGCGAACCGGTGTGGCCAATGGCGCCGGAGTCGATGCCGCCATGGCCGGGATCCAACATGACCAGGAATCGTTTTCGCGCACCCTGAGGGCCCGCCTGTTTTTTGGGGCGTGGCAAGCCGTGGGCGCTAGCCAGCGGAGAAACGGCGCTATTGAGCGCCAGAGCCGCCAGCCCGGCCAGCATCATTCTGCGGCGGGACAAGCGCGTGTTCAAAAGGTCCTTCTTAGCCATAAGGTTAACCCGCATAAAGGGAAGGTTGATTTGTTATAACATAACAATTTATGCCGGCATCATCGTTGTCTGTTAGCGCCTGTTACTTTTAATGTCATTCTATAAATAAACCGGTTTTTTATACCGAGTATGGCTATTTAATTGGGTATTTATATTGTGATTTATTTGTATTGTATTTGTTAATTCTTATTTTGAAACACTATGCAATCCAATATTTCAAATGAGATTTATTACCATCCAGTAATGATATGTTATAACGTAATTACAAAAATTGATAAAAACGGCGTCTTTGCCGCCGGCATGCCGGCATAAAGACACCCACGTTTTTGGAGCGTTAACATGACTTTTAAACACCAGGAAAAAGAGACGCTAAATCTATTCGCGGTTCTCGCCGTCTCGTTAAGCACGGTCATCGCCATGCTCGACAGCACCATCGCCAACGTAGCGCTGCCGGTGATCGCGAAAGATTTCGCCGTTTCCGAATCGGCTTCCATCATGATTATCAATGCCTACCAGTTTGCCGTCGTCGCGTCGTTGATGCCCTTTGCGGCGCTGGGCAGAGCGGTGGGCAATAAAAAAATCTTTATGGCCGGGGTGGTGCTGTTTGCTTTCTCCTCGTTGGGTTGCGCGCTTTCCGACACGCTGGCGATGCTGACGGCGTTCCGAGTGATACAGGGCTTCGGCGCGGCGGCGGTGCTCAGCGTCAATGCGGCGCTGATCAAGGAGATCTACCCGGCAAGGCTGCTGGGGCGCGGCCTGGGGATTAACGTGATGGTGGTGTCGGTTTCCGCCGCCGCCGGGCCGTCCATCGCCTCGGCGATACTTTCTCAAACGAGCTGGAACTGGCTGTTCACCATCAATGTTCCCATCGCCTGCCTGTCGCTGCTGCTGAGCATGATATTTCTGGGCTCCCGCGAGCGGCGCAGCGTTGGCTTCGACAGCGGGGGCGCCCTGTTGGTGTTTGTGCTGTTTATCGCTTTCTCGCTCAGCACGATGAGCATGACCACCCGCCATCTGCCGGCGGCGGCGCTGAGCTTTGCGGTATTCGCCGGACTGGCCGGGTGGCTGTACATCAATCAGAAAAGAAAGGCCAACGCCGCGCTGATCCCGGTCGCGATGCTGCATAACCCGACGCTGTCATTGTCTTTGCTGATGTCGATGCTGTCTTACAGCACCCAGCTTTTGGCTTTTGTATCGCTGCCTTTTTATTTCCACAATGTCCTGCAAAGAAACGTGGTGGAAATCGGTCTGCTGCTGACCGCCTGGCCGCTGGCCACCATGGTGTCGTCGTTGATTTCCGGCGATTTGACCAAGAAATACGATCCCAATCTCGTCGCCCTGTCAGGCCTCGCCTGCTTGTTGGCCGGCATGCTGCTGATGGCCAACCTGCCGGCCGATCCGTCGAATGGGGCGATCGTATGGCGTGTGGCGCTGTGCGGCATCGGTTTCGGCCTGTTTCAATCACCGAACAACCTGCTGATCATGACCTCGGTCTCTCATGAAAACAGCAGCATCGCCAGCGGTCTGTTGGGCAGTTCCCGGTTGATCGGGCAAATCGTCGGTTCGGCGTTAGTGGCGATTTTCTTCAATATGCGCGGCGCGCAAGCGACGACTATCAGCTTAATGGCGGGGGCGGCGTTCTCGTTTCTCTCTCTGGCCGTGAGCTATATGCGCTTCAAGTCCGCCGTTACGTTAAAAACCAGCAAATAAGCACGTTCGAGGTTTCCCATGCGATTCATCCACCTGGTGCCGCTCATTATCGGGATGGCGGCGTTTTCCCTCAGCGGCTGCTCGACCTACCACGACGTGGCGCTGCAACAAAAAGAGGCGGGGCTCAATAGCCCGTATTATCTGTTGCAGCCGCCGGTGTATGTCGGCGATCGGCTGAAATACGGCCTGAAGGACGGCAGCAGCGGCGAGCTGACGGTTGCGAAGGTTGAACCGAAAGACATCGTTGCCGACAGCGGAAAAATCATTCCCCTGTCGCAACTCTCTTTCCTGCAGCGAAAAGAGATTTCCGAAGGAAAAACCGCCGCGTTGGTCGGCGGCGGCGCGGTCGCCACCGCGGCGATCGTTTTCGTTGCCGGGATCACCATCATGGCCGCCGGCATCGCCGCCTCGGCCTGACACCGCTCATCGACGCGCGCCATTGCGCGTGCGCGCAGGAGGCCTCATGGCCGTAAAACTGACATTCATCGCCACCGCCTTGCTGGCGATAGCCGCTTTGCCGATGCTGCCTTGCGCCGGCGCCAGCCAGCCGGAAGCGACCGCGCTGCCGCAGAGCGTGGCGGCGCAAACGCTGCCCGGCAGCTACCCGCGGATCGTCATCACCGGCAACTGCCCCTTCGGCGTGATCCTGGCCAACGAGGCGGCCTATCGGCACGTCGTCGGCGTCGGCCCCTGGGCATTCATGCATGCCGATATGCATGTGTTGAAAGACATGAAGCCTGACATCGGCAGGATCACGTCCGATTTCATCAATAAGGACTATCGGGTCAACATGGAGTCGTTAATGAATCTGCGGCCCGACATCATTTATTACTACGGCAAAAGCCAGGACGATCGGCTGGAAAGGGCGGGCGTGATGACGGTCGATCTGGACGCCGGCGGGAAGACCAAATACCAGCCGATGGTCACCCAGGTGTATTGGGAAAATACCTTCGCCGACACCCTCGGCCTGCCGCGCACGCATAAATTCAAAGACGCCTGGGAAAGGACCCTGAAGCAGATCCGCCCCTATGCCGCAGCCATCCGCGCGCAGCACGTCAGGGCGTTATATCTGGAAGAAAGCGACGGCAGGCAGCTGAAGGTGAGCGGCCCGCACACCTACGGCGACACCTATCTCAAAATGGCCGGCATGGATAACGTCGCCGGGGATTTGCCGGTGAAGGGCGATGCCGGCAGGTACATCAACGTGTCGATGGAGCAGATCATGGCCTGGGATCCGGATGTGATTTTCGTGGTGTTCGGCAGCGCAAAAGCGCTGCTGCACGGGGGGATCCCCGGCCAGGCGTGGGAGACGCTCAGGGCTGTGAAAAACGGCAAGGTTTTCTCGACGCCGGTGGGCATTCACAACTGGGGGGGCCTGTCGGCGGAAACGTCACTGTTGCCGCTGTTCATGATCAACCGATACGCGCCCGAAGACATTAGCGACAAGACGCTGCGGCAGGAGACGCGTCGTTATTATCGGACGATGTTCTCCTACGCGATCCCGGACCGGTTGCTGGATGAGGTGCTGGCGCAACGCTAGCGCCACGGTTGAATAGCGTTAATCCATTGGAGGAGCTTGGGGATGCCGGGCAGAGGAAAATATGCGGCGATCATGGCGGGATTGTTCATTTCGCTGTGTGCAGTCGCCTTCGCATCGCTGTTTGCCGGCCGCTACGCCTTGTCGGCCCATGATGTGGCGCAGATTTTATGGCAGGGGAACATGCCGGGGGAAAACCAGGCCCGCTATTCGGTGATTTTTAACCTGCGCGCGCCGCGGGTAGTGGCGGTGATGCTGGTGGGCGGCGGGTTGGCGGTCGCCGGCGCGACCTTTCAGGCGGTGCTGAAAAACGCATTGGCCAGCCCGGACGTGCTGGGCACGTCTTCCGCCTCCGCCTTTGGCGCTGCGCTGGGCATTCTATTGAGTTTGCCTTTTGCCCTGAGTTCGCTGCTGTCGTTTCTTTTCGGCGTGGTGAGCCTGTTGCTGGTGCTCGGCATCTGCCGCCTCAAACGCCGGCAGGATGCGCTCACCACGCTTTTGTCCGGCATGATTATCGCGTCGCTGTTTATCGCGTTTGTCTCGGTCATAAAATATGTCGCCGATCCGCAGGATACCTTGCCGGCGATCGTCTTCTGGCTGATGGGCAGCTTCGCTTCGGTAGCGAAAGCGCAAGTTTATTGGCTGATCCCGCTGTTTGCGGCGTGTTACCTGACTATCTACCGGCTCAGGTGGAATATGAACATTCTCTCGCTGGGAGACGACGAGGCGCGCATCGCCGGTCTGAATCCGCCCCGGCTGAAGATCCTGTTGCTGATCGCCGCCTCTCTGCTGGTTTCCGCCTCGGTGAGCTTGGCCGGCGTGGTGGGGTGGGTCGGCTTGGTGATCCCGCATTTGGTGCGAAGCGTATTGGGGTATAACCACGGTCGCCTGATCCCGGCTTCGGCGCTGAGCGGGGCGCTGTTTTTGCTGGTGATCGACAATATCGCCAGAGGCGCCACCTACGCTGAAATCCCGATCGGCATCCTGACCGCGCTGATCGGCGCGCCGCTTTTCGCCCTCCTTTTTATTATGAGCAGCAAACATGATCACCGTTAGCCAGTTGACCCTGGGGTTCAAAGGGTGTGAGCCCATTCTCGACAACGTCAGTTTTCATCTGAAACGCGGTGAGATCCTCAGCGTGCTCGGGCCGAACGGCGCCGGTAAAACCACGCTGCTGAGACATGTCGCGGGCCTGTGCCGGCCCTTGTCAGGCGTGTGCCAGATCGGCCATATCGACAATCGGCCCGCCCGACTGGCCTATGTGCCGCAGGCGAAAACGCCGCATTTCGCGTATGGCGTGCTCGATTTTGTCACTTTCGGCTGCGCTCGCCAGGCGGGGTGGTTCGCCGGGCCGCGGCGGCAAGATTTCGCCAAGGCGCAGGCGGTGTTGCACGCGCTGGAGATCGCGCCGCTGGCGCAGAAAAACATCAATCAGATCAGCGGCGGGGAACTACAGATGTGTTATTTCGCCAAGGCGCTGGCGGCGGACCCCGACGTCATGATCCTCGACGAACCGGAGTCGAACCTGGATTTTTACAATCAGGCAAAAATGATCGAGATGCTCTGGCGTCTCGCCAAAGAGCGGCAGATGACGATCGTGCTGAATACGCATTTTCTGCATTACGCCGATCGCATCTCCGACAAGTGCCTGCTGATGAATAAGCGACAGTGCGTGTTTGGCGATAAAAACGCCTTGCTGCAAGAGGATATCCTGGAGCGCTACTTCCAGGTGCCGGTGAGAAAGTGCCGGTACGAATATGCCGGCGTCAGCGAAGAAACGTTCATTGTCGCGCTACGGCACCCCGCTTGAGCGCCGCCAGTGCGAGGGCGATTGAGGGATATCCCTCATTGCGGCCCCGCCGGCGGTTATTTAAGCTGAAAGAGAAATGCAACGGTGAATATGGAGATAATCATGACTGATTCAGTATCCAACGATCGTAATCCCACCCCGGATGTGGCGGAAGACAACGCGTTCTTCCCATCACCTTACTCCCTCAGCCAGTACACCTCGTCCAAAACCGACTTCACGGGCGCCAGCTACCCGAACGCCTATCGCGGCGGCAAGTGGAAGGTGCTGATGATCGCCTCGCAGGAGCGCTACCTGCTGATGCAAAACGGCAAGTTCTTCTCCACCGGCAACCATCCGGTCGAGATGCTGCTGCCGATGTATCACCTGGATCTGGCCGGTTTCGAGATCGACATCGCCACGCCGTCCGGCGATCCGGTGAAGCTGGAGATGTGGGCGTTCCCGCATGAAGACCCAGCGGTCAAGGCCACCTATGAGAAGTACCGCAGCCAACTCAAGCAGCCGAAAAAGCTGACGGAAGTCGTGAAGGATCTGGATGGCGGCAACTACCTCGGCGTTTTCATTCCCGGCGGCCACGGCGTGCTCAATGATATCCCGTTCAGTGAAGAGGTGAAAAAGACGCTGCACTGGGCCCATGACAACGATCGCTACGTGATCTCGCTGTGCCACGGGCCGGCCGGTTTGCTGGCGGCGGGCATCGGTGAGAGCAAAGACGATTTCCTCTATCGCGGCTATGAGATGTGCGTGTTCCCGGATGCTCTCGATACCGGCGCCAACATCGACATCGGCTATATCCCCGGCCCGATGCCCTGGCTGGTGGGCGAACGCCTGCGTGAGCTGGGCGTGAAGATCGTCAATGCCGACATCACCGGCAAGGTGCATAAAGATCGGCGCCTGCTGACCGGCGACAGCCCGCTGGCTTCCAACAACCTCGGCAAACTGGCGGCGGAGACGCTGCTGGCCGACGTCGCCGCGCGATGAGCGACGAGATCGCGCAGCGCGCTTTCCAGACGGCGTTGGCGATGGACCACGAGCGAACCCTGTCCGCCATTCAGGGGCGGGTTCGCGCCTTCGCCGCGCCGTTCGGCTTCGATCGCTTTGTACTGTTTTCCGCTTCCGCCACGGCGGAGGCGGGGATCGAGCATATCTATTGGGTCGAAGGCGACTGGTTCGGCGAGGGGGAGGCGGTCGATGCGCTGACCTACGTGCGGCACTGCCCGGTGACTCGCCACATGCTGCGGGCCAGCGAGCCGTTCTTCTGGACCAAGACCCGGGCGCAGCAGGGAGAGCGCTACCGGATTGTGCGCACGCCGCGCGGCGCGGGCCTGCACGGCGTGCAAATCCCGGTGTTCGGCCCCGCCGGCCTGGAGGGCGCCGTCAGCCTGGGAGGCGAGCGCATCGACGCCTCGCCGCCGGTGCGGTTGGCGCTGTCGCTGGTGGGCACGGCGGCCTTTTTGGCGGCGCGGCGGCTGTTTGAACCGGCGGCCGGCAAAGAAGAAGGCCGGCTGTCGGCGCGCGAGCGTGAGGTGCTGAGCTGGACCGCCATCGGCCGACGACAGGCGGATATCGCCGCGATGCTCGGCCTGTCTGAACGCACGGTGGAAAACCACCTGCGCCGCATTCGCCGGCGCCTTGGCGCCGCCACCACCGCGCAGGCGATCAGCGTGGCGATCCGCCTGGGCGAAATTGCCCCCGAGAGCCGTTAGCCTGCCGCCATTTGCCGCAGCAGCCACTCGCGCAGCGCAATGATATCGGGGCGCTGCGCGGTCTCTTCGGTGGCCACCAGATAGTAGTTGGCGCCGGGTAACGCCATCTCGAACGGCGCGGCCAGCACGCCGCGCTGCAACAAATCGCGCGCCAGCAGCCGGCTGGCGATCACCACCCCCTGGCCGGCCACCGCCGCCTGCAGCGCATGGGTTTCGTCGCTGAAGGTCAGCCCGGCTTCCACGTTCAACCCTTCCGGCCCGTAGCGCCGCCGCCAGTTCTCCCAGGTCGGCGAGTCGGCGGGCACCTGCCGATGCGCCACGTGAAACAACGTCACCCGCTGCAAATCCTCGATGCGCGCCAGCGCCAGCGCCGGGCTGGCGACCACGATAAAGCGATCCTCATGCAGCAGGGTGCAGTGCAGATCGCTTTCCGGCGTTTCGCGGTAGCGGATGGCGACGTCCACGGTGCGCTGGCTGAGATCCACCCGTTCGACGCTGGTGTGCAGGCGCAGATCGATGGCGGGAAACTCCGCCTTGAAATCCGCCAGGCGCGGCACCAGCCAGTGGGTGAGAAAATTGGAGGTGGTGGTGACGGTCAGCGCCGGCGGCTGCCGGGCGCGAGTGATTTGGGCGACGGACTGTTCCAGCGCGGCAAAGGCGCGCTGGGTGCCGGCATACAGGATCTCGCCGGTCTCGGTCAGGCTGACGCCCTGCGCGCTGCGCTCGCACACCCGGCATTCCAGCACCGATTCCAGCAGTTTGATCTGGTGGCTGACCGCCGTCGCGCTCACGCCCAGCGCCTCGGCGGCCAGTTTGAAGCTGCGGCAGCCGGCCACGGCGTGGAAAGCGCGCAGCGCGCCCAGCGGCGGCAAACGGGGTTTTCTCATGGCTGAGTTATTCTCATCTAAGGCTGAAAACTATGAGTTTGTCTGACCGATTATACAAGAGATAGGCTACTGATATGTGAACAGGGAAATGAATTTATTTCATCATTTCCACCCTATCGGGAGTGAGCGATGAGCCTTTCTATCAACAACGGCGCCCTGGGCGCCATGACACACACGGGAACGGCGGCGAGCGCCCTGGCGCTCAGCGTGCCGGTCGCGGCGGGCGCTTTGCTGCTGGAGGCGGAGAGCCTGCAGGGCATCGGCGCGACCCTGATGCTGCTGACGGCATTGGCGCTGGCGTTTCTCGGCGGCGCCGCACTGGCCCGCTGGCAGCCGCTGCGGAACCGGCCTGCGCTGGCGATTCTCCGCCACGGCTTTTTGCTGGCGGCGGTGGGATGGCTATTCACATTGCTGATGCTGTTCGGCGGCCATGACTGGCCGGCTCTGCTGGCGGGCCTCGCCCTCGGCGGCCTGGGGCAGGGCGTTGCCTACCGCACGGCGGTGGAGGTGAAAGCGGCGTTCACCGTGGCGTGCAGGTTGACGACGGTGGTGACTATCGTGGCCGTAGTGATTGCCGCTTCGCTGGTGCAAGCCTACGCCGCGCCGGGCGTGAGGGGGAGCTGTTTCGCGCTGGCGTTGCTGGTCGACCTGGCGTTGCTGGGGGCGTTGCTGGCGCGGGTGGCGGAACGGGATGGGGCCTGAGCCGTCGCGCCGCAGGTAAACAACCCGCCGGTAAACCGGCGGGCTTCGCTTAGGCGGCCGCCAGTTCTTGCGGCGTAACGGTTTGCAAACCGACAAGCTGAATGGCCGGCTGCTCCAGATTGATGCCAAAGTATCCTTGATCCCAATTGTAGATATTGACGACGTGCTGATTGAGCGCGCTTTCGCCCTGCATGAATATCGACAGATCCTGCGTATGGGTTTGCGCATTGTAGTTCAGTGAGAAGCTGCTGTTTGATCCTTCGGCGCCGAAGGCCAGCAGGTGGTTGTCGATAGACAGGGAGGAGGCCTGTAAAAAGCCCAGCTCGAAGCTGTCGTCGATGTAGATATTGTGGGTCTGCTTCACGGGAATATTCAGCAGGCTGTTGGGGAAAGGCACATCGTTGGACAGCATGCTCAGGTTCACGCCGAGATAATCCTGCGGCGCGCTCCCTCCCGGCGCAGTGGTATAACCGTGCTCGAAACGAATCTCGCTGGAGCCTTTGCCCAGGCTGACCTCCAGGCCGTTGGCCGGCGTCAGCACCCGATCGTTAAAGGTGACGTTGTCCTTAAAGTCGGTCAGTTTCACCGCTTCGATGTTGTACAGCCCGTCCTTAAAGCCATACAGCCCGATGCCGTTTTTCTCGATCACCCCGCGTCCGCCGTAGCTGCCCTGGGCGTCAAACTTCAGGTTTACCCCGTGCGACAGGCTGGAATAATCGACCGTATCGTGGCCGCTGCCGCCGTCGATCACCGTCCAGCCATAGTTGCCGGCGTTGTTTTGCCAGCCGCGCGGCACGCTGATGGTGTCGTCGCCGCTGCCGGTGTTAACGGCGATATTGCCGAACGCCAGCGTGAAATCGTCGTCATGCAGCGTACCGACGCGGTACAGATTCGGCGTGGACAGCACGTCGGCAATGTCGTTGAAAATCGCCGAGCCGATATCCAGCTTGCCGGGAATGAGGCTGCCGCCGCCGGTCACGCTGCTGCCGTAGGATTCGGTGTAGAAATCACGCGCTGCTTCGGCGGCGAGGCGGATGGTCTCGTGGCCAATGCCGAGGGTGGTCAAATAGGTGGGCACTTCGCCCGCCAGCAGCGTTTCAACCACGTAACTGAGGTTTTTCATCTGCATGGAGACCTGCGCCGCCGCAATCAAATCGTAGGTGCCGCTTTCGACCTTAAAAGGCGAGGTATCGTTGGTGGCCACCCATTCGGTAAAGAACGAGGTATCGCCTAAATAAGAGAACAGCGTGGTGCCTGCCCAGGGGGAATAGTTGGGGGCGCCGGTCGAGGAAGCATCGGTGAACACCTCGGACGCCGCCGCGCCGGCGTCGATCAGGCCGACCTCGTGAATGTCCGGCACTTTGGCGCTGGTGGGCGGGGCATCCGGCAGCGGCGCGTTGGGATCGCTGCTCAGATCGACGCCAAACAGCGTTTTGGCGAAGTTTTTGGCGATGTTGTCGGAGGCATTCTGAATGCGCGCCTCCCAGTCATCGGGCACATGCCCGGTGCGCAGCTCATACTGCAGCTTGGTTTGGTCGCGAATGTAATGGGCAAACGCCCCCTGATTCGAGTTCACGCCATAGGCGCCTTTGATCCAGGTATAGACCGCGATATCCACGCCTTGAATAGGTTGGTTGGCATGGTTGGGATCGGTGAGCGCATCGACGGATGCGGCATATACCGCTGGCCAGTCGCCGGCTTTGGCGGCCTCCCAAATCGCTTGCAGTTTTTCTCTGTCGGTAATGACGTAAGCCATATAAACACTCCTTGTTGCTGAGAGATTGCTGTGAAATTCAACATGATGAATGGAAGCGCGCGATGGAATAAAACCGAAACCCGAACAGCCAGAAACGCGCATGCCGCGATCTGCAGCGAACGATGGGCGGCAGGCGCCCATAGCGAAAGGATAGACGCAACTTGCTGAGCGAGAGAGATTGGCTTATCGATTGTTTTTACAGAATTATTGTTGTAAATCGGCGGGTAAATCCGCGTATTGGCGTCAGGAAGGCATTTCCGTCAGCTCGGTTAGGAATCTTCTTAGATAAAAGAGTGGGTTTCGCTAGGGGGAGCGTTGGCGTTATGAAGGCAAAACACCCGTCATGACTCACTGGCGGTGGTCTCTAAACGTGAGGCAAGTCAGGGTGTTTGAGTGATAGAGTAAGCCGTTTTCACTTTATCCTATCCACGCAGTTCGTAGTATATTGAGATTCTTCTTTGTTATTGGGTGTTCTGTATGTCTTACTCCATTGGCGAATTTGCGCGGCTTTGTGGAATAACCGCGACGACATTGCGCGCCTGGCAGCGTCGTTATGGGCTTCTCAAGCCGCAGCGTACGGATGGCGGGCACCGGCTGTATAACGATGACGATATCCAACAGGCGCTTAAAATTCTCGACTGGGTCAAAAAAGGCGTCCCGGTTAGCCAGGTAAAACCGTTGCTGGCCCGTCCTGGCGCACGGCGAACGAATAACTGGTTCACCCTGCAAGAGAACATGCTGCAGCGCCTGAAAGAAGGAAAAATTGAATCCCTGCGCCAGCTGGTATACGACGCGGGGCGCGAGTATCCCCGTCCCGAGTTGGTTAGCGAAGTATTGCGTCCATTGCGCAGTAAAGTCTCGGCCAATGTGCCGGCTATGATGACGCTGCGTGAAATCCTCGACGGTATTATCATCTCCTACACCTCGTTCTGTCTGGAAGGGGATAAGCGTGCGCCGGGCGATAATTACCTGATTACCGGCTGGCATCTCACAGATCCTTGCGAGATTTGGCTTGAAGCGCTTTGTCGCACTGGGCAGGGGCATCGTATTGATGTGCTTCCCTTACCGCCCGCAACCCTGGCCCCCAACATCTTTCCCGATCGTAAATGGTTGTTGGTCACTTCCGGCAAGCTCACCGTGGCCCGCAAAAAACAGATAGAGCTCTGGCAGCAGCAGGTCAGCTCCCTCGATGTGATCTCACTTTAATCCTTCTGTCATTCCCCTTCATGCGGGTGCGGACTGACCACTTTTTCAGTGGTTAGGAATTATGCTTCCCCAAAAAACACTTCAACCAATTGAATTAAAAAAAGTTTAAAATATTTTTTCGCAAAACTTGGACAAATTAAAGTGATTGTGTAAGTTTTAATTATGTTCCACGTGATGGGGTTCACCCTCAAGGCAGAATTTATGCGCGCGCAGCCGTTCGTCATCGACAGATTTGTTGATTATTACGCCGGTTTGGATCGCCAGACCGTCATGGCGCTTGCTGGGTTGTACGACGTGCACGCCGTCCTGGTCGATCCCTTCGGGGAACACAATGGGCTGTTGGCCATCAAGCGCTATTTCACGCATCTGCTGGCGAATGTGAACACCTGCCGATTCGCCATTGATCCTCCTCTGCGTGGAGCCGGGCAATTTGCCGTGACGTGGAACATGCATTGGTCGCATCCGCGTATCGCCGGCGGTGAAATGCGTTCATTGCCGGGATGCTCGATGGTGGAGTTCCAGGGGGAGAAGATTGTTCGCCAGCGCGATTACTACGACGCGGGCGAGATGCTTTATGAGCATCTGCCGCTTTTGGGTTGGGTCGTTCGCGGAGTGAAACGGAGGGTGTGCGCATGATGACTGTTCTCATTACCGGCGCAAGCTCCGGGATCGGCGCCGGGCTCGCAAAGTCATGGGCTGATGACGGTTGCCACGTGATTGCCTGCGGTCGCGACCCTATACGGCTGGAACAGCTGCGCCAATCTCATCCCAACCTCACAATACGTCTGTTCGATATGACAGACAGAGATGCCTGTTGCCTGGCGTTGGCGGACTGCACGCCCGATCTTGTCATTCTCTGCGCCGGTACCTGTGAATATCTCGACCACGGCTGGGTAGACGCAGAACGGATCGAACGCGTCATGGCAACAAATTACCTGGGCCCCATCAATTGCCTGGCCGCGCTTCAATCACAGTTAACCTCCGGTAATCGTGTGGTATTGGTCAGTTCGATGGCGCACTGGCTGCCGTTCCCCCGGGCTGAAGCCTACGGCGCTTCTAAAGCCGCGTTAACCTGGTTTGCCAACAGTCTGCGTCTGGAGTGGGAGCCGAAAGGCATTGCCGTGACCGTCGTATCGCCGGGATTTGTCGATACACCGCTTACCCGTAAAAACGATTTTCCTATGCCGTTTCAGGTCAGCGTGGAGTATGCGGTGAAAGCGATTCGCCGTGGCCTGGCGAAAGGAAAAAACAATATTGTTTTTCCTGCCGGCTTTGGCCTGCTGCTGCGTCTGCTGGCCGGACTGCCTGAGGGGCTCCAGCGCGCTCTGCTGCGCAGGATGGTGCGTTCATGAAAATTGCTATCATTGGCAGCGGCATTGCCGGATTAACCTGCGCGTGGCGTCTTGCAGGGCACCACCAGGTGACGCTTTTTGAAGCGGCGCCGACCCCTGGCGGCCATACCGCCACGGTGGATGTGGCTACCCCGCAGGGGAGTTTCGCGATTGATAGCGGGTTTATTGTCTATAACGACCGAACCTATCCGCGTTTTATGGGCTTGCTGAGCGAACTGGGCATCCAGGGACAAAAAACGCAGATGAGCTTTTCGGTGCATAATCCGCAAAGCGGCCTGGAGTACAGCGGCCATACGCTGGCTTCCCTTTTCGCCCAGCGTGAAAACCTGGTCAATCCTGCATTTTTGACCATGTTGAAGGAGATTGTCCGTTTTAATCGTCTGGCGAAGCAGGCATTAAATGAGGTTGATGCGAACGCGACCCTACAGACATTCCTCGACCGGCATCACTTCAGCGCGTTTTTTGCCCGCCATTACATTCTGCCCATGGGCGCGGCCATCTGGTCATCTTCGCTTCAGGAGATGCGCCGCTTTCCACTGCCGCTGTTCTTACGCTTCTTTGAGCATCATGGCCTGCTGGATATCCGGCATCGCCCGCAGTGGTACGTGGTTCCGGGAGGCTCGCGGGAGTACGTTCGCGAGATGCTGACGCAGTTGAGCGAACGTCTGACGCTGTATCTCAATACGCCTGTGCAACAGGTGATTCGTTCCGACAGCGAAATCAGAATCCAGCTGGTGGCCTCTACCCATACCTTCGATCAGGTGATCTTTGCCTGTCATTCTTCGCAGGCGTTGCGCCTGCTTAAGGATGCGAGCCCCGCAGAACACAATGTGCTGGGGGGCATTGGCTGGCAGCGTAACGAGGTGGTTCTGCACGGCGATCGGCGCTGGTTGCCGGTTCGCGAGCGCGCGTGGGCAAGCTGGAATTATCGCCTTAGTGGGCAGGAACAAGCGAGCGCTTGCGTTACCTATAACATGAATATTCTCCAGGGATTACCTGAAGGAAGCCCACTGTTCTGCGTGACCCTTAATCCGGACAGCTCGATTGAAGAGCGATTCGTCTGGCGACGTTTCGTCTATGAGCATCCGCTGTTTAATCCCCAAAGCTGGCGGGCGCAGGCTCGTCGGGCAGAGATTAACGGCCAGCGTCGAAGCTGGTTCTGCGGGGCTTACTGGTACAACGGCTTTCACGAGGATGGCGTGCGCAGCGCGCTGGATGTGGTGCACGGTATTGCTGCAGGAGCGGGGGGCTAAATGAACAGTTGCTTGTACCACGGCGTATTGCGGCACCAGCGCCTCCAGCCGACAACGCACCGGTTTAGCTATCGGGTGTTTATGGCGTGGATCGATCTCGATGAGCTGGCGCAACTTCCGAGCGTGGGCGTGCGGCGTAATCGCTTCGCCGCAGCGGCTTTTCATGATGCGGATTACCCACTGGGAACCCCGTTAAAAGACAACGCGCTGAATCAGCTTGCCGCCCTGACGGGCGAGCGTCCCGAGGGGCGCGTGATGCTTCTGACGCAGCTGCGTTATTTCGGTTTTCATTTTAACCCGGTCAATTTTTACTACTGTTATGACCGCGCGAACCTCCTGCGCTGGGTGCTGGCGGAGGTTCGCAATACGCCCTGGAATGAGCGCCATTACTACGCCGTCGACGCGCAGAAAAAGCGCCCGTTGGCAAAAGCCTTTCACGTATCGCCGTTTAACCCGATGGAGATGGTCTATCACTGGCGATTTAATACGCCGGGCAAAACGCTGCATATGCATATCGAGAACCATCAGGCCTCGAAGATTTTTGATGCCACCCTGATGCTTAAACGCGAGCCGTTGACGCAGGCGAGTCTGCGTTCACTGTTGTTGCGCCTGCCGTTCATGACGCTGAAAACGGTGTTTGCAATTTACTGGCAGGCGTTGCGGCTGTGGCTCAAGCGAGTCCCTCTTTACAACCACCCTGCAAGCAGGAGTGAGCGATCATGATCGAACCCGCCTTTGCGCTTGAACCTGATATTCCGCGCAATCTGCGCTTTGCGCGTTGGCTCCTTTTTCGTGTGCTGAGCGGCCTTCGCAAAGGTTCACTCACGGTGCGGGAAGGGGCGCAGACCTTTCATTTTGGCGATGCCTCGGCAGAATTGCGCGCTGACCTGCAGATTCTATCGCCCGCGGTGTACTGGCGGGTGTTGACAGGCGGCAGTCTTGCGGCGGCAGAAGCCTGGATGGACGGTGAATGGGAAACACAGCAGCTAACGTCATTACTCCAGATATTCGCACTCAACAGCGCCTTGTTGGGGCGGCTGGAAAGCGGTTTTCGTGTGCTGGGCAGGCCCGTAGAGCGCTTGCGTCACTGGACGCGTCGTAACCATCGGCAACAAGCGAGGGAAAACATCGCCGCGCATTACGATCTTGGCAATACGTTTTACGCGCACTTTCTTGATGAGGATTTACTCTATTCCTGCGCATTGTTCACCTGCCCGGAACAGTCGTTAGCGCAGGCTCAACAGGCCAAGATGGCCCGACTGTGCGAACAGTTGGCGCTGACTGAGGATGATCATCTGCTGGAGATAGGCACCGGTTGGGGGGCGATGGCGGAATATGCCGCGCGTCATTACGGATGCCGCGTGACCACCACGACACTGTCTCAGGAACAGTTTGCCTGGGCGACCGCGCGTATTACCCGCGCAGGTTTACAAGAGAGAGTCAAAGTGCTGCTGTGCGACTACCGCGATCTGACTGGGGAATTCGACAAACTGGTGTCGGTTGAAATGATCGAGGCGGTCGGGCAGCGCTTTCTGCCTACGTTTTTCCGTACCTGTCAGGCGCGCCTGCGCCCTGGAGGCAAAATGGCGATTCAGGCCATTACCATTCAGGATCAGCGCTATCTCGATTACTGCAAAAACGTCGATTTTATTCAGCGCTATATCTTTCCGGGGGGCTTTTTACCCAGTATCACCGCGATGAGCGGTTTGATGACAAAGCATACCGACTTTGTGGTTCGCAATCTGTTCGATATGGGACCCGACTATGCCCGGACGCTGGCCCACTGGCGGCAACGATTTGTTCATGCCTGGCAGGAGATTGAAAAACTGGGTTTTGATGAGCATTTTCGCCGCATGTGGCTGTACTACTTCGGCTACTGTGAAGCCGGTTTTAACGCCCGAACCATCAGCGTGGTACAGCTGACGGCGGAGCGAGTATGAGTCGCCATCTGAAGGCCTTTATCCTCGCCGTCGGCTTCGACCTTTACTGGCTCATGGTGGTGTTATTTCGCGAGCGGGGCGTGGTGTTGTGGCTTGCGCTGGCGATGTTAGCCTGCTTCTTGCTCCCGCCAACGCAGCGCGTGCATGCGCTGGCGCTGGCGGCGGCGGGCAGTGGGCTCGACGCGCTGTGGGCGCTGGCGGGGCTGGTTGATTTTCACGGAGAGGCGCTGCTGCCGCTATGGATGGTTGCGCTCTGGCTGATGTTCGCCGCCCTGTGGACGCACCTGGTCTGCTCGACCGCCTTGCCGGGTTGGCAGCTGGCGCTGATGGCTACTGGCGGAGGGCCGGCTGCCTACCTGTTGGGGGAACGTCTGGGCGCGATTGCCTTTCTGAAACCGACCGCTGTCGTCGTTGGTTTGTTGGCGGCGGGCTGGCTGGCGCTGATACTGTTTTTCCATATTCTCATGAGGCCACGACAATGAAACCTGCCTTACTGATGCTGCTGGGATTCATGGCGATTGCGCCGTTTGCGGGCGCGGCAGACTGGTTAAGTTGGCAAAAAGTCGGCGACGCGACGCTCACCTGGGGGCCGTTTACGATTTATACCTCGCAATTGCGCACGCCGGAGGGGCGATATCGTGGGTTGGGGGAAGATCAAGCGCTGATTATCTCCTATCAGCACACGATTGAACGTCAGGAACTGGTGGATGCCACGCGTGAACAGTGGCGGGCGCAGGGCATTCTGGCGCGTGAAGCGCTGAGTGAGTCATGGCTGCGTATGTTGGGAAACATATGGCCAGACGTCGTGCCGGGAATGCAGTTGGCGTTTGTGCAAAAAGCAAGGCGGGGGCAGTTCTGGTATCGCATGTCTGCAACACAAAGGCATTTTATCCCGCTAGGCCCACCACAATCGGCGGCGTTCAGTGAAAACTTTCTCGCGATCTGGCTGGGTCCCCGCACCCAATATCCCGAGTTGCGGCAGCAGCTCACCGGAGGTGATGAATGAAACGTTTATTGATCCTAATCCTGCCCTTGTTGATGCAGCTCACCGGCTGTAGCGCTGAAATTGCAGACTATCGCCGGCAGCAGCCGACGCTGGATATCTTTCAGTATTTTCAGGGGGAGACGCAGGCGTGGGGGATGGTCCAGGACCGCAACGGCACACAGCTTCGTCGCTTCCATGTCGATATAAACGGTGATGTCGTAGGGGACACGCTGACCCTCAACGAGCGATTTGTGTATGACGATGGCGAGAAACAGCAGAGGGTATGGCATATCCGAAAAGTTAGCGCCGATCGTTACGAGGGCACGGCCGGCGACATTCAAGGCGTCGCGAAGGGACAGGCAGCGGGCAACGCGTTCAACTGGCATTACAGCATGAATGTGACATCCAGAGGCAGAACCTGGCTGCTCAATTTTGATGACTGGATGTATCTGCAGGACGGTCATCATCTGTTCAATAAAACCGAGATGAAGAAATTTGGCTTCTCCGTTGGCACGGTGACGCTCTTCTTCTCCCGTAAAGCACAATAGCGAGGAGAATGTCATGAAAACGCAACCCGTCATTGGGATCAGCGGCTGTTTAACGGGGGCTGCCGTCCGCTTTGATGGCGGGCATAAGCGGACGGAGTTTGTCATGGATAGACTGGCTCAGTGGGTGACGTTTCGGCCCGTCTGCCCGGAGATGGCGATCGGCCTGCCGGTGCCCCGACCGGCGCTGCGTTTGGTGCAAACCTCCGTTGGACAGATTCGCATGCGCCTTAGCCATGCGCCCCACGAAGATGTGACCGTTAAAATGGCCGATTTTTGCGAGGAATATCTGACCGGGTTGGGTGAACTGTCTGGTTTTATCGTCTGCGCGAAATCACCCAGCTGTGGCATGGAGCGCGTGCGCCTCTATGACGAGAAAGGGAATCGTGGGCGCAAGGAGGGGGTGGGGCTGTTTACCGCCGCGCTGATGGAAAAATATCCGTGGCTGCCGGTGGAGGAGGATGGTCGGTTGCACGATCCGGTTCTGCGCGAAAACTTTGTCGAACGAGTTTTTGCGTTGCATGCGCTTAATACCTTGCGCAAAACGGGCCTAACGCGGCGGGCGATACTGGATTTTCATAGCCGCTATAAACTGCAGCTGTTGGCGCACCATCAGGCAGGGTATCGGGAGATTGGTCCGTTCGTTGCGACGCTGCATGAGTGGGAGGATTTGGATGCCTTCTTTGCGGTCTACCGCAATAAGTTAATGACGATCCTGAAGAAACCTGCCTCGCGTAAAAACCACACTAACGTGCTGATGCACATCCAGGGGTACTTCCGTAACCAGCTAACGATGCGCCAGCGCGGAGAGCTGCGAGAGGTAATCCTCAATTATCGTGCAGGGTTGTTGCCCATATTGGCCCCGATGACGCTTCTGAAACATTATCTGGCGGAATATCAGGATGCCTATTTGCTGACGCAGAATTACTTTGATCCATACCCGCAAGCTTTAGCGTTACGGCTGACAATTCAGTGATCGTGCCTGCTACCGGGAACCCGGTGGCGTGATGGTTGATGTCGCGATCGCTCTTTTAACGTTCACGTTTCGCTCATTGCTTATTTCATGCAACTGGCAGCTTAAAAGCAAAAAGCCCGCTTAAGTTTCCTTAAGCGGGCTTCTCTAAATATGGCTCCTCTGACTGGACTCGAACCAGTGACATACGGATTAACAGTCCGCCGTTCTACCGACTGAACTACAGAGGAAT